>JBBDVZ010000001.1:0-14068 GCA_040903115.1 Planctomycetaceae bacterium
GTTGTCGGGAGCGAGCTCGTCGCCGGCAAGCTGCCATTTGACGAACTGGTCGTACGGCCTATCGTCGTTGAGGGCCTCGATCACAAAGTCGCGATAATGGTAGGCGGTTTCGCGATCGTAGTCGTGTTCGAAGCCATGGCTCTCCGCGAAGCGGGCCAGGTCGAGCCAATGGCGGCCCCAGCGCTCGCCGTAATGGGGACTCGCCAACAAGCGGTCGAGCAGTCGCGAGTACGCATCGGGCGAAGCGTCGCCAACGAACGCGTCGACGTCATCAGGTTCAGGCGGCAAGCCGATCAAATCGAAATACGCGCGGCGAATGAGGTGACGACGGTCGGTCTGCGGGTTGGGCTCGAGATTGCGCTCCTCGAGCTTCGACTCGACGAAGTTGTCTACCGGCGAAAGACACGCGTCCGGATTTTTCACCGCAGGCGGCGCCACTCTTGAGAGCGGCCGATAGGCCCAGAAAGCGCGGGCTTTATCATCCAGAACGGTTTTCGTCCAGGCGTCGGCGCTGGTGATGTTTTCGATCAGCGGCTTGTCGTACGGCGCGCCCTGATCGATCCAAGCTGCCAGCATTTCAATCTGCTGGTCGCTCAGTTTGTCTTCCTCGAACGGCATGTGCGGTTCGTCGGCATGCGTGATCAGCCGATAGAGCAGGCTGTCGCGCGCACGGTCGAAGACGACGTTTTTTTCATCTCCAATGACGATTGCCGGACCGGTCGCGCCGCCTTGCAACAGCCCTTCGCGCGTCGCCAGGTTGAGTTTGCCTTCGACCGCGTCCTTTCCATGACACTTCACGCAGCGATCGACCAGAATCGTGCGCACCTGTTTTGTGAACATCGCCAGGCCTTTGGCCATTTTTTGCGCATGTTCGGCGGGGACGTCGGCGGGGGGAGATGCCGGTTTCGGTGCAACGACTTCCTCGCCGCAGAGCGTCGCAGTCAGCGCGCACACGCCTGCAAACAGGATGCACGGGAGTTTCGAGCTGCCAAGTCGACGGAACATTGCGGAGGGCTCAAGTGGCGGGTTGGGACATCTCTCCAGTTTAATGGCCGAGCGACGCAGTGCCAACAACGGCGTTTGCACAGTTTTGCATCACTGCACGGCCGGCGGGCTTTGAATCAACCATTCATACAGCGGCGGGCCCAGGATGAGGAGGCCTACGATCGCCGCGGCAATGGCCGCTACCAGCACGGCGCCTGCGGCGACGTCTTTGGCCACCTTGGCCCGCGCGTGATGCTCGGGCGAAAGCAGGTCGACCACGCCTTCAATCGCCGTGTTGATCGACTCGGCCGCCAGCACCAGGCCGATTGCGAGGACCAGCACGGCCCATTCGCCGCGCGAGACTCGCAGCAAAAATGCCAGCACGACCACGGCAACGGCGATGGCCAACTGAATGCGAGCATTGCGGCCGCTGCGGAGGGTCGTCGCGATTCCGCACAGCGCATAGCCGAAACTTCGTCGCAACGATTTCGTCGACATGACGGTCGCTCCGGCCTGAAACAATCGGTGCATCACCCGGCGTGCAGCACCAGTTTTGTCAATTCGGGCAGACAGTTCCAGCGCAGCGGACGCCGCCCCGATATGCCGCGGGACACATAAAGCAGCGTCGGCTCATGCTCGAAGACGCCGCCGGCGTAGCGGACGCCAAACCGACTGGGCGCGAAAACGGGGCCGATGAGCGGCAACTGCACCTGGCCGCCGTGATTATGGCCGGAAAGCATCAGATCGACGTTTTGACTTCGTGCGTACGCGATGTTGTCGGGCGTGTGGCTCACAAGGATCCGAAACGCGTCCGCGGGCGCCGTCGAAAAGTCGGGATGCTTGCCCATCCACGGGAGCTCGGTCCCGCCAATCACCAGCCACTGTCCGCGATGTTCGATCTCGACGGTCTTGCCGGCGACGTCTTGCCAACCCAAGTCTCGAACGGCGGCGCGAATCGCAGCGGGATCCAAATACCAGTCATGATTGCCAAGGATGAAGTAGCAGCCCAGCGGAGCCGACAATCGCCCCAGCGTGTTGGGTAACCATTGGATGAGTTTGGGATTGTCGAGCAAGTCGCCGGCAAAGGCGATCATGTCGCACCGCAGCTCAGATGCCAGCTCGATCACCTGCTCGAAGTAGGGCAGGCCCGGAGTGCCACGGAAATGCAGATCGGACAGATGTAAAATGGAAAGCCCGTCCAACTCTCGAGGCAAGCGAGGCAGGCGATAATGTTTCTCGGAGACTTCAACCTGGAAAACCTCGTTGAACGGGATTTGCGCGAGTAACCGGTACGGCCCGCTTCCCACGGGCGGTGACCCGAGTCGTTGCGATATGTCGATCGTGCGCGAGTGATTGGAGACCTGCCACTGCGGGACTTTTCGGAGAGCGCGGCTAAGACCGGCAATCAACAACGAAGTTGCTCCGACAGCGCACGCGGCCAGATACAAAGTCCAACCGACCGGCACGTCTCTCCATTCTCCGCCGCGCAGCAAAGCCGGCCCGCGCAGACCGACGAACCACAAGAGCGCCACGGGAAAGGCGAGCAGCACGATCGTGTAGACCCGCCGAAACTGCTTCAACCTGCGTTCGCCAAACGGCCGGGCATGCAGCCGGTTGACGGCCGCCGCGAGGACCTCCGCGTGCCCGGCACACAGCAACAGCAACAGAAGTAAGTTAACCCAATCCATACGTTCATCATCGTTCAAAAGGGAGATCGGCAAAAGGCGGAATTGTAGAGTTCCAGCGCAAATAGCGACAACCGAAGGCCCATTGAGCCGGTTGAAAGGCCCACGAATCTCGCGAATCGGCGCGAATTTTGGGGACAGCGACAATCCGATTCGTGTCGATTCGTGTCATTCGTGGGTAGCCTGGAAACCTTCGGACTTCGTGCTTCGTGCTTCCTTCGACATTCGTGCTTCGTGCTTCCCACCGTCCGCTTCTATAATGTCGAATCGTCGTCGGTGTGGCGCTGCTGACTTTCCGAGGACACGATGGGCTATCGCAACTTGAAAGAATGCGTCGACGACCTCGCACGCAGCGGACAGCTTGTGCGCATCGACGCCGAGATCGATCCGAGGCTCGAAGCGGCCGAAATTCAACGCCGCGTTTGTGCCGCTGGCGGGCCGGCGATCTACTTTGCCCGCGTCAAGGGTTGCAAGTTCCCGATGGTGAGCAACCTGTTCGGCACCATCGAGCGCACGCGTTTTATGTTTCGCGACGCACTGGCGGCCGTGAGGCATCTCATCGAACTGAAGATCGAACCGGCGGCTTTTTTCAAACATCCCCTGCGATACCGCGACGTGCTGAAACCTGCATGGTCGATGCGCCCCCGCCGCTGCCGCTCGGGACCGGTGCTTCAGAATCGCGCGACGGTCGATCAACTTCCGCAACTCGTCTCCTGGCCCGATGACGGCGGCGCGTTCATCACGCTGCCAATGGTGTACACCGAAGACGCTCATTCGCCCGGCCTCGCGCGCTCGAACCTGGGTATGTACCGCGTGCAGATGTCGGGCGGGCGATACAAGGCGAACCAGCAGGTCGGGCTGCATTACCAGATTCATCGCAGCATCGGCGTGCATCATGCCACCGCGATCGAAAAGGGAGTGCCGTTTCGGGCGAACGTGTTTGTCGGTGGCTCACCCGCGATGATTCTGGCCGCGGTGATGCCCTTGCCGGAAGGACTCTCGGAACTCATGTTCGCAGGCGCGCTGGGGCGTCGGCCGGTGCCGATGATTTCGCGAAGCGACGGCTTGCCGATTTACGCGGAAGCCGATTTCTGCATCACCGGCACGGTCGATCCCGAGTTGGTTCTGCCGGAGGGGCCGTTCGGCGACCATCTGGGTTATTACAGCCTGACGCACGATTTCCCGGTGCTCAACGTCGAGAACGTCTATCACCGCGACGGAGCGATTTGGCCGTTCACGGTCGTCGGCCGTCCGCCACAAGAGGACACGTCGTTCGGCAAGATCATTCACGAGCTCACCGGCCCGATCATTCCCAGCGTGGTGGCCGGCGTGAAGGCGGTGCATGCGGTCGACGCCGCCGGCGTGCACCCGCTGCTGTTGGCCGTCGGCAGCGAGCGATACGTGCCCTACACGCGCGACCGCAAGCCGCAAGAGCTGCTCACGCAGGCGCACGCGCTGCTAGGGCAGGGGCAATTGTCGCTGGCCAAGTATTTGTTGATTGTCGCCCATGAGGACGATCCGGGTCTCGACGTCGAAGACATTCCCGCCTTCTTCGCGCACGTGTTGTCGCGCGTCGATTGGCGGAACGATTTGCATTTCGAGACGCGCACCACAATCGACACGCTCGACTACTCCGGCACGGGACTCAACGCCGGCTCGAAACTCGTCATCGCCGCCGCTGGCCCGGTGAAACGAGAACTGCCGGCTCAGCTTCCATCGACGCTGCCGCTGCCCGAGGGATTTTCCGAGCCGCGCCTCGGCGGGCTGCCAGGCGTGCTAGTCGTTCAGGGCCCGCGATTCTCCGCCGGACCCGACGGCATCGACCCAGCAGTATCGCGGTTCTGTCGACATTTCGACGCCAGTCATCCGGTGAATCGATTTCCGTTGATCGTTCTGGTCGACGACAGCGAATTTGCCGCGCGCACGTTGAACAATCTGTTATGGGTCACGTTCACCCGCTCGAACCCCGCTGCCGACGTCGACGGAATCGGCGCGTTCATGCATCAAAAGCACTGGGGCTGCGAAGGCTCACTGGTGATCGACGCCCGCATCAAACCCCAACATGCCCCGCCGCTGATTGAGGATCCCGCAGTGTCGAGGCGTGTCGACCGCCTGGCAGCCCCCGGTGGGCCGCTGCATGGGATTCTTTGACGCAAATTTCGTCGATTTCGAATGGCGGTCTCAAATACCGTATGATGCTGATCGTAACGGGCGGGGTGGCCGGGGTCGAGGCTTTGCGAGCCCCCGGAGCGAGTGATGGTGACCGGCCAAATCAGCACGGTCGGAGCATCGGCGCAATGACGATTCTCTCGAGGAACGGGTCGATGGTCCTCCCAGCAAGGATTGGCTTTACTTCGGTATTCATCGTTCCCTTGATTCTCGCGGGTTCTCTACAGGCCGACGATTGGCCTCAGTGGCGCGGGCCGAATCGCGACGGGCAGTGGAACGAGACGGGCATCCTCGAAGCGTTTCCGCCTGGCGGACTGACGGTCCGCTGGCGGGCGCCGGTGCGCGTGGGTGTCTCGACTCCCATTGTCGTCCGGGGGCGCGTCTACATCACCGATACCGAGTTGGTCCGTCCCAAGGCGCACGAGCGGCTCCACGCGTTCGACGAAGCGACCGGTCAATCGCTTTGGACGTATGCGAATGACGTCGACTACCCGGACTGGGCCTACGATGAAGCCAGCCCGCTCGGCCCGCGCGCAACGCCCATCTATCAAGACGGAAAGATTTTCACGATGGGCCCGTTCGGCAACGTCTGCTGCGTCGATGCCCTCAAAGGAGAGACCGTCTGGAAGAAGGACTTGCGGGCCGAATATCCGGGACAAAACTTGGAATGCACGGCTTCCCCGTTGATCGATGGCGACCTCTTGATCGTGTGCGTCGGCGCGAAGCCTGGCGCGTGCGTGATCGCATTCGACAAGAAAACCGGCAACAAGGTCTGGTCGGCGCTCGACGAGCAGGCAACTTTCAGCTCGCCGATCGTCATCGGCGCCGGCGGCACGCGACAGCTCATCGTTTGGACGTATCAGTCGGTCACCGCGCTCGATCCCGCGACGGGCAAGACCCATTGGCGCCAGCCGACGAGCAGTTCCGAAGAGTTTGCGGTTTCGACGCCTGTGATCAAGGACAACTTGTTGTTGGTCGGAGGACTGATGTTGAAACTCGACTCCGACAAACCCGCCGCGACGGTGCTCTGGCCGCAATCGCGAGCCGCCTCCAAGCGAAACCTCAGCAACACCTCGACCGCATTGTTTCGCGGCGACTTTCTCTACTCGGCCAAGTCATCGGGGCACTTGGTCTGCATTGAGGCAAGCACGGGCAAGCAAGTTTGGGAAACCGACAAGGCGACCGAGCTGGGAAGCGGAGCGAGCATCCATCTCACCCCCAACGGCCAATCGTTCCTGCTCTACAACGACCGCGGCGAACTGATCCGAGCACAACTCACGCCCGCAGGCTACAAAGAAACCAGCCGCGCGCCCTTGCTGGAGCCGACGTACCCATTCGGAGGCCGCAAGTTCGCCTGGTCGCCTCCATCCTATGCCAACCGCCACATATTCGTGCGCAACGACAAGGAACTGATCTGCGCAGCATTGGGAACGGAACCGTGAGGTACTACTCGCCAGAGGCATTAACTGCCCCACCGTTGACTCGCTTCAGCACGGCTGCCCAAACGTCGAGCAAGCCTAATTCGGTGGCCCAATGATTGATGTATGAGAGATCCAACTCATCTCTTCGGATCTTCATGACGCCGGCGATGTCGCGGAGGTGCTTGTCCGAGCCGCCTTGTCGAAAAAAGTCGAGCTTCTTGACGATCACATCTTCCGGTGACGCGAATGAGGCATTGTAACCGGGGCCGGCGGCCAACCGGATACCGCGCGATAGCCGGCTACGATCAAACGGAGTGTCTTTCGGGATAATCACATCAACTTTCAGCCCCGACGTCGGATGAATGATGTTGAACTGTCGGTGCTGCTTGATTGCTTCTCGGACGGCGACTTCGCTGAGATAGTATTCCGGATCAGGAAAGGCCGCACAAAACGCCGCCACCTGTTGCTCCCGCAGATCAACAATGACGTCGATGTCGTTTGTAAAGCGAGGCTCGCCGTAGAGGCTGGTGGCCGTCGAACCGGTGATCAGATACGGCAACCGCAAGCGCTCGAGCGTCTGCACAAGGTACGGCAGCAGTTCAAACGGCTCCATGCGAAAGCCTTCTTGCCGTCTCCCGCTGAATTTGCTCGTCGTCCCAATCAGGGTGCTCTTGCCGCAGGACGGCACGAATCATATCTCTGGCCATCCGCCACATTCCATGTGAAATCGCCAACCGCTCGGCGGGCGTTTTGCGGCGCAGCACTTCCGCCATGGCGTCATCGATGACTTCAATCCGTCTGGGTTCAATTTCCATGACGGACATTGTATCACTGCGCATCGAACGGCCAAATCGTGTGGTCTAGCAGGCACGCGGGGCGGTTTTGGCCGAAGAGTCGCCGGCCACCAGGTTCTTGCACGCGCCGGGACCGGGTGATATGATCCCGCGCGCAGCGTTGCCAGAAGCCCGGCTTTTGCGAAAAGCCGGGCTTCTTTGACTGCCCCGTCGAGTTCCTCGATAATCTCGATTATGAGCCACTTCCAGCAGCTCGAAGAAAAAATCACCGGCAAAACTGCCATTGTCGGTGTGATTGGTTTGGGGTACGTCGGACTGCCGCTGATCAATGCTTTCGTGGCGGCGGGCTTTCGCACGATGGGCTTCGACGTCGATCGGCAGAAGATTGACGCCCTGAAGGCCGGTCGCAGTTACATCAAGCACGTCGAGACGGCGACCATCACTAAGTGGACGCGCGAAGGCCGGTTTGAACCGACTGATGACATGTCGCGGCTGCGCGAGGCTGATGCATTGCTGATCTGCGTGCCGACGCCCCTGACCGACAGCCGCGATCCCGACTTGAGCTATGTCGAGAACACGGCGAAGTCGATTGCCGCCGCGCTGCGGCCCGGACAACTTGTCGTGCTCGAAAGCACGACTTATCCGACGACAACGCGCGACGTCGTGCTGCCGATTCTGGCCGAAAGCGGGTTGGCGTCCGGCGAAGACTTCTTTCTGGCGTACAGCCCCGAGCGCGAAGATCCCGGCAATCCCGATTACACGGCTGCTGGAATCCCGAAGGTGGTCGGCGGCATCGACAAAAACAGCAGCCGGCTGGCCGAGGCCCTGTATAGCCGGGCGATTGTCAAAGTCATCCCGGTGGCGAGCCCCGAGGTGGCCGAGGCGTGCAAGATCTTGGAGAACACGTACCGGTCGGTGAACATCGCGCTCGTCAACGAGTTGAAAATGCTGTTCGACCGCATGGGAATCGACGTGTGGGACGTGGTCGATGCGGCCAAGACCAAGCCGTTCGGGTTTCAGGCGTTTTACCCCGGTCCCGGCTTGGGTGGGCACTGCATCCCCATCGATCCGTTCTATCTCACGTGGCTCGCGCGCAAGCAGGGGATGACGACGCGTTTTATCGAGCTGGCGGGCGAAGTCAATTCGCAAATGCCCACGTATGTCGTCACGCGACTGTCCGAGTTCCTCAACGATCTGGGCAAGCCCATCAAGGGCAGCCGCATCTGCATTCTCGGCATGGCGTATAAAAAAGACGTCGATGACCCGCGTGAGAGCCCGTCGTTCGAATTGCTCGACTTGCTGGGCGAGCGCGGGGCCATCCTCACCTACAACGATCCGCACATCCCGCGGCTGCCGCGGATGCGGCACCACGACGTGCCCGAAATGTCGAGCACCGAACTGACGCCCGAATTTCTCGCCGCCCAAGACTGCGTGCTGATCGCGACCGATCACACGGCGTACGACTACAACTTCATCGTCAAGCACGCGAGGCTGATCGTCGACACACGCAACGCCACCAAGAACGTGGCGGAAGGGCGCGAGAAGATACGGAAGGCATGAGAGAATCCGAAGCACTAAGCACGAATGTCGAAAGAAGGCCCAAAGTACGAAGCACAAAACTTTTCGGGCTTTGGACATTCGGATTTCCTTCGTCCCCCTCTTAGGGGGAGGACTGAGGTGGGGGTGAAAACGAGCGATCAAGTTAGAACGTACAATGCAAGACATACATGAGCCGATGGGACCCTCGAACGCTGTCACCCTCCCCCAGCCCCTCCCTGAGAGGGAGGGGAGTAAGAAGCTGATTGCTGAAAGCTATTCCCCATGACTGCCTTTCGACTTAGCGACGAACAACTGGCCGCGTATTATCGCGACGGGTTCGTTGTTGTCGATCAACTTCTCAACCGCGAAGAAGTCAAACTTCTCGGCGACATTGCCCGGGCCGATCGTGAACTTCAGGCGGTGGCCGACAATCGTGCCGACGGAGAAGGGGGCACGGTCAAAATCACCGTCTGCAACGACCTGCCCGAAGACGACATTTACGGGGCCATCGTGCGTTCGCAAAGCCTGGTCGACGCGATGGAGCGGCTGCTCGACGGCGAAGTTTATCACTATCACCACAAAATGATCTTCAAGGATGCCCGAGAGGGGGGCGCTTGGGCTTGGCATCAGGATTACGGGTACTGGTACAACTACTGTTGCCCGTTTCCGCTGCTGGCCAGTTGCATGATCGCCGTCGACCGGGCCACCAAGGCCAACGGTTGCCTGCAGGTGCTCAAGGGATCGCACCTGATGGGCCGCGTCGATCATGGCAAGGTGGGAGACCAGACGGGAGCTGACCCCGAACGCGTGCAAGTGGCCGTCGAGCGGCTGGAGCTCGTGTACTGCGAGATGGAACCGGGGCAAGCCATCCTGTTTCATTGCAACCTGATGCACCGCTCCGATCAGAACAAAAGCGACGAGCCGCGCTGGGCGTTCATCTGCTGTTATAATGCGGCCCGCAACGATCCCTTCAAAACGGTCCGCCATCCGCGATATACGCCACTCGAGAAATGGCCCGACTCGAAGATTCTCGAAATCGGACGGACGCAATGGGCGGAAATGCGGCACGTCAATGCGTGATTGAGCGGGGGAGAGGTTGAGAGGGGGGTGAAGGAGCGACGCAGCGACGCGGCGACACGGGAAAACAGGGCGGAACGCGAATTGGACATGGCGATTTGGTGACTTTGGCCGAAGACCGCGGGGATTAACCCCGCGGCTCGAAATCTCATTCCGCATTCCGCATTTGATCCAATCCGCAATCAACTACACCCTCCCCCGGCCCCTCCCTAGAAGGGAGGGGAGTTTGCGATGCAACACACCGTTTCGATCGCGCTCATGAACGACGCCGAGCTTTCGTCGGCAATCAAGTCCGAAGCGCGGCGGCTTGGTTTCGAATTGTCCGGCATCGCTCCGGCCGTCTCGCCCGACGGGCTGTCGGCCTTCCACGAATGGCTCAATCGCGGTTACGACGGCGAGATGACGTACATCGGCGGTCGCGAGGCGGCATATGCTCACCCGAGCGGCGTGCTCGAGTCGGTTCGCAGCATCGTGATGCTCGCCATCAACTATCGCACCGCCGACACTCCGGCGAGCGAACCCGGGTCGGCACGCGTTTCCCGATACGCCTGGGGATCGGTCGACTATCACGATTTGATTCGCAAAAAGTTGCAGCAGCTTGCCGACGTGATGCACCAACAGCGCCCCGGCTGCCGCACGCGCTGCGTCGTCGACACCGCTCCGTTGCTGGAACGCGACTTCGCACGACTCGCGGGATTGGGTTGGTTCGGCAAGAACACCATGCTGATCAACAAGCGAGCCGGAAGCTGGCTGTTCCTGGCGGCTTTGCTGACGGATCAGACGCTCCAATATGATGAGCCGCACGAGACGTCTCATTGTGGAACATGCACCCGCTGTCTCGACGCATGCCCGACCGATGCGTTCCCCGAACCGTACGTGCTCGATGCGAGGCGGTGCATTTCGTATCTCACGATCGAGCTGCGCGGGCCGATTCCCGCCGAGCTGCGTCCTGGCATGGGCGATTGGCTGTTCGGCTGCGACATTTGCCAGGACGTCTGCCCCTGGAACAACAAGGCCCCGCGGAGTGATGAGCCCGCCTTCGATCCTGTGCCCGATCTGTATCCCGCCGATGCCATCGCGCTGCTCGGACTTTCCGACGATGAGTTCCGTGAAAGATTTCGACATACTCCGCTATGGCGGCCGAAACGGGCGGGCCTGTTACGCAACGCCGCGATCGTGCTCGGCAACTCGGGCGATACGCGCGCACTTCCCGCATTGACATTGCGCCTTGATGACAAGGAACCGTTGATTCGCGGTGCGGCCGCCTGGGCGATCGGCCGATTGGGCGGACCGCAGGAAGCCGCCTGCATGCGCGCACGATTGGAACATGAAGAGATCGCTCACGTTGCTGCAGAACTGTCGGCCGCGATTCGCGCAATCGAAGCGAAATCAAATCAATGATGTTGAATTCGAATACCACTCAAATCCTCGGAGTCGTCCCATGCCAACATTCATCGAACAGCCAACGCAGATTGCCGCGGCGGGAAATAAGCCTAAGATCATCAGCGAGTACATTGGCCGTGTTAATTCGGGGAACCAAGACTTGAGCGTCGCGCGGATGCAAAGCCCGCCCGGCTGGGTCGAGCCGGCACAGCGTCCGGACTTCGACGAGTACACGCTTGTGCTGAGCGGTCTGTTGAGGGTGACGCATGCCGGCGGTACGATCGACGTTGGCGCCGGACAGGCGGTCGTCGCGCATCGGGGAGAATGGATTCAATACGGCTCGCCAACCGACGCCGGAGCCGACTACATCGCCATCTGCCTGCCCGCCTTTTCGCCCGAGACGGTACACAGGGAGGCGGCGACCTGAGAGTGCTGAAAAAAGCACGAAGCACGAATGTCGAAAGAAGCACGAAATCCTAAGCACTAAAATATTTTGTGTTTTGTGCTTCGTGCTTTGGGCCTTCTTTCGACATTCGTGCTTAGGGCTTTGTCGACCGCTGATCGCTGAAAGCTAATACAAATATGAGTCATTCGATTCGAGTTGGAGTCAACGGCGCTGCGGGGCGCATGGGGCAGCGGATTGTCACGCTGGTTCACGGCGACCCCGAGCTCTCGCTAACCGCGGCTTTGGAAGCGCCATCCTCTCCGGCCATTGGGCGCGACGCGGGCGAGGTGGCGGGAATCGGACGCATCGACGTGCCCATTGCCGCCGAACTGACCCAACACTGCGATGTGATCATCGATTTCTCCACACCCGCCGGCCTCGCGGCAATTGCAGGCATCTGCGGCTCGCGACAAATCGCCCTGGTTGCGGCGACGACGGGGCTGACTTCACAACAGCGCGAGGCCGTGCTGGAAGCGTCGCACGCCACCCCCGTGGTCCTGGCGCCGAACATGAGCCTGGCGGTCAACCTCACGATGAAACTGGTTCGCGACGCGGCTCGTGTGTTGAAGTCGAATTCTGACGGCGTCGACGTCGAAATCATCGAGCGGCATCACCGCTTTAAGGAGGACGCGCCCAGCGGCACCGCGTTGCGGTTCGGGGAAATCGTCGCGGAAGAGATGGGGCAGACCAGCCACGTGCACGGACGCGAGGGGCGTCCCGGCCAGCGGCCTCGTTCCGAAATCGGGTATCATGCTCTGCGCACCGGTGACAACGTGGGTGAGCACACGATTGTTTTCGGCATGATGGGCGAGACGATCGACATCACCGTCCGCGGGCACACCCGCGACAGCTATGCCTTCGGCGCACTGGCAGCGGCGAAATTTCTCGTCACACAAGGGCCGGGCCTGTACACGATGGCCGACGTGCTCGGCCTCTGAACCCGACGGTCTGCGTACATCTGGTGCGCCAGGCGAAGCCTGGCTGGTCTCGTCAGTTGAAAGGTACTGACTTTGGGAATTGCTCGTTCGCCAGATAGTCGATCGGGCGGTTGTCGGGGCGACCCGGCGGTCGAAGCCCCGTGAGACGAAGGTGCCAGCCGTAACGCAAGTGAACCCGATTCGGCCACGTTACGCAATTCGTGGGTGGTCAGTCTTCCAGATTGGATGAAGCCAGCACTGGTCGTGAAGCAACGAGCAGACGCAGCGACCAGATCCACCGGGGTGGTTGAGGACAGCGGGCACCGACAGATCAGTCGAGGAACCTGGGAGTCCCGGCGGGGTGATTGTTTCGGAGGGTGTCCGATCCAGTCAACAGAGAAGGGGAATCCATAACCGTCAACTGGCCCGGCCGGGAGTCGGAGGGGGAGGGGGGCGTAGTAGTGAGGACGCCCGCCGCGGCGGGTCGAGCGAAGGTCCCCTGTCGAAAACATGTTTCCACAAGATGAGAGGAGCACCGCTTGGACGGGAACCGTCCCCTGAAGGATTCGCCGGCAGACTGCGCTGACCACTCCCTGCCCGCTGCTGCGGCGGTGAAGTCGGGCGTGACAATGCCGGTGAAAGTCTCTGAACTGAGGTGGAAGCTGAGTCAAAAGGCCAAGCAGCAGCCGGAGCTCCGGTTCTACGCTTTGTATGACCGGGTGTACCGGCTGGAGTCAACGCGCCTCCCGTCTGCCGGGAGGCAAGTCGTTCTACGCCCATCTGCAAGCCCTGGGCTTGCAGTTCTTGTGAACGCCGCTGTGTGGACTGACTGTGCATGCTTCCGACGGAACGTTTTCGAGGAAGCCGGATGCGGGAAATCCGCACGTCCGGTTTGAAGAGGGGGGAGGCGGCTCACGCTCCTCCCCTACTCGACTGGATCGTATTCCTTCTTCTCCGCGACCTCTGCGGCTCTGCGGTTAGTCATTGCTTTTGAGTGTGAAATTGACGGAATTCGCCATGACGCCATCGCAACGTCTTTTCGCGGTCATACCCGCTGCCGGGCATAGCAGGCGGATGGGGCAAGCGAAGCTGCTGCTGAAGGTGGGCGAGAAAACCGTCATCGCCCGCCTGCTCGCGGTCCTCGATCATCCGGCAATTACCGAACGGGTGGTCGTCGTTCGCCGCGACGACGTTGCGCTCGAATCGGAAGTTCGGGCCGCCGGAGCAACACTTGTGCAACCTGCCGTCGACCCGCCCGACATGCGTACCAGCGTCGAACAGGCGCTGGCGTATATCGACCAGCATCATCATCCGGCTCCCGATGACGGTTGGCTGCTCGTTCCCGCCGATCACCCAATGCTGGACGCTAGCGTGATGACCCTGCTCATAGAACGTTGGTTGTCCGGCCGAGATCGCATTCTGGTGCCGACTCTCGAAAACAAACACGGGCATCCCACAATCTTTCGCTGGAAATTGGCCGCCGAAGTTTCGCAACTCGCGGCAAACGAGGGGCTCAACGCGCTCTTGCATCGCCATGCGTCCGACGTCGCCGAGCTGGCCGTCGACAGCCCGGCGGTGTTGATGGACCTGGATGTGCCGGACGATTACGCGGCGATTCGGAGGCTGGTGGGGGAAGAGCGAGAGGGGGAGAGGG
>JBBDVZ010000002.1:0-13966 GCA_040903115.1 Planctomycetaceae bacterium
CTCGACTCGACTGAGCTCGCCGAAGTCCCCTCCCTGGAAGGGAGGGGAGTTTTGAAACTGCCTCTAGTCATTTCAAGAAGCCAACAATGTCCGCTTCGACCGAACAGCGACAAAAGGTCTTTGTCAGCCGCGCCATTCAAGGCCGATTGATCGCTCGGCTGTGCTTGTACTGGTATGCGTACCATATCGTGCTGTGGCATGTGATGTTCGTGTTTTACTATTGGCGGCAAACGTCCGGCGTGACGCCTGGGCAGCCCCAAGTCGCGTTCTTCGCGCTCTACGGGCGTTTCGCGATTGAGAATTCGTCGCTCGCGCTTTGCGCGTTGGCGGTGGCCCCGCTCGTCTTTTGGGACGCTCTTCAAATCACGCACCGGGTCGTGGGGCCGTTGGTTCGATTTCAAGCCATCCTCAAGCAACTCACTCGCGGAGAAAAGGTCAACCAGGTTGTGCTCCGCGACGGCGACTTGTTGATAGAGCTGCGAGACGCATTCAACGATTACCTGGCCGCGAGTGGACAACTGGCGAACCAGGGTGCGGCCGAAGATTCTATGGAGCGAGCTGCCGAGTTCTCCGATGAATACGCACTGCTCTCCGAATTTCAAGACTTGGATGAGCTTAGCCGCGCGCTGGCGGACGACTGGGAGTTTTCGTCCCGCTCTCCGGCTCTAAACGGCTGATTGTTAGAGTAGAACGTCGAAGCAGCCCGGCTTTTTCGGAAAAGCCGGGCTGCTGATCACGATTGTGTTAGAGCCTGCTTCAAAACTACTATCTTGAGGGTAGCGGTTGGGAGACATGTGAATACTTCGAGCGTCTCGACCCTCGAATCGACTGAGCTCGCCGAAGTCCCCCAACCCCTCCCTGGAAGGGAGGGGAGTGCCCTTCGAGCGGCTCAGAGCGACGACCGATTCAGTCGTCGACCCATCTTCAATGCTTTCCGAGTTGTTCGTCGGCGGCGCGGAGCCGGTCGTACACGTCGGCCGCGGTCTCCGCGCGGCGAAGATCGTCGAGAAAGCCGGGAAGCTGCAACATGCGACCCAGCCGAGCCAGCACTTGCAGGTGCGTGCGCGAGTCGCGGCAGAGGACCAGAAAGAACACGTCGGACAGCGGGCTCGGTCCGCCGAAGGGGATGCCGGTCATCGTGCGGCCGAAAGCCACGATGGATTCACCCAGCGCGTCGGGCAAGGGGTTTCGAGGGTGTGGAATGGCCACTCCGTTTTCGTAACCCGTGGGAAAGAGGTCTTCGCGATCGAGGACGGCCCGCAACACCGTGGCCGGCTCCCAAATTTGCCACGTTCGCCCGGCCACTTCCACCAACGCTTCGAGCACCGAGCGTTTGGTCCGTGCTTCCAGCGGAACCTGAACCGTCTCGGGCCGGAGCAGGCTGGTCACGGGCTGATCGACGTCGACCTCGGTCGAACGATGCGACTCCTCCACGACGGCGAGCTGCTCGTCGCTGTAGTCGCGCATCTGATCTTCGAGCCAGTGGGCGATCTCGGTCGCGTGAAACTGCCACTCGCCGCCGACTTTGCGACCGGGAATGCGACCGCGGTTGGCGAGCTTTTCGATGTCGCGCAGGTTTCGGCCCAAATGCTGCGCCAACTCTTCGATTGTGAACGTCTCATGCGACATCGCCGGCACCACTTTTACGATCAGAAAACGGTGGGTGCCATGCCCACCGCTTTGGGTGGGCATGCCTCTAACGACATGGCCACGCAGAGCCGTGGCCATGGCACCCGGACCAATCATTATGGCAGGTTCGGTCAGATACCGTCAGAAGGTCGGATTCACGTGGCAGTCGCCCACCTTCCGCCTGAGAGGTCCGAACAACGTTCAGAAGCCCGGCTTTTCCAAAAAGCCGGGCTTCTTCGGCTGCCGGCGCTTCAACGCGTCGAGAGAGGTGCGGCCTGGCGGCAGAGGCTGCAATAGCGGCTAATGCAGCCGGCCAGCAGCATGTCGTAATCGGTCTTCCAGAGTTCTTCGGACCAGACTCCAATTTCGAAATACCCGCTGTAACCCGATTCGGTGAACGCCTGCATGATTTCCGCCAGCGGGATGGCCCCATCGCCGGGCAGCAGCCGGTCGCACGCGCACCGCGGCGGTCCGTTCCAGTCGTTCAATTGAACGATTGCGGTTCGCTTCGCGACTTCGCGGATCCGCTCGAACAGATTGGCCTCCCACCAAAGGTGATACGTGTCGAACGCAAGGCGGACCGCCGGATGATTGCAGAGGTCGAGCACTTCGAGGGCCTCGTCGAGCGAATCCAAAAACGTCCAGTCCTGCGAAAACCTTGCCTGCATGGGCTGCACCGCGAGATAGACGCCGGCGTCGGAGGCATCATCGGAAAGTTCCTTGAGCGCATCGACCAACAGGCGTTTCGCGTGGTTGCGCGTGTGCCCGGCGCGCGGGCCGCTGATGACCGCAACCGCGTCGGCGTTCAGTTGGTCGGCGACTCGCACCGCGTCGCGGGCGTCGGCAATCGCATCGTCGAACGACTGCCGGTTGGCGCCTGTGAACCCGCCGACCCACGACAGGCTCGAGACCGACATCCCGCACTCTTGCACCAGGTCGATGCCCCGTTCTTCGCCGAATTCCGAGAGCTTCGGCCGCCAAATGCCGATGGCGTTGATGCCGGCATCGTGGTAACCGCTGACGTCGTCGAACAGCGACCAGCGAAAGGTGGTCACCTCGTTCATCGACAAACGCGTCAGCGGGACGGAGGGGGCAGAACCGGACAGAGACGAGACATTGAATCCAGCGGCGCGAACAGACGGAGACGAAGTGATCTCTCGTGTCACGGTTCACTCTCAATCTATGAATCAGCCGCGACAGAAATGTGCGGCGGAATCGACGAAAAGGGAATTCAAAGACCAAAGCTCGCGAACTGTGCCGCCTCGAACGGGACGGCGAGCAGCTTACAACAAACAGCGGTCGACCGGCAAGGCAGATAGTTTTGAAGTGGCCCAATTCATCGATCGACGCCGCGGGCGACGTGAATGCGGCCCGCGGCACCGTAGGATTTGACGCGATCAGCCGGCAGTAATTTTCACGCTGGGATCGTCGGCGACGTTTACCCAGACGTGCACGTGCGGAGAGCCCCGGAAATGCCACACGAACGACGGGCCCTCGAGGCGCCAAATATCCCACACTCCGTCGTCGCCGATGTCGCCCGATTTGTAGAAGGCGAGACGGCAATCGTCAAGACCTCCCTGGGCCGCAAGGCAGCGAGCGGCCTCGTCGCGGTCGCTTTGACGATACGGCTCGAGCAACGCCTGCAACACGCCTTGCGTGTGCTCGCGCTGGTCCTTCGACAACTCACTGACCGGCAGGCCCGGAATCGTCTCTTTCTTGCCGCGAAACAACACTTCGTTCTCCGCGGGCGCCTTAGCAATCAGCGCCTTCTCGCGCTGCCTTCCGTCGAGCATGCTGAAAAGCGCGTTGGCCTTGACCGCCTGCGGCCAGTAGACGTTGCCGGGATGATCGGCCCGTTCGTTGAAGCCCTTGGCGGCATGCCCGTAAAAAATCGGCCCGCCGAAGGCGACGTGCTCGGTGGTATCGCCGTCGCAGCGGATCGTCAGGTGCCTGCCGGTCATCACAAACTCGAACTTCCCCGTTCCCGGTTGGCCGAAAAGCGCGATCGACTGATGCTTGCCGTAACCGCCGGCATCGTCACGCAACTGTGTGCGGATGCGGTCGTGCCAGTCGACATTGTACAGGCCGAAATAAATGGCCTCGATCAGGTCCTGCTGATCTTTGGTAAAAAAATCGGTGGCGATGAACTTGTCGGTGATTTGCCAGTTGTTGTTGACGTGCGTCCGGAGCACGCCGCGTTCGTCGGTGTGGTCCCAGTCGAAACAGAGTTCCTTCTTTTGCACCTCGGTGAACGTGTCATAAAGTTTTTTCACCAATGTTTCAGACTGCGGCTTCTTGGGGTCGGCCTCTTTGGCGAGCGATGCGATCGGCGAAGCCAGCGCGGCCGCGGCGCCAATGGTCTGCACGAAACGGCGCCGCGTGACGTGATGGGGTAAAGAGACCTGGCAATCAGGACAAAGATCGTTAGGTTCCATTGCCGACTCCTTGTTCAAAATAGAGAAGCGACTCGACTGATGGCAAACGCATGACTGACCGTCTACAGTATGCGCGAAGCCGATCGCAAAACGCAAACGCAAAAATGCGCCGGCGTTTCGATTCACACTTTTTCCCCAGTCAATTGGGATTTCCCTCCAAAACTTTTTTTGCCGCAGCTTGACATGACGGGTTACGCGCGCAAGGTTTTTGTCATCCGCAAATCACGCAGCAAGTTTTTCAGGAGCTGATTCGTGCAATGTTCATTGACCCGCGGCGCTTTTGTGACGGCAATTTGTGCCGCAATGATGCTTTTCACCGCTGTCTCACTCGCTGATGAAACCGCGGCAATCAAAGTCGTTGAGCGGCCGGGCCAGCTCGAGATTCGAATCGCGGGCAAGCCGTTCGCCACATACGTGTACCGCGACGAAAAGACGTTGCGTCCGTATTTTTCCAACGTGCGCTCGCCGGCCGGCATTCAGGTCACGCGGCATCACCCGCCGCGCCCCGACGTCGACCCGACCGACCATGCGGAACTGCATCCCGGCATTTGGCTGGCGTTCGGCGACATCAACGGCGCGGACTTTTGGCGAAACAAAGGCCGCGTGGAACACGTCGAATTCGTCGAAAAGCCAACCGTTGACGGCGGAAAGCTGATATTCGCGGTCCGCAACCGCTACATCGGCGGCGAAAAGACCATCTGCAGCGAGTTGTGTCGGCACACGATCGCGATGCGGCCCGCGGGCTATTTGCTGTTGTACGACTCCGAATTCAGTTCGAACGCGCCGTTCGCTTTTGGCGACCAGGAGGAATTTGGGCTCGGTTTTCGCGTCGCTTCGCCGTTGCGCGTGAAGGGAGGCAACGGCCGAATGCTGGCCAGCGACGGAAAACAAAACGAGAAAGAAGTTCGAGGCTCGACGGCCGACTGGGTCGACTACAGCGGCGAGATCGACGGACAGCGCGTGGGCCTCACGTTGATGCCCGACCCGCGCAACTTTCGTCGCAGTTGGTACCACGCGCGCGATTACGGATTCATCGCCGCCAATCCATTCGGCCGCAATGCATTGACGGGCGGCCCCAAAAGCAGCGTCACCGTCAAGCCGGGCGAAAAGTTCCGCTTGCGCTTCGGCGTGCTGATTCACTCCTCACCAGCCGACCAGCCGATCAATCTCAAAGCGGCGTATGCGGATTATCTCGAGCAATCCAAGTGACAGTTCGGCGCTCTGGCGGAAAAGCCCGTGTAGGATGGGTGAAACCCATCATCGAAAGCAGGCAGACGTTCGTGGTGGGTTTCACCCACCCTACAAGTAGAGTCGCGCCAGTTCCACCGGCCGATGATTTAATGCAACAAACTGCGGAGCGTGCGATGTTGACGCGAGATGAAGTCCGAACGGTTGGCCTGGAAAACAAAGATCGACGTGGCGTGTCGTGGCCCCAGCTCGGCGAGGCGATCGGTCGCAACCCGGTGTACGCGGCGATGTTGGTCTACGGCTACGGCCAGGCCACTGCCGAAGAGGCGGACGGCTTGACGAAGGCCCTCTCGCTGCCGGACGACGCGAAGGCAGTCCTGATGAAAGCGCCGCATCGCATACCCGCGCAACCGTGGCCGCCCACCGATCCGTTTATCTACCGCCTGTACGAAGCCGTGATGCTCTATGGTCCCGTTTTCAAAGACGTGGCCCACGAACTCTTCGGCGACGGAATCATGAGCGCGATCGACATGTCGGTCGATATCGAGAAGGTCGAAGACCCGCCCGGCATCCCGCGGCTGGTGCTCAACCTGAACGGCAAATGGCTGCAGTACAAGAAGTTTTAAGAATGCGTCATTGCCTATTTACGGTCATTTCCTTACGTCGCCGGATCATCCGATGTATCCCCTTGTATATTTCCATCATGGCCGTTGGGCAGATAACGAAGCCTCGTCGGTTCCTCCTCACTCGTCGAACGTAAGGGCCCGGTCTTCAAGAGGCAGCAATTCGGTGTTTGCTTGCGGCACTAAAAAATGGAAGCCGCCTGGGCCGCAACGTTTGGTAAGGGTATCGACGATCCGTTTGCAACGCGCCGCGGTGTCATAAGGGCCTGCGACGAAAAACGGTTTACCGTCTCGGCCGTAAGCGAACTCTTGCTCACAAGCACCTGGGTCGATGTCGCCGAAGATGACCTTGGCTTTGCCGTAGTCGGCATGTGCAGCGAGGCCAAGATCGGCGGCATAGGCGACTGCGCCTTCGACCAGTTTTCGAGCGCACGCCGGATGGAGCTTCGTGAAAGTGAACGCCGACCTCAACCGGCCGTAGAGGTTCAGATCGTAATGCCCCCGAGAACCGACGTCGAACGTCGCATCCTTGACACCCAGGCAAAAGACGTCGAGCAAGAATATCGAAGCAGCTACGCAGTCGCCGGGCAACGACCGGCTTACCAGGACCTGGCCGATTCCGTGCGTCCAAACGTCATCAGTCGCGTAGCAGTGCAAAACGGAGGCTGAGCCTATGGTCTTCAATGTCTCCGTCGCGCGGCTTTCGCCTCGCCGTTTCATCGCGAGTTTTTTCGCAGATTGCTTCGCCTTTCGGTGTTCTGCCTTCTTCTGTCTCCTGCGTGCATCAAGTGCCATGACGACTCCTTTCGTGACGTTTCGGAACAGGATTTACAATTTCGGCATCTCGCCGCGTTCGGGGCGGGGGATGCGGCGGGTGACGCGATCAGGGCTTCTCAAGGGCGACGGTTTGGGCCGGAAAATCGATCCGCAGCCGATAATCCCTCAACATGTGCGTGCCAATCAGGATCTCGTCGTCATCGACGAACGTGGCTTGCCCTCGAACCGTGCGCCCATCGAACGGAAAATCAACAAGGAAGACATCTTCCTCGATTCGTTGATTTGCTGCCAGGAGTGACGTCGCGCGGCCAACGAACTGTGCGTTCACGTGCGGTCGTAATCGCTCGGGCAGTTCCAGTTCGCCGTTGAAGCCTGTGTCAATGATCGCCTGCCAGCGTTGACTACCGACCTCCACCTCGACTGCCGGTATACCATCTTCCGAAACGATGCCGCCGATCAACGGTGAGCGCCCTTTCGATAATAGGTTGGAGATCCCACACGTATGAAGAACAAGGGAGCTGCGCTTCCGTCCGTGTCTCGTTGAGCAATCACGTCTTGGATCGAGTCACCAAACCAGATACAGCCGCTGACAGGGTCAATTCCGGCGGTTTGTCCCAATCTCCCTGACACGTCATGTTGCTGCTGATATTCCGACCAAACCTGTTTTGCCCGGTTTGAATCGACCTGGGTCGAATTCGAAGGGTTCAATTTGCTTCTCCTGAGTGACCGGCAGGTCGGCACCAGCTCACAACTTCGGCATCTCGCCGCGTTCCGGGCGCAGGATCTTGCGGGGCGTTTCCTGGCGCGGGCGATTCGGCATCGGCTCGGCGGGCGGAGCCGGCTTGGGAATTTCCATGTAGCCTTCGTGCCACTTCCAACCCATTGGCGCGCTGAGCTCACGCTGGGCGAGTAGCTGCCACGGTGTGCCGGGGTGCTCGGCGATGACGCGCTGCAAGTACTCGACGGCGCGCTCGGCCATCCTGACGATTTGCGGCGGGGCATCCGTTTCGGTCGAGGGTTCCAGGATCCAGAGGTTGTTGCCTTGCTTCTCGAAGGGGCGCGGCGATGTCTTCATCGCGGCCAGCACCACGTTGTAGCCATAGGCACGCACGCGCATGGCGAGCACGCGGCCCATCGCGAGATCGTAGCCGGCCCGCCACCGCGGCTCTTTCACGCGATCGCGGTGTTTTTCGCCGGCGTCGAGCAAGGCGTGCATTTCCTTGAGGCGAAAATCGAGGACCGCCAGCGGCTTCTGCGCTTCGTTGATTTCTTGCCGCAGGTTGGTGTCGGTGTCTGCGCGAAAACGAAGCTGAGGCCGCGGGATCTCCTCGGCACTGGTGGCGATGGCGGCCTGCACGAGTGCCGCCTTGGCGGGATTCTTTTCCAGCTCTCTCTTATATCGTTCGACAGGGAGATAGTCGGGCGTGTACTCGCGCATGACTTCGGGATCGAAACGCGGGCCGCCGGTTTCCTCTGCCACGAGATACAGGCCGCCCGTCTCCGCGCACAGGCGGGTGAGTGCGTATGGCCCGTAGCTGGAAGAGAGTCCTTCGACGTCGTCCTGGTCCCAATAACGCAGCCTCAATCGTTCAAGCCCTGCGGTTTCTGGTCCCTGGTCCATCGGCACGCGTGGCCAGTGAAATCCGCGATCATCGGTGAAATCGACGTAGTGCTTTTCCTGTCCGAAGATGGCCTCGTTTCCTACGCAAAAGACGCGAATGCCCAGTTTCTTCAGGCCGCCGATGGTTGCTTCGAGACGATCGAAGTCGTCGCCACGCTCGTCGGTGACGATAATGGCCATCACGTTTCGTTTTTCCTTGGTGCGGTACAATTTCCAGCGCGAGGCGGCCTCTTGAACGGCGTCGAACACGTACTCCTTGCCCGAAACATCGGGTTCGATTTCCCGGACGGCGCCGACAATCTCGCCGACGTCGTCGATCGGCTCCTTCGTAAGGATGCTCGTGTGCTGGCCGAAGCTGACCACCGCGGTTTTGAGCGCCCCATTACCGCCGACTTTCAACAGGCCGAGTTGCCGGTAGATGTTTTCGAACCGGTCGGCGATCTCGCTGCGGCGCGCGTTGAGCGACAGCGACGCATCGAACAACCAGATGACCAGCGTCTCGCGTTCGCGAAGAGAGGCGGCGATCTCGTACGTCAAGCGGTCGATGGCGCCCGGCACGCCGCCCGGATGCTCGGTGGCGCCCGTGGTTTCAACCGCCGCAAGGACGTCGGATTCGGCGGGTTCGAAAATCTCCCCTTGAGACGCATGAGGGACGTCGACAGCCGAGCTCTTGATCTGTTGTTCGATTCGCGGCTGAGAACTTCGCGAGCCGTGCGTTGTCGCCGCCAATGCAGTAGAGACCGAGTTCAGATCGCCGTCGTTGCCGATGGCGTCAAAGGCCGTCGCATCGAATTTGAAATCTTCAGGCGGAATAAGTTCCGCGTTCGAAATCTGGCTCGACAACAGCAACCGGCCTTCGACCAGCGTGTTCTCCACAATGCAAGCGAGTGCAAGAAAGAGGAGCGCATGCACGGCAAAACTCACGCCGCACGAGGAAAGCAAATTAAAAAGTTTGGACGGCGCATGGGGCGCGGCGGGCGGGTCGGCTGGCTTCGCTGACGAAGGGTATGCTAATTCTGCACGCGGCGGTTTTACGGTGGCGCTCACAGGCGGCTCCGGTTATTCGCTTCGGTTTGCGGGGTGCCGAGCAGATGCTGGGTGTTCAACGCGGATCGCATTCATCGTTGCAGAAGAAAGGCTCAGGTGAAATATCATCGTGCCGTAACCCAGCGCAATGATGCCGTACTGCAGGAACGAAAACCACAGCGGCAGACTGTCAAACTTTCCCTGCCCCGCCCAATAAAGAAAAAGCGGAGAGCCGCTCACCGATATGCCCGTGAGAATCGTGACCGCGTAACCGACGGGTGAGCGCACCACGCGAATCCAACGGGAATCGATTGCAACCGGTTGCTTATCAGCCATTGCGGTCCCCCAGTCAACGGAATTGGTGACTTTCAATTTATGATTGTCCAGACTTGAACGTCGTCTGGCAAGAGGCGTCGCGGCTTGCAGCCCGTTATTCGGGCGTGGCTGCGCGCAGAGTCCGTTGCTTCTGGTTCTCCTGCAGGCCCGGCATTCATGCCGGGTTTCTGGGCAGGCGCCGGAATCAGCTTATCCCCATTTATGGGGATTCCCATGAGTGCGATTGCGGTGGCTGAAGCCATTTGCAAGCCTCGTGAACGAGGCTAAGAGTCACCCATTGATGTGATTGCATCACCCGCCGTAAACGACGGGCCTAAACGGCCGTCGACAAAACGTGCGCGCCCCCTTGGGCGTTGATGAAGACGTCAACCCTTCCGAACGGTTCTCAGTGCCACTAGAATTGAGGAGCACCGCGATCATCAACTGGGGGGCGGCTGACCTGACACCGATTTGCTGAAAAGGATTCTCCATGCCGAGACGATATTGTTCGAGCCCGCAAGCAATCGCGGCGATTGGCTTGTGTGCGATTGCGTGGACGGGACTTGCATTTCAGCAGAAGGATGCCGCTGCCGATGAAAAGTCCGCCGAGGCGGCGGCAAGCTTTGCGAAGATTCTCGAAGTGCACAACCGCGAATCGCTGCGCGCAGTAGCCGATTACGTATCGAAAAACCCAAAGGCCGCAGACGTCGAACAGGCGTATCGCTGGGCCTTCGTCACCGCGACCAATTACGAGCTCGAGCCTGAATTGCTCGCCTTTGCGGAAGACTACCTGAAGCGCGACGCCGAAGGCCAGGCTTCGCGCGGCCTCGCTCATCGCGTCCTGGGCATCGGTCTGGCGAAGTCGGGAAAACTGCAAGATGCGATGGCGGCGTTTCAAGCGCATCTGCAGACCGCGGACGTCCGCAACCCCAGCGACAGCCTCGAATTCGGCGTCATGTTGGCCGAACATTCCCAATTGCACGGCGATTTCGCCGCCACCAAGGAGATTTACAATTCGCTCTTGAGCCGCCTGTTCCTCAACGGGTTTGTGCGCGAGTTCTGCGAATTTCGGCTGAACCATTTGGAACTGGCCAAAAAGCCGGCGCCCCCCGTGGGAACCAGTGATTTGGATGGAAAGGCGATCGACCTGGCCGATTATAAGGGCAAGGTCGTGCTGGTTGAGTTTTGGGGCACCGATTGTGAACCGTGCATCGAGCAATTGCCGGCCCTGAAGCAGTTGTACGAGGAATATCACGAAAAGGGCTTCGACGTCGTCGGCATCAGCCTCGATGAGCAGCGCGAGTTCGTCGACGAGTTTCAAAAGGCCTGGAAACTGCCGTGGCGGCTTTCGCTGAGCGTCACCGATCGTGACGAGACCCGCCTGCGCTACCGTGCGGACAAAATCCCCACGACCTACCTTGTCGATCAGCGGGGCGAAGTCGCTTACGTCGACCTGCGCGATACACAATTGCGTAAGGCTGTCGAAAAGCTGCTCGGCGTTGGCAAGTAAGGTTCCCCGCCCCTTGGCCGTTTCAGCCGCTGATTGGTGAGTCGCTGCGCGTCGCGTCGTCTGCAAAAGCGGCGACCAGAATCCGGCCGCGTAAGGTCCGGCTGTCTCGAACCTTGTGGCCGCTACGTCGATCAGCGTCCGTCATTCCACTGCCGTCTATCTGTCCACCTCGCCCACGTCGCCATGGCAATGCCGCGAAAGCATTTATGGCGAACGGCGTCTGCTTCGGCCGATATTATTCCTAGTGACCGCGCCGACCTGGATCCAACGCCCGGACGAGCGATTCAGGCGGCCATTGCTGGGGGGAATGCACGCGAGATGCGCCGCACCGAGACGGAATTGGTTGCTGTCGACTCTACGCCGATGCTCGTGCGTCGCTTTTCTCCGGACGATCGCGATGCGTCGCGCACCGTTCTCATCGTTCATGGATTATGCGAGCACGGAGAGCGATACGAGCACGTCGCCCGCTGCTTAATCCAGTACAATTGGAACGTCGTGGTGCCCGATCTGCGCGGGCACGGCCGCTCGGGTGGCGTGAATACGCACGTTGTCAACTTCCGGCATTACGCGCACGATCTGGAGATCATCTTCAGCTATTTCAGACTCGCGCCCGAATCGACGGCCATCGTCGCACACAGTATGGGCGGGCTGGTGGCACTGCGCTTCGCACAGTTGTTTCCCGATCGCATTGCCGCGCTGGTCATGACGTCGCCGTTGCTAGGTATCAAAGTGTCGATTCCGCGCCGAACCATTGCCACCGGAAAGCTGATGTCGCTGGTGGCGCCGCGCACGCGCTTCCGCTCGCGCGTGAACCCCGTCGACACGACGCGCAATCCCGAGGCGCTCGCGCAGCGGCTCGGCGACCCGCTGATCCGCAAGTCGGTCACCGCGGGATGGTACTTTGCGATGCGTTCGGCAATGGCCGCCGCCTGGGACGAGGCCAAGCACGTGCAACTGCCGCTGTTCATCATGCAGGCCGGCGCCGACCGGATCGTCGACCCCGACGCGCCGGCGGAATGGGTCAAGCTCTCCGGCAGCAACGACGTGACGCTGCAGACACTTCCCGAGCACTATCACGAGCTGCTCAACGAGCCGGATTGGCAGCAGATCACGGCGTCGATTGCAGCATGGCTCGATCGCCGCGTTGCCAGCACAGGCCCGTCGCCTCAACAGCAGAGTGCGTAGAATTCGGGTGCCACGGGCATTCTGCCCGTGCTCTTTTCGATCGAGTACTCGCTCGCCGCGCGCGCTTATGGTCCGAGTGCATCTTGCTCGGCTTCACCGTGTTGTATGCATAGAAAATGCAAGCGGTTGTATGCATAGAAAATGCAAGCGGCTGTATGAACTTCGAAAAAAGCACTGGCGAGACGCCAGTGGCACCCCATCAGCACCCCGTCAACGACGGCAAAGCTCGATCAGTTGAAAAGTTCCCACGATAGGTGCAGCGAGCGGGTTTCCGTCGTCGTCACGTAGCGACACGTTCCAGCCTCGCTGTCGAGCCGTCGCGCAGAATGTGCCGCCGTGTTGGCGGCCCCCGTCGCCGATCCAGCACACGCCGGATGGTGCCAGCATGACGTCGAGCAAATCGAGGATCGGCGCGTGATTGACCGTCTCGTACACGACGTCGCATCCCAGGATGATTGGATATCGAGTCGCCGGCGGCTTGCGCCAGTCAAGCAGCATTCCCTCGGCATCGGCGAAGCCGTTTTGTCTGGCGTTGTGCAAGGCCAGCGTCACGGCGTCGGCTGCATAGTCGGTGAACACCACGCGCAGGCCTTTCACCAACGCGGCCAGACCGACCAGCCCAATGCCCGTCCCGATTTCGAGCGCCGGCTGTCGCGCCGGCCAGTCGGCACGCATGACGGCGGCCGCCATCGAGTACGCTGCCGGCCACAAATAGGGCCAGTACGGCATGTACTCATCGCGCTCGTGGGCCTCGTGAACGACGGGATCGTCGAGGAAAGCATCGGGGTCCGCGGGAAGCGTCAAGCGAAACCGGTGACGTTCGATGACGATGTCTTTCTCCGCCCAGCCGCCTGGAATGGCCGGTAGCGCGGCATCCGCCGTCCCGAGTTGCGAACTGAAAATGTTTGCTTGCCGTGAGAGTGGCACTATCTTCCTTGAATCGAGTGACGACAAAATCCGACGTCGTTTCAATGCGATTACTGTTGTCGACCCTCGATGGCGATGATCAAGATCCCTGCCGCCAGCACGAGATACGGGTCGAGCGGGCAGTCGTCGAACACGGTGACCGTCATCCGGTGGACAAACGGGTTGAAATGCGTGCGCAGACTCGCAAGATCGCGGCCGCTCATGTCTGTCAAGCGAAACGTTTGCGGAAAGATGTTCAGTACGTAGCGGCGGACAACAGCCATCAGGACGCTGTCTTCCAGGATTTTGCCGACTTGCTGGCCTTTCGGGTCGAGGACGTCCCATTCGTCGCGGAAGATGGACTTCAAACCCCGTCGCTGCAGCGCTCCGATATTGCGGCCCGTTTGACTTTCAACCACGTCATATGCCGCGCTGATGTCGAGCACCGAGCGGGCCTTGATGACAAGCCGCTCTTCCGTGGCCGTCTCGTCGGAGTAGATGCGGATGTCTTCCTTGAGTTTGAAGGCCTTCTGCTTGCAGAAGCCGATCAGGCCACCTGCGGAGTTGTAAATATGGAACTTCGCGCCAAATATGGTCAGCACTTTGCGACGGATGGTAAACTCTGTTGCAGCCATTGATGCTCCTTGCTCCAAGGAAAAGATCAACGAAGGGATGCTGGAACCGCTGTCGACCTGCTGCGCACATGAGATGATAACACCGGCCCCCGGGCGCACAAACAAAAACCCGCGTT
>JBBDVZ010000003.1:0-13592 GCA_040903115.1 Planctomycetaceae bacterium
CTCCCCTCAGGGGAGAGGTTGGGCGAGGGGTGAAAACTTCGGGCGTTTCAACCCTCGACTCGACTGACTTCGGCGAGTTCGGTCGAGTCGAGGGGTGAAGCGTTCGGGCGTTTCTACCCTCCCCCAACCCCTCCCTTAAAGGGAGGGGGGTGAAATCGGCCTCGAAAAGAATGCGGAGCGGCAAGCGGTGTGTGGCATCGTCGGGCTGTTGATGAAGCAAGACGCGTTGCGCGAACGGCTTGGCGAACTCGTCACGCCCATGCTCGACTGCATGGGCACGCGCGGACCCGATTCGGCCGGCCTGGCCGTCTTTCGAGAGCCGGTGAACGGCGGCCGGCGCCGCTTCTCGCTGTATGCCAAGGAGTCGACCTTCGATTGGCAGGCATTTCACGTTTCATTGCGGCAAGAGGCCGACAGCCGAAGCGAAATCGACGCCGTCGAAAATCATGCGACAATCGTTTCCTCGGCGGCCGTCGTCGCGTTCAAAGCGTGGCTGAGTCGATCGTATCCCGAAGTGCATCTGCTGTCGACCGGGCGCGCGATCGATGTTTACAAGGACGAAGGCCACCCGGCGACGATCGCGCGGCGCTATCACTTCGCCGACATGGCGGGAACGCACGCGGTCGGGCACACGCGCATGGCGACCGAGTCGGCCGTTTCACCGGCTCACGCGCACCCATTCACGGCGGGCGAAGACTTTTGCCTCGTGCACAATGGGTCGCTCTCGAATCCGAATAGCGTGCGGCGAAAGCTCGTGCGGCGAGGCGTGCCTTTCGAGACCGACAACGACACCGAAGCCGGTTGCCGCTTTCTCGAATGGCGGATGCGCGAAGGCGACACGTTGGAGCAGGCCATCGCCACGTCATTCAGCGAGCTGGACGGGTTTTTCACGTTTCTAATGGCCACGGGCGACAAGATGGTGCTGGTGCGCGACGCGTTCGCCTGCAAACCGGCTGTCGCCGCCGAAACCGACGACTACGTCGCCGTCGCTTCCGAGTTCCGTTCGCTCGCCCATCTGCCCGACATCAAGTCGGCAAATGTTTTCGAACCCATGCCGGAACGAATTTACTCATGGTCGGTGTGAAGCAATTCGATCTGGCCAAGCTGAGCGTCCGCGCGGTCAATCAGTTTCTGCATCATGAGGTTGCCTCAAGCGGCATCGAGCGCGTCGAAATCCTCAACCCCGACGGCATGCACAACCTGGCTGCCGGACTGGACTGCGAGATCGACGTCGACATCCGCGGCCACGGGGGCTACTTCGTCGCGGGCATGAACAAGCGGGCCCGCGTTTGCGTGCATGGCAACGTGGGTTGGAGCGTCGCCGAAAACATCATGTCCGGCACGGTTCGCGTGAAAGGGCATGCGTCGGAATGTGCCGGCGCTTCGGGACACGGCGGGCTGGTGGTGATTGAAGGCGACGCCTCGAGCCGTTGCGGAATCTCGATGAAAGGCTGCGACATCGTTGTGGGCGGCGGCGTCGGCCACTTTTCGGCCTTCATGGCTCAAGCCGGGACACTCGTCGTGTGCGGCGACGCGGGCCCGAACCTGGGCGACTCGCTGTACGAGGCAAACATTTACATTCGCGGCAAGATTCACAGCCTGGGTGCGGATGCACGGGAAGAAGAAATGCAATCCGCGGATTTCGCGCGCGTCGGTCAACTGCTCGACGCGGCAAGCATCGGCGTCGATCCCCGCGAGTTTCGCCGCATCGCCACGGCCCGCACGTTGTATCACTGGAACGCCGACGCGCATCAGGAGTATTGAACCGAAACCCCTCTCCCCTCAGGGGAGAGGTTGGGAGAGGGGTGAAAGTGTCGGGTGTTGTGAAGCGTTCGATCGCTTTAACCCTCCCCCAGCCCCTCCCTTAAAGGGAGGGGAGTTTCGATTACGACGCATCGAATGACAACAACATGACTCACCAAGAACGCGAAGAGAGTGCGACGTTCGATCGGCACGCGATCGCGTACATTCGCCAGGCAGCAAGGCATGGCTTGTACGAGATTCGCGGCATGGGAGCCAAGCGAGCCGTCCCCTCGTTCGACGACCTCGTGTTTCTCACCGCATCGATCTCGCGGTATCCGCTGGAGGGTTATCGCGAGCGTTGCATCTCGAAAACCATTATCGGCACGCGCTACGCCAAAAAGCCGATCGAGCTCGAAATTCCCGTCACTATTGCCGGTATGAGTTTCGGCGCGCTCTCGGCCAACGTGAAAGCAGCGATCGGCCGTGCAGCCACCGAAGTGGGCACATCGACCACCACGGGGGACGGCGGCATGACGCCCGAGGAGCGCGAGTCGTCGAAAACGCTCGTGTATCAATGTCTGCCATCGCGGTACGGTTTCAATCCCGACGATTTGCGCAAAGCGGACGCGATCGAGATCGTCGTCGGACAGGGCGCAAAACCCGGCGGTGGCGGAATGCTGCTGGGGCAGAAAGTCAGTGCGCGGGTCGCCGGCATGCGCACATTGCCCGAAGGCATCGACCAGCGGTCGGCCTGCCGGCATCCCGACTGGGTCGGCCCCGACGATTTGAAAATCAAGATCGAAGAGCTGCGAGAGATCACTGATTGGCAGGTGCCGATTTACGTCAAGATGGGAGCGACCCGCGTTCGCGACGACGTCAAGCTCGCCGTGAAAGCCGGAGCCGACGTCGTCGTCATCGACGGCATGCAAGGCGGGACGGCGGCAACGCAGCAGGTGTTTATCGAACACGCCGGCATCCCGACGTTGGCCGCGCTGCCACTAGCCGTCGAAGCGTTGGAAGAGATGGACGTCGTCGGCGAAGTCCAGTTGATCATCTCGGGGGGCATTCGGACCGGGGCCGACGTCGCCAAGGCGCTTGCACTTGGCGCCGATGCCGTTTCCATCGGTCAGGCCGTGCTCATCGCCCTGGGTTGCAACCATGAGACCTACGTTCAAGACGGGCGCGAGTTCGACGCGAATGACGACTATGCGAAACTGGGAACCGCGCCCGGTTACTGTCACCACTGTCACACCGGCCAATGTCCCGTCGGCATCACGACGCAGGACCCGCAGCTCGAGCTGCGCCTGACGCCGGAGGTCGGCGCGAAACGGTTGCGAAACTATCTGCAAGTGCTCAACATGGAGCTCACCACGCTCGCGCGTGCCTGCGGCAAGTCGAACGTGCATCACCTCGAACGAGAAGATCTCGTCGCGCTGACGGTCGAAGCCGCCGCGATGGCGCGAGTGCCGCTAGCGGGCACGGATTGGATTCCCGGGCGTGGCAAATAGGCGGAAAGCAAGTAGGGTGGGTGAAACCCACCAAGAGCGCGGATACGCATTCGATGGTGGGTTTAACCCACCCTACGGAGCTAAGCACGAATGACGAAGGAAATCCGAAGCACGAAGCACGAAACAAATACAACGCCCGGTTCGTCATTCGGATTTCGTGCTTTGGGCCTTCTTTCGACATTCGTGCTTCGTGCTTTTTCAGGGTACCGAAATGGTCGATCGTGAACAAATCCGCCGGAAGCTGCGCGACGGCAACATCGAATACATCCTCGTGCAGTTCGTCGACATTCACGGGTCGGCGAAGGTCAAGATGGTTCCCGCGGCGTGTCTCGATGATGCGATCGACGTCGGTGCGGGATTCGCCGGGGCCGCTGTGTGGGGCTTGGGGCAGGGCCCGCACTCGCACGACATGCTGGCTCGCATCGACCTCGAAAGTTACACGCCGCTGGCGTGGATGCCCAACACCGCGCGGTTTGCCGCCGACTTGTATGTCGATGAGAAGTCGTACCCCTACTGCCCGCGCACGAACCTCAAACGCGTCCTGGGTGAAGCGAGACAAAAGGGCTACGTCTTCAACGTTGGCATGGAGCCCGAGCACTTTCTCGTTACGCGCAATGCCGACGGTTCGATCGCTCCCTGGAATCCCGACAATGCCGACGTGTTGGCCAAGCCCTGCTACGACTTCCGGTCGATGGCTCCGGCGATGCAATACTTGCAGGACCTGACCGGCGCGCTGAATGCGCTCGGTTGGGGCGTGTACCAAACCGATCACGAAGACGCCAACGGGCAGTTCGAGGTGAACTTCGCCTATCAAGACGCGCTGACGACTGCCGACCGAATTACGTTCTTCAAGATGGCGACTTCGCAGATCGCGAAAAAATATGGCGCCATCGCCACGCACATGCCCAAGCCGTTCCGCGACCGCACGGGCAGCGGGCTGCACATCCACTTTCACCTGGCGTCGGCCGAAACCGGAACCGGCCTGTTTGCCGATCCCGCCGATCGCCGCGGACTGGGTTGTGCGGAGGTTGGCTATCACTTCATCGGCGGCGTGCTGCATCACGCGCGGGCCCTCTGCGCGGTCACCAGCCCGACCGTGAATTGCTACAAACGTCTGCAATTGGGGGCGGGGTTGTATTCGAGCCGCAGCGGTTACACGTGGACGCCCGCCTTTGTCACGTACGGCGACAACAATCGCACGCAAATGATTCGCACGGCCGGCCCCGGGCATTTCGAAGATCGGACCGTCTCATCCGGCTGCAATCCGTATTTGGCGCTGGCCGCGTATTTGGCCGCCGGCTTGGATGGCATCGACAAGAAGCTCGACCCCGGCGCGCCCAACCTGGGCAACATGTACGAGAAACCGCTGCGCGAGGTGCTCGAGCGGGGAACCAAAATCCTGCCGCAGTCGCTCGACGAAGCGATCGACGAGTTGAAGGGCGACGACGTGGTGAAGGGCGCGCTGGGAGTGATCGCCGACGAGTTCATCAGCCTGAAGTCTCGCGAATGGGAGACGTATCACCGCCAGGTGACTCCGTGGGAAATTGACGAGTACCTCACGTTCTTTTAAGCCCACGGAAAGCCTTCCGTGGGCTTTTAACGCGCGATCATGCCCCACCGTTTGTTGAAGTTCGCCCTCTCGAAGGAATATCCCGAACCGCGGATGTTCCGCTCACCCGCCGCACTCAAAAGCGAATACGACGCGGTGATTATCGGCGGCGGTGGGCACGGACTGGCTGCCGCCTATTATCTTGCCAAAGACCACGGTATCTCGAACGTCGCGGTGCTCGAAAAGGGGTACATCGGCGGCGGCGGCACCGGTCGCAACACGGCCATCATCCGGTCGAATTACCTCACGCCGGAAGGCGCGCGGTTCTACCAAACGAGTGTCGAGCTGTTTCAGGACTTGTCGCGCGAGTTGAACCTCAACCTCTTTTATTCCGAGCGCGGACACTTCACACTGGCTCACTCGGCGTCGTCGCTGCGCACTCAGCGTTGGCGCGCCGAGGTGAACAAGCATTTGGGAATCGACAGCCGTGTGGTCGGGCCGGAGTTCGTCAAGGAGCAGATTCCCCAGATCGATCTGACGTGCGGCGGACATCAACCGCCAATCCATGGGGCTTTGTACCATCCGCCCGGCGCCATCGCCCGGCACGATGCCGTCGCCTGGGCTTACGCGCGCGGCGCCGATCGCTGCGGCGTCGAGATTCATCAGAAGACGGCGGTCACAGGGATCGAAGTGCGCGCCGGCGCGGTCGCCGGCGTGCATACCGACAAGGGATTCATCAAAACGAAAAAAATTCTGTCGGCGGTTGCCGGTTGGACGACGCATATTACCGCCATGGTGGGCTTGAGCACGCCGCTGGTGATCTATCCGCTGCAGGCGCTGGTGACCGAACCGCTCAAACCGTGGCTCGACAGCATTGTGGTCTCGGCCAGCTTGCATCTGTACGTGAGTCAGTCGTCGCGCGGCGAGCTGGTCGCCGGCGCCTCGCTCGATCCGTACGAATTGATCTCGATGCGATCGACGCTCGATTTTGCCGAAGGGATGAGCGGCCACCTGCTGGACCTGTTTCCGTTTCTGGGGCAGGTGAACGTATTGCGGCAATGGTCGGGGCTGTGCGACATGACGCCGGATTTCTCGCCGATCATGGGCACCGTGCCGATCAAGGGGTTTTACATCGACGCCGGCTGGGGAACGTGGGGCTTTAAGGCGACGCCGGTGAGCGGTAAGACAATGGCCTACACCATGGCCCACGATTGCAATCACGGGCTGATCGAAGCGTTCAACCTGTCGCGTTTCCGCGACTTCCGGCTCGTCGGCGAAAAAGGCGCCGCCTCCGTCGGTCATTGAATCGTTTGGGTGCCACTGCTGAGTTGCTTCAACTCAGCAGTGCTTTGTCGTGAGGTTTGACGAACAAACGTTTTGCCGCCAGAGTGGTGACACTCGAACTGTATGAGCAAGCACTGCTGAACCGAAGCGGTTCAGCAGTGCCACCCCCCGGGGCGGGAATGTCTTTCGCATTAATTTGAAATCCTCGCAATGAAACTTCTCGACTGCCCATTGATCGGCCCGCGGCCCATCCAGGAATTTCAGTCCGGCGGCGAGGTGCGCGACATGCCCGATCCAAAGCTCTCCAGCGATGACGAATGGTCGAACTACGTCTTCAACCGCCGCGGCGAGCCCGCCGTGAAGCGCGAATGGTGGTATCACGTCCCGAGCGGCACGTGGTTCATCGCCGTGCGGGACAACCGGACAGACCAGATCGTGCGCACATTTCTTTACGGTTCGGAGTGAGTCTTGCCCAAACGATTGCCGCCCCAACCCGGCGAATGGCTCGACCGCAACCGGACAGTCGCCTTTCGTTTCGAAGGAAAGACATATCACGGCTTTGTCGGCGACATGCTTTCGAGCGCGCTCTGGGCCAACGACGTCCGATTGCTGGGCCGTAGCTTCAAGTACCATCGCCCGCGAGGCGTCTACAGCCTCTCGAACCACGACGTCAATCTCATGGTCGAGGACGGCCGCCGCACGAACCTGCGCGGCGACGTGCTGCCCATCACGCCCGGCCTCGACGTGCGGGCGGTGAATACGGTCGGCGGGTTGAAGCGCGATCGGTTGCGCATCATCGATCGGTTCGGCGCGTTCTTGCCGGTCGGTTTCTACTACAAGGCCTTTCACACCCCGCGGCGGCTTTTTCGTTTCTACGAAAATCAGATGCGAAAGATCGCCGGCCTGGGAAAGATCGAGCCGTCTGCTCGATGGCCGGCGTCTCCGAAGGATTATGCATTTTGCGATCTGCTGGTTGTCGGCGCTGGTCCGGCCGGTCTGGCCGGCGCGATCGCGGCGGCCGAAAATGGACTGCACGTGTTGCTCGTCGACGAGCAGCAGCGTCCCGGCGGTAGCCTGACGTGGCAATGGGCCGGCGACGCCGCTGCGCGCGAGCGTCTGCGCGAACTGCTGGAGCGCGCCTCGATGCTCGACAATCTGGAAATGCGCTGCGCAACGCAGGCGGGTGGCTGGTACGCCGACCACTGGGTCGCGCTCTTCAATGATCGGCGGCTCACCAAGCTGCGCGCGGGGGCGACGCTCGTCGCCACGGGATGTATCGAACAGCCAGCGGTCTTCTACAACAACGACCTGCCGGGCGTGATGTTGGCGTCGGCGGCACAGCGGTTGATGCACATTTATGCGGTCAAACCGTGCGATCGTGCCGTCGTTCTGGCGGCCAACAGCGACGGTTACCGCCTCGCCTGCGATCTGTACTCGGCTGGAGTCGATGTGGCGGCGGTCGTCGATCTGCGCCGCGAGGGCGATCAGACCGAAATGTCGCGGCGGGTTGCCGAAGCCGGCATTGCCATTCATCGCGGCCACGCCGTGTACGAAGCCGTGGCCAACCGCGGCAAGACGGTTGTTAAAGCGACGATTTGTCCGTTGAACGACGACGGATCGCCGCGGACCGATTCAACGAGCGCGATCGATTGCGACGGCATCATGATGAGCGTCGGCTGGGCGCCCAACAGCGGACTCGTGTCGCAAGCGGGAGGGCGGTTTCGTTACGCAACACACGTCGAGCAGTTTATCCCGTCGGAGTTGCCCCCCGGAGTGTTTGCAGCAGGTCGGCTCAACGGCGTGTTCGATTTGCAGGATCAGATTGCCGACGGGCGTCGCGCCGGGTTGGCGGCGGCTGCGTTTTTGGGAAAAATCGGCGGCACGATTCCGGAGGCTCTCGTCCACCGGTCATCGCCCCCGAGCCATCCGTACCCGATATTCACTCATCCCAAGAAGAAAAACTTCGTCGACCTGGATGAAGACTTGCACCTGGCCGACTTTGTCAACGCGCATCAAGAGGGCTACGACAACATCGAATTGATGAAGCGTTACACGACGGTAGGCATGGGACCCAGCCAGGGCAAGCTGTCGAACATGAATGCCGTGCGAATTCTCGCGCGGCTCAATGGCGCCTCGATCGACGCAACGGGCTCGACCACGTCGCGGCCGTTTCATCAACCTGTGTCGCTCGGGCACTTGGCCGGCCGTCGCTTTCACCCGCTGCGGCGCACGCCGATGCACGAGTGGCACGCACAGGCCGGCGCGGAGATCATCCACGCCGGCGATTGGTTCAGGCCGGAATATTACAGAGTCGACGGCAGGACCCGCGACGACTGCATCTATGAAGAGGCCGCCAACGTCCGGCGAAACGTGAGTCTCATCGACGTCGGCACGCTCGGCAAGCTGCACGTGATGGGGCCCGACGCAGCCCGCTTTCTCGAACACATCTACACCGGCAGGTTCGAGAACCAGAAAACGGGAACATTGCGTTACGGCCTGGCGTGCGATGAGACGGGGGTCATCATTGAAGACGGCGTCGTCGCCCGGCTCGACGACGACTGCTTCTACGTGACGGCAACCAGCAGCGGCGTGGCGGCGTTTTATCGCGAGATGCAGCGCTGGGCGATCATCTTCAAGATGAACGTCGCCCTGGTCAACGCGACAGGGCAACTGGCGGCGATGAACATCGCCGGACCGAAATCGCGCGAGGTGATTAAAGATCTCACCGACGTCGACTTGTCGCCCGAGCAGTTCGGGTACCTCGGAGTCCGCCGGGGAACGGTGGCCGGCGCGCGGGCCACGCTGATGCGCGTCGGCTTTGTCGGCGAATTGGGTTACGAGATCCACGTGCCCGCGTCGCACGGCTGGCACGTGTGGAACGTGCTGATCGAAGCGGGGCGGCGTTACGACATCCGCCCGTTTGGCATCGAGGCACAACGGTTATTGCGTTTGGAAAAGGGGCATTTCATCGTCGGCCACGATACCGACGCCTTGACCACTCCCTTCGAAGCCGACGTCGCCTGGGCCATCGGCAAGAACAAAGACTTCTTTGTCGGCGGGCGCAGCCTCGACATCATTCGCAAAAAACCGCTTACCCGCACGCTGGTCGGAATCGTATTTCCACAGGCGCATCGCGGCCCGTTTCCGGAAGAGTGCAATCTGATCATTGCCGCCGGCGAAATCGCGGGACGAGTCACGAGCATTGCGCGGCGCACGACGTTGGGTTTTCCCATCGGGATGGCATTTGTCCGCCCGGATTTGGCGAACCCCGGGACAAACATCGAGATTCGCGTTGACGACGGGAACCTCGTCGCCGCCCAAGTGGCCCGTTTGCCGTTTTATGATCCTGGAAACGGACGTCAACGGTAAGTGGGAGGCGATTGTTATCAGCAAGCAAGTTGTTCATAAAACGGCCAAATGGAATCCCCTCCCCCCGCCGCGGGCCTGCGGCGAGCTCAGCCGAGCGGGGAGGGTTAGGGTGGGGGAGGCGAACGACACCGCGTCCGCGAATGCGCATTCGCGTGCGTGGTGACGCGAAGCGGAGCTTCGAGAGAGTGCGTTCCCAAGCGGAACTTGGGAACGAGACTGGGAACGAGGGATGAGAGTGAATCGTGGGACGAAATCCTATCTACCATTTGCTCGAAGCGCGACGGCCTGAATGGGGCGACGTCGACGGCATGCCGCTCGCGCTGCGCTTTCAAAGCGACGAGCACGAGCGGCAAGCCGTTCGGACGCTGGCGTTATGTGACGTCTCCAGCCTGCCGAAAATCGGCGTCAAAGGCCCCGACGCCGACCATTGGCTGGCTTCGCGAGGCATCGACGTGCCGCCGGCGCTGTTCGACGCGCAACGCCTGCCCGATGGCGGCGTGATCGCGCGCGTCGGCGGCGACGACTTCCTGTTGGAAAGCGGCCCAACCGGAGAGACTGTCGCCGCGATTGCCGCTGCACTCGACGTTGCCACAGGCCGCATCGTTCACATCGACCGCCAGGAAGCCGCGTTTCTGCTGGCTGGTTCCCGGGCGCTTGAAGTGCTGTTGCAAACGTGCGGCATCAATTTCGCTGAAGCAGTCGCTGGACGGCTCGTGATGACGCGCGTGGCGGCCGTGAGCTGCGGCGTGCTGCCGGAAGTGGCCGACGACTTGCCGCTGTTTCGGATCTGGGTCGATTGCAGCTATGCGGTGTATCTTTGGGAGACGCTGGCCGCGATCTGCGAGGAACTTGGCGGAAGCATCGTGGGAGCCGCGTGCCTGGGTTTCCGGCCAGAGTGAAGTAGCACTGCTGAGCCCAAAGCGGCTCAGCAGTGGCACACCCCAAGCGGGGACGCGGGGACGCGGCGAAGGGGAGACGCGGCGAATTATGCCAGGCGCGAAACGTCCTTTCCCCTCCCCCCGCCGCGGGCCTGCGGCGAGCTCGACTCGACTGAGCTCGCCGAAGTCAGCCGAGCGGGGAGGGCCAGGGGTGGGGGGCAAACGTCTTTCGACGTCACTTTCTCTCGGCACGCACATCACAGATCGAAAGTAGCACTGCTGAGCCCAAAGCGGCTCAGCAGTGGCACGCCCGTGCGACACCCACGAGTCTCACTCCGGCTCGTCCGCCACGTTGACGACAGCAGCCAGAATGTCCATTGTCGAGATGATGCCGCACAGCGTGTTGTGCTCGTCGACCACCGGCACGCGATGCCAATGTCCGCCACACATCACGCGCGCGACTTCAACGATGGACGTTTTCTGCGAGACGAACTTGACGCGGCGGGACATTCGCTCTCGAACGGTCTGCGTGCGGACGGCGGCCTCGACGGGAACTGCGCTTGCGAACAGATCCCAACTCGCCTTGTCCATACCGTGCGCGAGGGGCAACGACTGAGCCTCGCTGTCCGACGCACGGATGGGAGCCGACCGCGCCAAATCCGTGAGCGACAAGATTCCCACGAACTTGCCGTTGGCATCGGCAACCGGCGCGCCGGTGATATGATGCTCACGGAATCGACCGATCGCCACCTCGATCGAGTCGGTGTCTTTAAGGGTGATAACGTCGCGCGTCATAACGTCGCGAGCAGTCAACAAACCCAATCGGCCGGGCAATAGCGACATGGCACATCCACCTCCGTATGTTTCGAACCATCAGCCATAATTGTCGCGAGTAGAACCGAAAGCGTCCAGTCGGCTCCGCGGTACACGGCAGACGATTGACCCGCGGAGACGCGGAGAAGATCAGGATGGAAAAACGGAACCGCCGATGAACGCTGATGAACGCCGATTAAAAGCAGGACTAAATTAAAAGACAAAACTTAACCACTGATTGCACGGATTGACACGGATATTTGGAATACTTTCATTCATTATCCGTGGTAATCAGTGTCATCCGTGGTTTCTTTTGCTTTCCTTTTTAATTTTCATTTAGTTCTTCCCGTGTATCTGCGGCATGACATATTGCAATGACCCAAATCCCATCACATCTGCGTTTATCTGCGGTTCCTCGTTCGTTCGCGGCCTCTGCGTCTCCCCGGTTTAGCTGTTCCGCTGCTTGACCGGTCGATGCGGTCGCCGGAAAATAGCGCTTGCAATTGGCATTTCGTCACATCACGATCTGCATGGCGAGCGACATGCGGCTTGAAGAGCGCGGATTGATTTTTGATGCAAGCGGCCGACCCGTGGACGAGCGGGTCGCCGCGTTTGTCAGCCTCTGCGCGCTGGGTTCGGGATCGATCATCTGCGGATTTCAATTGGGCGCGAAAAAGCACGCCGTCAAGGGAACCATCCGCTTGTGTCGATCGCGCGACGGCGGAGCGACCTGGACGGAGCTGCCCGCGCGCTTTGAGTCGACGCTCGACGGCGTGCCCGGCTCGCTGTCGTCCGGAGAGATCGTCGAGATCGATCCCGGCAAACTGATGCTGATGGCGACGTGGTTCGATCGCAGCGATCCGGCGCGACCGCTTTTCGATCCTGAGACGGAAGGCATCCTCCACAGTCGGCAACTCAAGTCGTACTCGAACGACGACGGCGATTCCTGGACGGCCTGGCAACAAGTGCCTGTCAAAGAACTGACGGGATGCTCCAGCACGGGGCCGATCTTGAAGTGGAGCGACGGCACGATCGCCTACCCGTTCGAGAGCTACAAAGACTACGACGATCCCCGCCCCGCAGCGCATGGTGCGTGGCTGCTCATCTCGCGCGACGGCGGGCGCAGCTTTGGCAGGTTGCAGCTTGTGGCACGGCACCCCGAGCAGCGGATTTACTACTGGGATCAACGGCTTTGCACCGGTGAAACCGCTGGCGAATACATCGCCATGTTCTGGACGCACGACTTGAAGCGCAAAACCGATTTGACGGTTCATTTTCGGCGTGGCAACATCGGCAAGAGCGCCGACGACCGTGCGTCGATTCATGACATCGGCATTCCGGGGCAGATCGCCGCTCCGCTGCTGCTTCCGGACGGACGCGCGCTCGCGTTTGTCGTCGATCGCGGACAGCCGGCCACAATGACATTGTGGCAATCGCGCGACGGCGGACGCACCTGGCCGCGCAGCGACGCACTGGTTGTCTACATGCACGACGAGCAGGCCGGCTTAACTCAGAAACGCCATGACATCGATTTCAAACAGTATTGGCTCGACATGGCCAAGTGGAGCTTCGGGCACCCGGCAGTTCGTCGCCTGCCCGACGGCCGGGTGTTGGTAGCCCACTATGCCGGCACTCCGGAGTGCATGAGTGTGCATTGGGCCCGCATCGATACGCGCGACGCGTAATGGACGTCAACGTCGATACGCTGCTGCAGAAGTAATTTAACCGCAGAGACGCAGAGGTCGCGGAGAAGAGAAGAAGACTATCCGCAGATTTCGCGGCTCGACTGACTTCGGCGAGCTCAGTCGAGTCGAGTTCGCCGAAGTCAGATGGACTCAGATTTGATTTTTTATGAGGAACCCAGGAAGCCAGAAATTCTTGATTCGCTGCATGTTCCTGGGTTCCTGGGTTCTTCATAAAAGCCGCTGACCATCACATGTGAGGAACCGCCCCAACGGATATTTGCGAAAACTCGAAGCCAAATCTGCGTTCATCTGCAATGCTAACGTTCAATTTCTTTGCGTGGCGCGAAGATTTTTTCGGCGCAAAATCGTAACTCGCTTTCTCACATTTGGTTGCGGCTATGCCGCGCTAGGTTAATCTGTGGATCGTATTCTCCCTCTTCTCCTCACTGATCCGTGTCGATCCGCGTTCATCAGTGGCTCCTCTTTTTCGTGATTGAACCTCGGTTGCGGCTAAGCCGCGCTGTGTCCAATGAGTCACTGGGGTGTTCGCCGAGGACTGTCGCCACGCGCGCCATAAATCGTCCCGCCAGGGCTTTATACTTCAAAATCGACATGGTTATAATGACGGACGGTTTGCTGTTTTCGAAAGGACGTCCGATGTCGCCTGAACCGCGACACGCCAACATCGACCGACGACGGTTCCTACAATCCGGCGGGTCCGGGCTCTTCGCCGTCGCCGCGACGGCGGGTCTTGGCAGAGCGG
>JBBDVZ010000004.1:0-13579 GCA_040903115.1 Planctomycetaceae bacterium
GGCGCCCAGCATGACGTTGAGAAATCGGCAACCGCCCATCGCGAGCGGTCCCAACGGCGTCGACTTGAGCAGCCCGTCGTAGGCCAATACGCACAAAGCCAGCGCGAGGGCCACGTACAGGCTTTGAAGTGCGACAGCCGCCGCCGCAAATATTCCGGCCACCATCAACACGCTGGCTAACACCGCTGCCATGCCGGCGGAGACGCGGCCCGATGGAATGGGCCGCTGCGGCCGCTCGCGCGCATCGCGTGCGCGGTCGAAGAAATCGTTGAATGCCAACCCCGACATGTAAAGACACGACGAGGCGACCAACAGCAGCGCGAATTGTCCGCTCGCTGCCCCCATGGCGGTGTGGTTCGCCAGGAAACCCAGGAAGACGTCCGCCATCGCGGTAAACACGGCGGGCAGGCGGACCAATTGAAGGTAGGGGCGAACGTTTTGCATGACCGACGAGTTAACTTTGCTCTTCTCAATAATGCGACCCATCACGGACCGTTCGGAAGGCGCCGACACAACATGCGATCATGACGGCCTGTTGACCCGAAGAAGGATTCCGCTTAACTCGCCAGCGGCTACGATCGCCGCATGAATGCGGGATGCCTGGCCGGCGAAGTCGCCGTCTACGGTGCAAACGATGATGCCGGCGTGATTGGGCGTCTCACCATGCAATCGCAGAAAGTGCCGCCGATTTAGCGTCAGCACGGCCCGATCATCCGCCATGGCAAATTGAAGCACTTCGGCGTCCGAAGTGCTCTCCCCCGCTTTGCCAGTTTCCTGGATCGTAACGACGTCATGTCCATTTCGGCGCAACTCTTCGACCACGGGCAACGGAAAGTTTTCATTCGCGTACAAACGGGCCAAACCTAGCTCTCCTCGTTTTCGCGAATTTGCTCTTCAATTTCGTCGCGATGGCTTTGAACGTACGCCCATGCGGTCGCCAGGTCGCCGGCCCGAAGCGTCGGGTATGAGCGCAGAATGTCTGCCTCGGAAACTCCCTGCCGTCGCAGTTGCTCCAACACCCACACGGGGATTCGAGTGCGAACAATGCAAGGCTCACCGCCACACACGCCAGGCGTGCTCTCGACGCCGGGGAACGCATCGGTTAGATCACGCACGAGCGATTGTGCAAGCTGTGCCTTCTCCGCGCGAGATAGACCGGAAAGCTGCTTTTCCAACTTGTCGAGACGGTCGTTCACGTTTGTTTCCATTCGAGCCGCTGCTGGGTCAATCGGGTCACGACGGGCTTGTGCTTTCATGCTAGCGTCGAACCGGCCCCCGCATAGAGTCTTTCTCAACTCGATTCCACAAAATCACGCACCCAGTTGGAAACGGCGTCTTGCAGCCTCGACAGCGAGTGATCGCTGCGGTCTTTCAAGGCTTCCAGCAGATCCGGGTCGGGGCAATCCGCGTGTACGAAGAAGTAAAACTTGATTTTCGGCTCGGTGCCCGACGGTCGCACTGCGATTGAAAACCGAATGGCTCCCTCGGCCGAATCGAAAAAGAGCAGGTTCCCCGCGGCCTGTGGCAGGCTCTTCACCTTGGAATTCCCCGGCAGGGCGCGCTCTTCGTGCAATTGATAGTCGCGAACGCGGGCCAAGGCGATTCCCGCGAACTCGCGCGGCGGCCGCTCGCGCAATTCCTGCATCAGCCGCGCGATTTGCTGTTGGCCCTCTGCTCCGGTGCAAGTCTCCGATCGCTGCCCTTCCACAAAATATCCGTGCTCGACGTACAATTCATCGAGCCGATCGAGTAGCGTGCGGTCTTTCTTGCGCAGCTCGGCGGCCAGCTCCATGACATACAAGGCGGCAATCGACGCATCTTTGTCGCGCGCATAGCTGCCCGCCAGATAACCCAGCGATTCTTCCGCGCCAAAAACGAACTTGTCCGGCCCTTCACGATCGATCGTTTCACCGATGTACTTGAAGCCGACGGGCAAGTCGTCGATGGACCGCACGTCGTGCGACTTGGCAATCTCTGCAATCAAACGTGTCGTCACCAGCGTCTCGATGACAAAGCACTCGGGTGAAAGCGTTCCGGCCGCGGCACGCTTTCGCAGGATGTAGTCGGCCAATAGAGCGCCGATGCGGTTGCCGCTGAGATGGACGAAGCGGCCGGAGCGGTCCTTGACGGCGGCGCCGAGCCGGTCGGCATCGGGGTCGGACGCAAGAATCAATTCCGCGCCGGTCTGTGCAGCCAGCTCGATCATCGGCGCGAAGACCTCCCGACGCTCGGGATTGGGAAGCTGATCGGGCACGGCGGAAAAGTTCCCGTCGGGAGCGCGATGCGGCTCGAAGATTTCGACTCCGCGAAACTTCGCTTCGTTCAACGCGCGGTAAACCGACGTTTCACCGACCCCGTGCAACGGCGAAAAGATCGCCGGCATGTCGCGCTCGCTCGAAAGGCTCATGCCCAAAACGGCACCGACATAGGCGCGGTCGAGTGCCTCGCCGACGATTTCGATTCGCCCGTCCGCGACGGCCTTGTCGAAATCGACCGTGGGAATGTCCCGGGCCTCGTACACGCAGTCGATAATTCCCTTGTCGTGAGGAGATATGACCTGTCCGCCGTTCGACCAGTACGCCTTGAATCCGTTGTCGCTGGGGGGATTGTGCGACGCGGAAATCATCACGCCGACGTCGCAATTCAAATGTCGCACCGCGAACGACAGCTCGGGCGTCGAGCGATGCGACTCGAAGAAGTACACCTTGAACCCGTGCGCCGCCAAGGTGGTCGCCGTAATGCGCGAAAACTCTGTCGAGCGATTTCGAGTGTCGCAGGCGACCACTCCGCGCAGCTCGCGTCCGGGCTTCGCGCGCTTCGCATAGACCGCCAATCCATGCGCCGATTCGGCAATCGTGCGCTCGTTGATGGTCGCGGCGCCGAATTCTCCCATCAGACCGCGACGACCGCCGGTGCCGAATTCAATCACCTGCCAGAACAACGTCTCGAGCGTCTTGAAGTCCTGCTTGTCGACAAGCTGAACGATTCGGGGGGCATAAACCCGATACTGGGGCTCGGTGAGCCATCGCTTGATGTTCTCGACGGCTGATGCCGAAAGACGGCCGGCGGCTTTCGCCTGCTCGACGGCTGCCATTGCCGCGCCAAAATGTTCATTGTTCGCAACCTGCGACATGCGTCTCTGCCTTGAGTCTGAATCACTCCACTTGTTCGTCCGGTCCAAAACGGTGGGTGCCATGCCCACCGCTTTGGGTGGGCATGCCTTAGGACATGGCCACGCAGAGCCGTGGCCATGGCACCCTACACCTTGAATCTGAATCGTTCGCCAAAAGCCCGGCTTTTCAAAAAAGCCGGGCTTTTCATCCTAAAACTCCGCGTTCTTCGGCGTGCGCGGGAAGGGAATGCAATCGCGGATGTTGGCCATCCCGGTGATCAATTGCACGATGCGCTCCAGCCCCAGGCCGAAGCCGGAATGAGGCACCGTGCCGTAGCGGCGAAGATCGACGTACCACCAGTAGTCGTCGGGGTTCAAGTCGCATTCCTTCATCCGTTCCACCAGCACGTCAAGCCTTTCCTCGCGCTGGCTGCCGCCGATGATCTCTCCCACGCGAGGCACGAGCACGTCCATGGCCCGCACGGTTTTGCCGTCGTCGTTGACGCGCATGTAGAAAGGTTTGATCGTCCGCGGATAGTCGTACAAAATCACCGGCTTGCGGAAATGCTTCTCCGTCAGGTACCGCTCGTGTTCCGATTGCAGATCGCGGCCCCATTCGACGGGGTACTCGAACGGCTCGCTGCTGCCACGCAGGATTTCAATCGCCTCGGTGTAAGGCAGCCGGATGAAATCGTGGCCCGCGATGTTGCCCAACGTCTCCAGCACGGTCTTGTCGATCCGCTGGTTGAAGAACTCCATGTCGTCAGGGCACTTCGCCAGCACGTCGCGGATGACGGTGCGGATGAACTCCTCGGCGAGCCGCATGTTGTCGTTCAGATCGTAGAAGGGCATTTCCGGTTCGATCATCCAGAACTCCGCGAGATGCCGTGCCGTGTTCGAGTTCTCCGCGCGAAACGTCGGCCCGAAGGTATAACAGTCCCCCAGCGAGGTGGCGAAGATTTCCGCTTCGAGCTGCCCGCTGACCGTCAGCGACGCCGGTTTGCCGAAAAAGTCCTGCGAGAAGTCGATGGGCTTTTGCGAGTTTGCGAGGCGCGCCAGCTCGAGCGTCGTCACCTGAAACATCTCGCCGGCGCCTTCGCAATCGCTGGTGGTGATGATGGGCGTCTGCACGTAAATGAAGCCGCGCGACTGAAAGAAATTGTGAATCGACGCGGTGATCGCATTGCGCACGCGGGCGATGGCCCCGAACGTGTTCGTCCGCGGCCGCAGATGCGCGATCTCGCGCAAAAACTCGAAGCTGTGCCCCTTTTTCTGCAGGGGAAACTTGGCGGCATCGGCGGCCCCCAGCAGCTCGAGCGAGGCGGCGTGCAACTCGATGCGCTGCCCCTGCCCGGGCGACTCCTTCAACTCGCCCGCGACGGCGATGCTGGCCCCCGTGGTCACCTGCTTGATGGTCTCTTCATAGCCGGGCACTTTGGCATCGACCACGACCTGCAAATTCGCCATGCAACTGCCGTCGTTGAGCTCGATGAACGAAAACGCCTGCTTCGAATCGCGCCGCGTGCGCACCCACCCGCGCACCTCGACCTGCTGGCCGGGTTGACCGTACTTGAGAAGATAGGCAACTCTGATCCTCATCGTCGGCAAACGGCTTTGAATCAGTGACGCGAAATCCGGTGCCGGACCTTGACCAAGAACGTTGAGTACCTCGTTTCGAGCGTCTTCAAGTCTCAGGCCGAGGTTGATCAGCACCTGAGCGGCAGCACCGTCTTTTTCGCGCAGCAGTCCAAGAAGCAGATGCTCGGTGCCGACGTAATTGTGGTCCAGGTTTCGCGATTCCTCCATGGCATATTCAATGGCCTTCTTGGCCTCGGGAATCAGCGGTGACGGGCGATGAGTCGCCACGTCGGTTTCGCGTTGGAGAATCTTCTCGACTTCAGCGCGAACCTTCGCCAGATCGATGCCGAGGTTTTTGAGCACGTTGATGCCGACCCCTGTGCCTTCCTCGATCAGGCCCAACAGAATGTGCCCGGTAGAGATGTATTCGTGGCCAAGTCGCTGCGCCGCGTTGTTGGCGAGCTGCATCACCCTGCTGGCTCGGTCCGTGAATCGAGAATACATCCGAGAACTCCTGCAAGACGCTCGCCAACCGAACGGCCCCTATGGTTCCCCAATGATAACGACCTTGCTCCAGTCTGCCACACTGGGTTCGGCGAAGACGTCTACGGTAACTGAGTTGTTTGTTTACATGAAAAATGACAACCACGGATGACACCGATCACACGGATGATAACGGCCCACGAATTGCGCGAATCGACGCGAATTTTCATGACAGTAGATCCAACTTCAGCATGAACAATCGATCGAACGGAATGTCTTAACGCTGAAGGCGTTGCAGAACATAGCCCAGGGCCAGTGCAGCGCCGCCCTGGGTCAGAGGTCGCACGCCGATTCTCCAACCCTGTCAGGGTTGCATCGACGGCACTGAAAACCCATGTTTCTGAAACCCCTTCAGGGTTTTGAATTCGTTGCAACGACAGTCAACCCAGCGTGGCGCTGCGCTGACGCCGGGCTATGATATTCAACCCCTGCGGGGTAAATGACTTCGCGACAGCTTCCTGTTGCGTGTCGAACTTGGCACTACTGAATGACGACTGATTTTGAAGCTGATCGCTGACCGCTGATAGCTACTTCCCCCCCGGCTCCAGCTTGATTCCCTTGTGCTTCCACAGCCGCTCCTTGAGCTGCGGAAACAGCTCCAGGGCGTTCTCGCGCATGATTTGACGGCCGATTTGTTCCGCGTGCTCTTTCGTCAAATCGCCGCGGTCGACTTTCTCGGCAAGAACCTCGGCGAGGCACATGCGCGTGAATTCGGTTGCGCCGTAAATCCCTTCGGCGTGAACGCAGTCGGCGCCCCACATGATGCGGCTCGACGGCATGACTTCCAGCCATTCGTGAAACGCGCGCTTTGCCATCGTGTAGCTGAGGGTGGGCATCCAGACCGAATCGATCCAGACGTGGCCGCTGTGCCGCATCACAATGGCGCCGGTTTCGCCGACCCAGGGAAATCCGCCGTGAAACAGGATGAACTTCGTCTTGAGGTTGGCCTCGATCATGTCGACCAAGTTCATCGGGTTCGATCCCTGGATGCGGCCATGGCCGGTGTGGATTTGAAACGGCAATTCGTACTTGGCGCCCAGCTCGCACAGCCGCCACATGATAAAGTCCTCGAAGTCCTTGATCTCCTGGGCCGAAAGGGCCGACGCGCGCTTGCCGAAGGCGCGTTCGGCCTGCGCGCGCGACGCGTTTTCGAAACGCAGCGTGCGTTGATAGGCGAGCGTCGTCTTCAGGCAGACGGCACCCGCGTCTTTGGCCGTCACGAACATCTGTTCGATCACTTTCAGATAGTCGTCGAGCGAATCGACGGGCAGGCCGTGTTTCTTCGCAAACACGTACGGGCTGTCGGCGTCCGACGTGAACTCCGACGCGTGAAAGCCGCGGACCAGCGGGGTGACGTTGAACACCATCACTTCGAACGGGTACGACGTCTTGAATCCGTACCGGTTCCAATAGGGGTCGTTGAACATCAGCTCGATGTTGGCCCGCTCCGTCACCACGTGGTACAGCCAGCGGGCATCTTTGTAATGTTCGAAGATTTTTTGATCCAGCTCGCGCGCCTGCTCGTCTGTAATGCGGTCGAAGTCGACGCCGTACAGATCCTTGAACGCGGGAAGCTGGTAGCGGTAGAAGCTGGTGGCCCGGGCGTTGCGGAAATCGTCTTTCGCGTCTTTCCACCAGTCATCGAACCGCATGCCGTCCTTCCACGGCGTGTGCTTGTTGTACTGAGAGTAGTAGCTGTTCTTCCAAATGGCGGCGAGGTTCATGCCGCGCCCCGCCGGCGTGGCGTTGAAGCCGTATTGATCGGCGAACGGCCGCACGTGATCGTGGGTATCGATCGCCGGAACGGCGTTGAGGAATGTCTTGAAGTGGGCATATGTTATTGTCTCACGCGTGTTTTGAGCGATGGCGGCCGTCGAAAAGGCCAACGACGGAACCAAAAAAGCCATAACGCAAATCACGCCACGATAAGGGTGAGGCTGCATGATGTCGTTCTCCAGGTTCAAATCACAGCGAACGTTATCTCAATTCAAACGATTGATGTGTTCGCCTGTCAGAATACATGAGGCCGAACGCGAGTGAAACTTCGGGCCGTGAGAAACGCCCAAGTGGCAAAAGACGACGTTCCCTGTTCCTCTCGTGGCCGCAGCCGAATACAATCGTCGTACGAATCGTCCTGGAACGAAAGTTGTGATTCCACTGAGCCCGAGGTTGCCGATGACTGCTGACATCAAACGCGCGCTCATCTTGGCCTCGATCGTCGTATTGCTGATGACCGCACCGTGCAGCGCGGCACCACCAATCCAGCGCGTCCCAGCCGAGCGGTTTCACATCGATCTCGCTCCGCCCGAACCGCGTCAGTTCATCCTCGACAAGGCCGACATGATCGGCGCGGACGACGAGGAAGCGATCCGCCAAATCGCGGACAAGTTGCTCACCGATAAAGTCACGCCGATCATTGTCGTGACGATTAACTCGATGAGCGAACACGGCGGGGGGGGTTTGACCATTGAAACCTTCGCGCGCCTCTTGTTCGATCAATGGGGCATCGGCTATGCCGAGTTGCAAAAGAAGGAATGGAACACGGGCATCCTGCTGCTGGTTTCGAAGAACGACCGCAAGGCTAGAATTGAACTCGGCGCGGGGTGGAAGCATGGCAAAGACGAGCAGTGCCAGAAAATCATGAACGAGCTGATCGTCCCGCGTTTCAAGCAGGGGGAGTTTTCCGCGGGGATTCGCGCCGGCGCCCTGGCGCTCGACAAGATGGCCCGAGACCTCGCACTGCCCAGTGCTCCCCGGCCGTGGTGGCACGCCGTAGTCGCCGGTGTCGCCATCGCACTCCTCATATTTACAGTTGTTTCGCTCATTCGCCGCGGGAACGGCGGCTGGGCTTGGCTGATGTGGGGCATCGTGTTCGCGGTGATCGGCACCATCTTGTATCAGGTCATTACGAATGCCGGCCGCTCTGGCGGCGGGGGATCGTTTAGCGGCGGATCGTTCGGCGGCGGGTCTTCCGGCGGCGGAGGCGCGTCCGGCTCCTGGTGACGATCGAAGGAGACGCTGGTGAAATGAAAAAAGCAGCCGACTTTTTTTCAGACGACGATCGCGCGCGAATCAACCGCGCCGTGGCTGACGCCGAATCACAAACATCGGCGGAGATCGTTCCCGTCGTTGCGGAAAGCTCCGGACGATACGATCGCCCGGAAGATATCGTCGGATTGTGGTTGGCAGTGATCTGCCTCGCAATTGTCTGGTGGATGCTTCCCCAGCCGACATTAGAACCGGGAGACTGGAGCGGAATCTCGCAGTCGACGCACCTGGTCGCCCTGATTGCGGCAGTGGTCGTGGGGTTCTGCGTCGGTGCTTTCGCCGGCAGCCGCATCCCCGGGTTGCGCCGGCTGTTTACGCCGGCGGCACAAATGCGCGACGAGGTGCGCTCGCGCGCCCGCGCGGTCTTCTTCGACAATCGTGTGCATCACACGGCTGGCGCATCGGGATTACTGATCTACGTGTCGTTGTTCGAGCGAATGGCCGCGATCATCGCCGACAATAACGTGCTGGAAAAACTGGGACAAAGCACGCTCGATGAACTGTGCGCGCGGCTCACACAGTCGCTTCGAACAAGCCCTCCGACCGACGCTCTGTGCGAAATTCTCGCCGCGGCGGGCCAGCGGCTGGCTCCCCAACTCCCGCGCGACAGCCAGGATCGAAACGAACTGCCCGATGCGCTGGTCATAATCGACTAGCGGGCATTTCAAAACCCCTCCCCCCTGAGGGGAGAGGTTGGGAGAGGGGTGCAAACTTCGAGCGTTTCAACCCTCGACTCGACTGACTTCGGCGAGCTCAGTCGAGTCGAGCTCGCCGAAGTCCCCCAACCCCTCCCTGGAAGGGAGGGGAGTTCTGGCATCGATCGGTCTATTTGCTACTTTCGACCGGCACGGCAAAGCCGCTGCAATCGACAAGCTTGCGCTGTTCTCTTCGTGCGCGGGGGCGAGTCCACCAGACCAGGCACACCAGGTCGATTTCTTGCAATGACTCGCCTTGGGATATGCTATGTTCCCAACGACCGCGCACAAAATCCGTCGAAACTGCCGGCAAAAACGCTGCTTACGATCTGCTCACGGATCTCGACTCCTACGCCACGCCACAAGCTTTCTCCCTGCCTCATCGCCGCGGAATTGGAAACTCACTCAACCCTCCAACAATGACAGCGACAGTTATGACGAACTCGACATTGACGCTGAACGACCACGACAAGACGGACGGCGAGTCGAACCCGAACGTCTGCACGGGCTGCCCGAATTGCGGATCGACGGAGCCGTGGGGGGCCTCGTCCTGGTGCCCGGATTGCGGCTACTACCCCGCGCTGGGCGGCCAGGCGAAGGCGGGCTGCTCCGAGATTTTTCGAAAAGCGCAAGCGGAAGCAGAGCTTAAGTGGCAACAGTTTGTCCCGCTGTGGTCGATCGTGCTCGTCGCGGGCGTGATTGTCGTCGTCGTACTCAGCTTTGTGGCCAGCGCGATGCTGCCGGACGAGGGCATCGTGCGGATTTTGTGGACCTTGTCGCAATGCGTGCTGGGGCTGGTGACTGCGACGATCGGACAATTCTCGGCATTTCTATTCGCGGCTGAGAAGGACGACCGCTACGGCCCGCTCGACGCCATCATGAAGCCGGTGCAACTCTGGAAAGCATCAACCCGCGTGCTGCCCGCGGGCGCCTGGCGGTTTTGGCTGGCGGGCTGGGGCGTCGCGATGGTGATCTGCGGCGCGGCCGTCGTTGGCGGCGTGCCGTACGGGGCACTCTTCGAAGGTGGGGAAGATAAAAAGGCAGACAAGAACCTTGTCCACGAGGTCGTCGAGCAGGCTCGCAAGGAACGCGAAGGCGGGGCCGAGTCGCCCGAAAAGGCCATGAACGACTTCGCCGGCGATGAAGCAGCCGAAGCCGAGAAGGCCGAAGATCCCCTCGCGCACCTGCCGACCATGGACTGCCTGATCTTCGGATACGTCGAGCGGGATGACGGCGATCTCGACGCGGTATTGCTCGCGTCGGTCGTCGGCAGCGACGTGCGTTACGTCGGGCGCGTTTCGGCCGACAACATTCCCCAGGAAGATCGCGGCAAACTGCTCGCGCGCATGAAGGATCTCACGCGAAAGAAACCGTTCGTTCAAACGAACCAAGAGGCGCGCTGGCTCAAGCCCATCCTGATGGGCCGCATTGCCTACACCGAACTGACCCGCGACAACCAGATGGTCAAGGCCTACTTGAAAGTGATGCTGGCCGACCTCAAGGAGGGATAGCGGGACGAAGCACGAAGCACGAATGTCGAAAGAAGCACGAAGCACGAAGCACGAATGACGAACATCGTGCGAGCATTTATTAGTGCTTCGTGCTTCGGATTTCATTCGTCATTGGTGCTTCGGATTTCGTGCTTCCTTCGTCATTCGGATTTCGTGCTTCCCGTGGGCGGGTGATGTCGGGCGATCAACAGATCGTACACATAGCCGCCCAGCAATGCGCCGAGGCACGGACCGACAATGGGCACCCACCACCAGTTGTCGTTGGCGGTGAAGACCTGCTTTCCCCAGCCGGCAATAAACGTGAATAGCCGCGGTCCGAAATCGCGGGCCGGGTTGATGGCATAACCGGAGTTGTAGCCGAACGTCATGCCGATCAGCAGCACCGCTGCACCAACCAGCACCGGGCCGAGATGCGTGCCGCCGCTGTTGCGCTCATCGCTGACGGCAAATATCAGCAGCAATAAGAGCATGGTGCCGACAATCTGGTCGACGAGCCCGCCCGGGAACGTGCTGAGATACCGTCCTTCACCCAGCTTTTGGGGATAGGTGGCCCAGATCTGCGCGGTGGGGCGCTTGCTGGCATAAGTCTCCGACACCTTTTGAATACCGCCATGTTGTGCGTCGAGCTCTTCATGGGTCGATGCCAAATGCACCCGCTCGACGCCCGGCACTTCCAGGATCCCGTTGGCATAAGCATCAAGGGCCTCCTGGTACGTGACAAAAACCACAGCCGATGCCACGAACGCCCCCGCCGTTTGCGCCACGACGTAGGGCAGGACCTTCGACCAGGGAAAGCCGCGGTGCACGGCCAGTGCCAGCGTGACGGCGGGGTTGAGATGAGCGCCGGAAACGCCGGCACAACAATAAATTCCCAGCGTGACGGCGACGCCCCAACCGATGTTGATGGAGAGATACTGGCCGGCCGTCTGACCGCTGAGCACGACTTGCGCGACGACGCCCACGCCGAAAACAACCAGCACGAACGTGCCCAAAAACTCAGCGATCGCTTGTCGAAATGTCTGTTTCCACACCGTTAATCCCTCCTAACCGCGGCAACCGAGAACCCCCTCCCCCCACGCGGGGGACGGTTGGGGTGGGGGGCGAGCGTCCCTTAACCACCGTGAGCGGCGGCCGGTGAAACCGGCGCAACAAGAAATGGTTGAAATGAATCGCCGCCATGATACGCATGACCCAACGGCGGAATCCAGCAGAAACCAGGAGACCGGCTCGTGGCGAATTGTCGGGTGCCATGCCCATCGCTTTGGATGGGCATGCCGAACGTCCATAGAACGCACAATCATGCCCACGCAAAGCCGTGGGCATGGCACCCCCATAGCGGACGCTTAAGCCTGGTCAGACGGCTCAGGTTGCACGGCGTCAAGCAGCAGATCGAGCAAGCGATCGACTTCGCGGCGGGTTGGCTCATCCAGGCGATAACCGACTGGCCCTCGCACGCGGGTGTTCTTGAAAATGCCTCGCTTGACGAGCACGTACTTCTCGATCGCCAGAAACGCGTCGAGGCTGGTCTGCAGCGCGACCAGCGAACACAGGGGCGTCGAAATCTGCTCGATTCGCCTCTCGTCGCCGCTTTTCAAGGCGTTCCACAGGGAAACAATCGCGTCGATCAGGTCGGCGCCCGGCATCGTGCCGACGATTCCGCGGCGATAACTATCGACCAGTGCAATGCCGCCGCTGCCCTCGAAGACCTGCGCTCGGCCACCGGTCGCCTCCAGCAGCGCTGAAAGTCGCGGACCGATCGGAGCCGCTTCGGGTTTGAACATCACCCGCTCGCCGAACTCGTCGAACATTCGCGCTTGCAGCGCAATCGACATCGGTTTGCCGACATAGCCGCTGGCATCCTGCACGATGACCGGAATGCTCACCGCATTCAAAATACGGCGGTAGTAGCCGGACAACTCGTCCTCGTCGAGCGGAATCGAAACCGGGGGAATCGCCATCACGGCGTCCGCGCCGGCGGCTTCCGCGTGGCGCGAGAGCCGCTCCGCGACGTGGCTGCTTTCCGCTCCGGTGCTGATGACGATCACGCCACGCGGCCAGGCGACGCGGCACACGCGGGCGGCCATTTGTTCCCGCTCGTCGGTGGCAAGCCGCAGCACTTCGGAGACCATCGCCATCACGACGCCGTCGGCGCCCTGGTCGAACAGCCAGGCGATCTCGCGGTCGAGGGTGTCGTAGTCGATCGACTCGTCGTCGTGATACGGAGTCTGAAAGACGGGGAGGACGCCGCGGAGAACGCGATGAGAACTCCCGGCGTTTCTACCCTCCCCCAACCCCACCCTAAGAGGGAGGGGGGTTCGGTAAACACGTTCAGAAGGATCGTGTGCGTCGTCGGCCATCCAACTATTCATGCCGCAACGCGACGATCGGATCCAGTCTCGCGGCGGCAATGGCCGGGTAGAGCCCGAAGAAAATGCCGATCATGACCGAGATGAAGAACGCCAGCGGCAGGCTCCACACGGCGATTTGCGGCTGCATTTCGAAGAAAATGCGACCGACTTCCGAGTTGATCGTCGAGCTTTCGACGAACGTGTTCTTCACGATCCATTGGATTCCGCCGAACGCGAACGGCGTCATCAATCCCAGAAAGACGCCGAACAGTCCGCCGGCGCCCGAAAGCACCACGGTCTCGCTGAGAAATTGCCGCGTGATGTCGCGCTGCCGCGCGCCCAGGGCGCGCCGAATGCCGATCTCGCGCGTGCGCTCTGTGACGGTCGCCAGCATAATGTTCATGATGCCGATGCCTCCGACGACCAGGCTGATGGCGGCAATCGAGCCGAGCACCACATTGAAGATCTTGCGAATCTGGGCGGCTTGCTCCAGCAGCTCGCGCGGGACGACGACGGCGAAATCGTGTTTCTGCGCGTGCGTTTGATTCAAGGTTTCGCGGACGACTTCGGCGGTGGGAATGACCCTGTCGGCATCGACCACCTGCAGCGTGATTTGATTGAGCTGGATCTCCTCGGCGGTTTGCGAGCCCGAAGTCTGCTGGATGATCAGATCTCCCTCGCGGACCTGAAACGTTCGCAGTGGAATATAAACGTCGCGGTTGAAGTCCTGGCCGGAAAGGCTGC
>JBBDVZ010000005.1:0-13571 GCA_040903115.1 Planctomycetaceae bacterium
TGTGTGAGACGAAATCCGCCACCCTCGGTTTCGTGCCAATCTTTGGGGTCACCGTCTTCGTTCGTGTAGGGAGCAAGCACGCGCCGCTTCAGTTTGACTGCGTCGACGTTGAATGTGTATTCACGAGAGAGAGTGAAAAACCAGATGTCCTCCGAGCAGTTTTTCCAATTATGAAGCGCGCCGCGCCCTTTCTCTCGCTCCCAAGTAATTCGGTTCTGAACATGGAAATAACGCCCGGCCACCCCCTGGACAGCGGCAGAACATCGCCAGTCACAACAAATGTAAATGGACGCCGTCGGCTTCAAGACCGATCGAAGAGGCGCCAGCCAAGAATCGATCCACTTAGCATAGTCTTCGCCCGACCGACTTTTGAATGAATTTGTGTTAAAGGACTTGTCAAGGTTATACGGTGGATCGATGATGAGCAAATCCACAAAGTGCGACGGCAGATAAGGTAGAACCTCAAACAGATCTTGACAAACGGTTCGACCGAGCAACGACTGGGCTGAAACCGGTTCATCAATCCGGGTCAGGCGGTGTGCGAGCGCAGAGCGCTCGTTATCATCCAGCGTAATCGTCCGATTGCGTGGGGCTCGATGCTTTCCATGCATGCTACATCCTGCGGCATTCTGTGTTTGGCGTGGGGCCTTGCGGTTAGACAAGAATGGGCGATGTGCGATCAAATAATTTCGTTAATCAACCCGCGTTCTTCCAGCACGTAGCGCGGGCGGCCGGAGAAGTCGTCGAACGTGGTGTCGGGGTCGATGCCGAGGTGACGATACAAGATTGCCAGCACGTTCTCCGGGCGGTAGGGCATTTCGCGCGGGACTTCGCCCTTGGAGTTCGACGAACCGAAAATGCCCGTCTTCAGTCCGCCGCCGGCCAGCACCACGCTCATCACCGAGCCCCAGTGGTCGCGGCCCGCGTTGCGGTTGATGCGTGGCGTGCGGCCAAACTCGCCCATCGCCACCACCAGCACGTCGTTCTGCATGCCGCGCTCGTAAAGGTCGCTTACCAGGGCTGCCATGCCGCGATCGTAGTCGGCGGCGCGCGGCTTGATGCGCTTGGGCAGTTGTGCGTGATCGTCCCAGCCGGTCACGCGGATCGTCACGCAAGTCACGCCACTTTCGACAAGCCGGCGGGCCAACAGCATTCGCTGGGCGAACGCGCTGCGTCCGTAGTGGTCGCGCATTTTGGACGGCTCGCGTTTGATGTCGAAGGCCAAACGGGCCCGCGAATTTGAGACCAGGTCGAACGCCTGGTGATTGAACTCGTCGTGCGCCTCGGCCGAGCCGTCGAGATCGACGAGCTGCCGCTGCGTGTCGAGCGTGGCGAGCAGCGACTTGCGATCGTCGAGCCGCTGCGTGCTGAGCCCCTTCGCCAGCGCCAGGTTTTGGACACGAAACTTGGGTTGCACAGGATCACCGACTGTCTCGAACGGGCTGTAAGCCTTTCCCAAATGGGCCGAACCGCCGTTACGCATGACGGTTGGCACGGCCACGTAGGCGGGCAGAGCGGGAGCATTGGGGCCGCGGGCTTTGGCGATCACAGAGCCGAAGCTGGGCATCTGGTTCGTGCCGCCTTTCGCGCCGCTTTTGTAGTAACCGGTTTGAGTGAGATGGCTCGAGGGATCGTGCGAGTTGCTGGGATGGTGAATCGAGCGGATGACCGTCAGCTTATCCAGAATGGCGGCCTGCGCGGGCAGCAGCTCGCATAACTTCTCGCCGGCGATGTTTGTGTCGATCGGAGAAAACGCACCGCGGTACTCTTTCGGCGCGAGCGGTTTGGGGTCGTACGTCTCGAACTGCGAAGGCCCGCCGGCCATCTCAATATAGATCACCGACGTCTTACGCGCCGGCTGTCCGGACTCTTCGGCGCGGGCACGCAGTTGCAGCAAGTCGGCGAGTGTCAGGCCACCCAGCCCGAGGAAGCCGGCGCTCAAAAAGCTGCGCCGTGAAACGCCGTCGCAATAAGTCGATCCGCCGCCATATAGCGTGAGCATGATTGTCCTCCGCGAGACCGCAGACTCACATGGTCGATATTGTAATTCGGAACGAATCGAAACGGAAGTTCATTGGTTGCGGCGACATTTTTTCAATTGGTCGAAGACCGCGGGGTTAAACCCCGCGGCTCGTCGCGGTCGCGGCGTCGGTTTTGTAGGCATCGACCGGCTGCGTCGCGTAGAATACACTCGAATCGACATGTCACTGATCAATCCCGCCATCCTGTATGGTCTCGGGCTGGCCATCGTTCCGGTCATCCTGCATTTTCTGTTGCGCTCGCGGCCGAAAAAGCTGCTCTTTCCGGCGCTGCGGCTCTTGCAGATTCGCCGAAAGAACAACGTCCGCAGGCTGCGGCTCCGCCACATTTGGCTGCTGCTGTTGCGCGTGCTGGTGATTGCGTTGTTGGTGCTGGCGATCGCGCGGCCATCGCTGCCGGCGGCCAACTACGCGCCCAATTTCCGCGAATCGCTCACTCTGGCGGCAGTCATGACCTTGGGTGCGGCGGTTTATTGGGCGGCACTTTCGTTTTGGCGAAGCAAGCGAATGACGCACCCCGATCTTCTCTATCGCCGATCGCTGTTGCGCGGCGGCGTGGCAGCGGCGACCGTGTTGCTGCTGCTGCTGTTTTTCATTTGGCCGTATCAGCGGCGCATTGCGGCCGAAATTGTCTCACCGATGCCGGAAGTCGCTTTAAACCTGCCGGCCAGCGCCGTCTTCTTATTCGACACTAGCTTGAGCATGGAGTATCGCTACGAAAGCAAAACGCGCCTCGAAGTCGCGCAGGACGTTGCCGGCGAGCAACTCAGCCGCTTCCCACAAGGGAGCCGCATCGCGGTCGCCGACACGACGAGCGACGATCCCATGCTGTTTCAGGCCGATCTGAAGGGCGCTGTCGCGCGCATTGAAGGGTTACGAACTTCGCCGCGGACGATGCGCCTGAACGACCGTCTGCGTTCCGCGTTGTCACTACACGAGGACGATCGCCGCCGCCTGATGGCGGGACAAGATTCGCTGCCCGAGGAAAAGCGGACCGATCGTTTCCTGCGCGAGATCTACGTCTTCACCGACTTGGCGCGCAGCGCCTGGCAAACGCGCGGCTCGACGTTTTTGCGCGATGAGCTCAAACGGCTCGACTGGTGCCAGCTTTACATCATCGACGTTGGCGTCGAGAAACCGACGAACATCGGCATCACGCAGCTCGCGCTCGCGAAACAAACGGTGCCACTGGGAGGCGACCTCGTTGTCACCGGCACGATCGAGGCCGTCGGCCATGATGAAACGATCGAACGCACCGTCGAGCTCTACGTTGAAAACAAGGCGGGCGAGCCGGTCAAGCAGGGACAGCAAAGTATTTCGCTCAATGCCCAGTCAGCCACAAGGGTGACATTCTCGGTGCCGGGGCTGCCGGGTCCGGTGGGTCGCGGCGAGATGCGATTGATTTCCAGCGATCCCTACACCATCGACGACGTGCGCTACTTCGCGGTGGCGGTCCGGCCCCCTCCGCAAATTCTAATCGTCTCCGACTCGTTCGACGAGGCGGTCTACCTGCGCACGGCATTGTCGCCCCCGGAATTGGAACGGCTCGGAAAGAATGCCTACCGCTGCACGTTCGTAACATCTGCTGAGCTGGGCGACACCGAACTCAAAGCTTTCGAGGTGGTGTGCCTGGTGAATGTGCGACACCCCAGCCAGGAAAATTGGAAGGCCCTGAGCGACTACGTGGGTTCGGGAGGCGGACTGGCGGTGTTTTTAGGAATGCGCAACGGCAGCCTGAACCCCGTGTCAGCCGCGTACGCGAACGACGTGGCCGATGCTTTTTTGCCGGCTCGTTTGCTGGCCGATCTGAGCCTGTCTCCGCCGGCCACTCTCGACTTGCGAAACCATGTCCATCCGCTGCTGCAAAAGGTCGAAAGCATGCGGGGCATTGCGGAGCTGACGTCGGCGCCCGTCGAGCGGTACTGGCGCGTCGAACCGGCCGAGGGGGCGTCGGTCATCGCCGAGTTTACTGATGCACGACATTCGCCGGCGCTGTTGGAGCGTCCGTTCGGCGACGGGCGCACCATGATGCTGACGACTGCCGTCGACCTGAACCAATGGAGCGACCTGCCTCGCACTTGGGCGTTCATCAATCTGACCGACTCGATGATGCAGTACCTGGGAGGCCGCTCGGCCGACGCCTTCAACTTTTCGGCCGGCGACGACGTCGTCCTTCGCAGGGAAGAAAATCCGGCCACGAACCAGTACTTGCTCCGCCAGCCGAACCTGCAGCAGACGCGCGTCGAGGTGAAACCGGACGCCGCCACCGTCGTCGTGCACGACGCCGATCAATTGGGACAGTACCGGCTCGGCCGCTCGGAAGGCGAGTCGCCGGTCGACATCGGCTTCTGCGTGAATCCGCCGACCGCGGAGAGCGACGCGACCACCATTGGCGCCGACGATCTCAACAACCTGCTGGGCGAGGGCCGATACAGCGTTTCCAAAGACGTAGAGACCCTGCGCAGCAACGTCTCTCAAGGCCGCATCGGCAAAGAGGTCTTCTCGCTGGTGCTGGCTTTCATGATTGCCATTTTCTGCATGGAGCACATCGTGGCCAACCGCTTCTACGAAGCCGACCAGGCCGTCGAGCATCGATAGTCGCCGGTTCAAAAGAAATAAATACATCCACAGATTTCGCAGATTTCGCAGATTTTGAAACAAAGAAGAAAGCCATGACAGATCGGGATCCTCGAACACATGCGATCATTGGAGCCGCGATGGAGGTGCATCGCGTACTGGGTAATGGCTTTTCTGAGCCTGTTTATCAGCGGGCGCTTGCCGTCGAGTTTCAACTGCGCGGAATCCCGTTCGACGACGAGGTTGGCTTGCCGATCTTCTACAAAGGCACATTGCTTGATGCCAGTTATCGCGCCGACTTCATTTGTTACGGAGAAATCATCGTCGAGTTGAAGGCGCTCACGACATTATGCGGGACCGAAGAAGCGCAAGTCATCAATTATCTCAAAGCCACCACCTTCAAAGTTGGTCTCCTCTTGAATTTCGGAAAACCCTCGCTCGAATTCCGACGTTTTGTTTGCACGTCATCGAATGCTGAAAATTTATCTGCGAAATCTGCGCAATCTGTGGATGCATTTCTGAATTTAGACTCATCAGCGGATACGGACGAACTGTGATCGCACGATGTCATTGACGTTCGAACCAATCTGGTCGTGGCAGTTGGTGCTGCCGGCTGTCGTGCTGCTGCTGTTGATGGTGATTCTCACCTACCCGCAGCGGGTGCGCCATTTGCCGCCCTTTTCGCGGCGGCTGCTGATTGCGTTGCGGGTCGCCGCGGCACTGGTATTGTCGCTGGCGATGCTGCGGCCGGCCGTTCAAATTCGCGAGACTGACACTGACACTTCGGTGCTGTTTGTCGTCACCGACTCCAGCCGCAGCATGACCACGCCCGACGGTCCCGGCGGCATTACGCGGCGGCAAGCGCTCCTGCGGACGCTTGCCGAGAGCGGCAAGGTATTCGAATCCCTCGGCAAGGATGTCGAGATCCGCTTCTTCGACTTCGCCGATGCTTTGATGCCGGTTGACGCCCCGGCTGAAGACTCTCCGGGTGAGCAAACCGCAATCGGCGCGGCACTCGCCGAGTTGGCTCGCGAGGCTCAAAACGGACGGCTGGCTGCCGTGGTGCTGATGAGCGACGGCGCGCAGCGCGCGATCGCCGGTTACGATGCCGATCCCCGCGCCATGGCTCGACGATTTGCCGAGCTTCACGTGCCCATTTACACCGTCGGATACGGCGGCACCGGACTGACCGGTTCGGCGTTCGACGTCATGGTCGAAGATTTGCAGGTCGATCCGCTCGCCTTCGAGAAAAAGACGGTGCCGGTCACCGCGCGGGTTCGCGTGCTGGGAGCGGCCGGGCGTCGCCTGAAAGTGCGACTGCTCGTCGAAGACCGCAGCGGAAAGAAACGCGGCGAGGCAGGTCAAATGAAGGTCCCCGCCGTCGACTCCACGGGCCGAAACGTGCGCCCGTCGCTCGAGCTTCAAGTCAAAGACGGCCAGACCGTGTACCCGGTCGAACTCTCCTACATCCCGCAGCTCTCGGGTGAATTCAAGATCGCCGTCGACGTCGAGCCGCTCGATGGAGAGCTCAAGCAGAGCAACAATCGCTTGGAGACAATCGTCACCGTGCAAAAGGGCGGTATCAACGTCGCGTTCTTCAACATCATCAGCCCCGAGAACAAGTTCATCAACCTGGTGAACCGCTCGGAGAAGATTCAGCTCGACTTTCAGGAAATCAAGCGGGGGGAGTTCGCAGGCCCGAACGACCTCGACCCGCAACTCTTTCAGCCGGGCAAGTACGACGCGTACATCATCGGCGACGTGCCGGCCTCGGTCTTCGGACCGGAGAACCTCAAGCTGCTGGCCCAGCGCATCCGCGAAGGGGCGGGGCTACTGATGATCGGCGGCTTTCACAACTTCGGCGCCGGCGGATATGCCGAAACCCCTCTGGCCGACGTGCTGCCGGTCGCGATGAATCCCGCCGAAAAGCTGCGCGACGACGAGATCGACCCGACGTTGCAGCACGAAGGGAGCCTGCAAATGCTGCCCACGGCGCTGGGTCTGCGGCGGTTTATCATGAGGCTCGACTCGCCGGAAAAAAACCTCGCGCGGTGGGAAGCGCTGCCTCCGTTGCAGGGGGCGACGCGCATCCAGCCGAAGAACGAGTTCGTCGAAGTGCTTGCCGAAACGCGCGACGGCATTCCGCTGCTGATCGCCGCCGACGCCCGGCCGGCCCGGATTGCCGCCTTTGCCGGAGACACCACGCGGCTGTGGTTCGCACACGGCTTCGAAGAAGAGCACCAGCGCTTCTGGCGGCAGATGATCTTGTGGCTTTCGCGCAAAGAACAGGAGACGGACGAGGGGGCTTGGGCCCACGTCGATCCGCGGAACTTTTCGCCGAATCAAACAGTCACCGTGACGCTCGGCGCGCGCGACGACAAGGGCCAGCCGATCGCCGACGCCCAATTCCGCGTCGAGGCAAAGAAACCTGATGAGCAGACGCAGGCGCTAACGTCCGAAAAAAACGGCGACGAGCACTCGGCCCAGTTCTCGGACACCGCCGCGCCGGGCGATTATTGGGTCCGCGTGCTGGCCACCCGCAACGGCGCGTCGCTGGGCATGGAAGCATGGACGCGGTTCATCGTCGATGCGCGCGACTTGGAGCTCGACAACCCCGCCGCCGATCTCGCGTTGCTCAACGAGATTTCGCAACTTACGGGGGGTTACTCCGTTCCCGCGGAACAGTTCACGGCATTTCTGGACGAAAAGAATAGGTCGGGCGGCCTGCGCCCGGAGCTGACGACGATTTCGCTCGTCCGCCTGTGGGACAACTGGCCGTTTTTGTTGCTGTTTGTGACATTGATGTCGGTGGAGTGGTTTGTCCGCAAGCGCCGCGGGCTCGTCTAACCGTCGGTTCGGTTCCAATATCTGAATCCAATCGCATCAGCGGGCCGCATAATGCTTTACGATTCGCATACGACGCCATTTTCCGGGAACAATTCATGCCCCGGAGGCGTCGAATGCGATATAATTTCAAGCATCGGTGAACGGCCAAGGTCGGCCGCCGGAAGTGCAGGAGCGTGAGCAAGATGGCCAGCACGGTTGAAGTAAAACCGCCGCAACAGTACGTCGAGTTCGACGAGTACATCGAATTTCAGGTCCAAAAGACGCGGGCCAGCATTCGGCTCACCGATATTCTGACGGCTATCGCCGGCATCGCAACGTTTGTCGTCGGCTACCTCATCGTCTTCTCGGTGTTGGACCATTGGGTGGTCGAGGGGGGATTCACGCAGCACGCGCGCGGGCTGATGCTAGCCGCGGTGCTTTGCGTCTCGGTTGGATGGCTGGCTTGGAAGGCGGTCATTCCGGGGCTGCGGACGGTCAGCCGCCTGTTCGCCGCCCGTGAAATCGAACGCTCGACTCCCGACCTCAAAAGCAACCTGCTCAACCTGATCGATCTGCAAGGCGCTGGACGCGAGGTGCCTGAGTCGATTCAGTCGGCGATGGAAAAACGCGCCGCCATGGTGCTCTCGCAGGTCAACGTCGACCACGTTGTCGACCGCAGCATGCTGATGCGGCTTTCGTACGCATTGCTGGCGGCGGTGATCGTGCTGTGCGCGTACACGCTGCTTTCGCCCAAGCAGATCTCCCTGGCCCGGGCGCTGGTTCCGTTTTCGAGCGAGGGTGTCGCCACCCAAACAGAAATCTTCGACGTGAAGCCGGGCGACGCGGAAGTGCTCGTTCGGACGCAGCTCGAAGTAACCGCCGACCTGCGCGGCGAAGTTCCGGACGGCGTGCAGATTCTGTTCACAACGGCCGACCGCCGCTACGTCGACGAGCCGGTGCAGATGCACCCGATCGAAGACGAACAGAAGCGATACCGCGGCGCGATCATCGGCGAGAACGGGCGCGGCATTTTGCAGGATTTGTCGTACAAAGTCGTCGCCGGCGATGCCGTCACGCGAGATTTCCAGGTCATCGTCCTGCAGCCTCCGTCGGCGGCCATCAACGCGATTCGTTACAACTACCCCGATTACACGGAGCTCGAATCCCGAACGCGGCCGTCCGGACACATTGACGCCCTCGAGGGAACGATAATCACCCTGACCGCGACTGCCAGTACGCCGGTCAGGTCGGCTGCGGTTGAGTTTTCGGACGAGCGCGGCACTTCGTTCGCCGCCGAGAATATTCCGATGACCATCACGTCGGGAACTCAGCTACGAGCGGAATGGATTTTGAAGATTGTCGATAAAGTCTCGCCGCAGTTCTATCGGATTCACGTCGTCGGGCGCAACGGTGCGAGCGATCCGAATCCGCTGCGGTACAACATCGTCGTTCGGCCCGACCTGCCGCCAGAAGTTGCCTTACTCGATCCGACTCGAGACCTCGAGATGCCGGGCAACGGCGTCGTTCCCTTGTTGGCGCGCGCGCAGGATCCCGATTTCGCGGTCAAAGAGGTCCGGCTGCGGATCGAAAAGGCGGGCGAGATCATCAATCGGGGCGACCCGCCGCTCTTCGATGGGAAAAAACGCAATGTCGTCCTCAAGCACGATTTGAAGTTGAGTCCGCTGGGTCTACAGGCCGGCGATGTCGTCACGTACTGGGTCGAGGCGCGCGACAACAAGTCGCCGTATGCAAACGCGGCCGCGTCGCAACGATTGAATATTCGCATCGGGGCGCGCGCACCCAACGAGCAGGTCGCCGAGCAGTTGAAGGCCGATCACGAGCGCCAGCAAGAGAAACTTAAGGAAGCCGAAGAACAACGCGAGAAGCAAGCGGCCGATAAACAAGACCAGCCCGGCGAAAACGCATCAAAGGACAAGCAAGACAAGCAGCAGCCGCAAGAACAACAACCGCAACCCGGAGCCGACGGCGAACAAGCCGCCGACTCGGACTCGCAAACGGAGAAGGGCGCGGACTCGGAGAATCCCAAACCCGCTGAGCAGGGAAAGAACGCACCGAAACCAGGCGGACCGGAAGGCGGCAAGGAACAGGAGAAGGGAAACAAACCCGGAGATACCCAAGCGAAGGAAAACGAAAAGAGCGACCCGAGTTCCGAGGCCGACGATGAAAAGGTCCTCGAGGAAGTCCTGAAAAAGTATGGCGACAAGGCCGACAAGAAGGACCAGCCGGCTGGAAACCAGGACGACAACGAAAAGCCACAACCCGGCGCCGACGAGAAGCCGCAGCCGGGCGACTCCAATGACAACGATGCGACCGGCCAAGACGAGAACGACACGCAACAACCCAAACAGCAGCCGGGGGATAACAAACCGGAGCAGGGCGGCGCGAAGCAAGATCCATCCAAACAGCAGGAAGAGGACAAACAGCAGAGCCGAGATTCCAACAAGCAGGACTCCGACGGCGGCAAAGATCGAGAGAAACGTGATTCGGCCGGCAAAGGCCCGGCCGACAAGCCGCCCGGCGAGCGCCCATCACAGGACAAAGATCGCAACCACGGCGACGATTTGAAAAAGCAAGACTCGCGAAAAGACGGCGACAAGCCGGATCAGAAAAACGCCGACGACGAGCAAGACAAGGAAGGCAACGAGCCGCCAAAAACCAAACGCAAAGATGATCCCAAAGCCGATGATGGCAAAGCGAAATCCGAACCAGCCGGCGGCCAGGGCGAGCCGTCTCAGGGCGGCGAGAATCAGTCCGAGAAAGACAAATCGCCCAAATCCGAATCGCCGGGCGATAAAACCAATCCCGCCGAGCCCGCGCCCAAAGACGATCCGGATGCAAAAGATGCCACAAAGAGCGGCGATTCGACCAATGGGAAACGAGAGCCTGCCGAAGACTCGCCGGACGCGCGTCAGGAGAAAGCGCGGGGCGATGAAAAAGGCACCGGCACCCCGGAGAAGGATCCAAAAACCGAGCCGACGCCGAGCAAGGGTGACGTCAAACGCAAAGAGGATGCCGCGCCCGGCGCGACTCGGCCTGGCAAAAAGGACGATCGGAAGAAACCCGCTGTGAAGAGTCCGTCGAAGGACAAGTCACCCGACGAAACGAAGTCGAGCCCGAAATCCGCTTCGAAGGACAAGTCGGACGGCGATCAACCGGCGAACTCCAAAAACGATCGGTCCCAACATCAGCCCCGAGAAGGCTCTCCAAAGCAGGCCGACAAACAGTCGCCGGATAAGCAGACCGACAAGGCGCCTGCCAATCGAAAGAGTACCGACCCGACCAAAGCCCCGTCCGGTGATGCGCCGCCGAAAAATGACAACGACCAGTCTCCGCCGGGAACGCCGGGCGAAAAGAGCGACGGGCCGACGAAGCCCGGCGAGGCGTCAGAGTCGCCGCCATCGCAAAGCGGCCAAAAGGCGAACGAGGGGGGACAGGACGCCAAACAAAAGCAGGAGTCCGGCCAACCCGGTCAGGAGGGCGGCTCGCAAGCAAAAGAGGGCGACGGTGAAGGCGAATCGGACAAAGGCGGACAGGAAAAAGGTGGCACAGGCGGGTCATCGACAAAGGGGGGCCAGCCCGGTAAGCCCGGACCGCGCGGTGGCGGGGGCGCGGGTCAAGGGGGAGACCAACCCACGCGTGGCGGCGGAGACGGACCAGGCAAAGCCGCAGGCACGGGCGACGAGGGAACCGGCAACGAGGGAACCGCGCCCGGCCAACCCGCTTCCGACGACGCAAACCTGGAGAGCGCACGCAAAGCGACCAATCTCGTGCTAAAGCAGCTCCAACGAGAACTTCAGCGCGGCGAGGTCGACAAGGATTGGCTCAAAAAGAACGGCTGGTCGGAAGAAGCGCTGCAAAAATTCGCCGAGCGGCTGCAGCGGCAGCTCGAAGCTCCAGAGGCGGATAATTCGCCGCAAGAGCAAGCGCGGCGGCGTCAGTTCGAAGAGATGATCAAGAACATCAATATCACCTCGAAGGGCCGCAAGCGAGAGGGGTCGAGCAAATTCGACCGGGAGAGCGAAGGCTTGGGCTCGCGACGAATCGACGCTCCGCCCGAATACCGCGAGTGGTACGAAGCCTACGTGCAAGAGCTGCTGAAACGTCAGAAGACGGCGAAGACGGCGAAATAGTAGCCGCCGAATGTCAAAGACAAGTGAGCGTCTTGCTTCGCCTCCTCCCCCTCTTTAGGGGGAGGATTGAGGTGGGGGTATAGCCGAGCGAAAGCTCAATGCGACGTGATCGCATCGTGCGATGCTGCACCATCCTGCGCTTCACCCTCCCCCAGCCCCTCCCTAAGAGGGAGGGGGGTTCACGTTTGCGGGTTGCGCTTCGCCCAGGCGCGGTAGATGTAGTACACGGGTATGCCGGCGGCGATCAGGGCGAGACCCGTGCGCGCTTCGAGCGGCTGGCCCGCGTACACGTAATACAGAAACCACAAGTAAAACGCGATATAGCCCGCCGGCACCAGCGGATAGCCGATCGTCCGATACGGACGCTCCCACTCGGGATGCTTCGCGCGCAGCACGAACACCGCCGCGACCGCGAGCAGGTAAAACAGGCTGGCCGAGAACGTCACATAATTTGTCAGCAGGTCGAAGACGCTCGTCTCCCGTAGCGAGGCGCTCCAATTCACCAGGAAGGCCGACGCCACAAACAGCGATATCGACATCATCGCCTGAACGACAATCGCGATGGCCGGCGTGCGGTAATTGACGTGCACGCGCCCCAGGAAACGCAAGAAGACGTCGTCGCGGCCCATCGCGAACGTGACGCGCGGACCCAAAAGCATGTTGCTGTTGATGGCTCCGAACGTGCTCAGCATGATGCCGACCGACATCACGGTCCCGCCGATCGGTCCCGCCAGCACGCTGACCATCGCCTCTGCCGCGTGGTCGCCCGACTGCTTCATCGCGTCCATCGGCAAGACGGCGTGATACGCCACGTTGGCCGAAACGTAAAGCACGATCAACAGGCCGATCCCGGCCAACAGCGCCAGCGGCACGTTGCGCTGCGGGTTTCGCACCTCTTCAGCGACGGGGGTGACGTCGTGCCAGCCGTTGTAGGCCCACATCACTGCCAGTAAGACAACTGCGAATTGGGCGGCCAGCGTCGGCTGCAAAGGCTCGACGGTCGTCGAGAAGTTCGCGGCCGAAATCGTCGCCTTTCCCAGCAGATGCATCACAAACGGCAGGGCGGCGACCGCCGCGAGAAAGCCGGCCTTCACCAGCGTCGTCGCCCCCTGCATGCGGCCGCCCCAGATGACGCCCATCACGTTCACCCACGCCATCAAGCCGATGAGCGTCGCGGCCAACGCCACTTGCGGCCACAAGCCCAACTGCCAACCCGACGCGCGCGCCAGCGAAGCGATGAACATGGACGCGAGCGCGCCGATCGAAGCGGGCCGCCCGAACAAAAAGTCGCTCCACCCGAACAAGAAGGCGACAGGACGGCCGTAAGCCTCGCGCAGATAGACGTACATTCCGCCGGCGCGAGGCATCATCACCGCCAGCTCGGCAAAGCAGAGCGCGCCGAACAGGCAAATGATGCCACCGCCGACCCACGCGACAAGCACGAGCCGCACGTCGCCCGCATCGGCGGCAATTCGGCCCGGTTTCGCATAAATGCCCGAGCCGATCACATTGCCGACCACAATGGCAATCGCCATCCCCGGCCCGAGGACCCGCAACAGTCCGGGGCGACTTTCCACACCGGTAGGTAGCGAATCGGGCACATCATGCATGAGATCGCCGGCAGCCGGAAGGTTTTTTTATTCAGGCCACTATCGCAAAGCAGCCTTAAGTTCCGCGATATCCAGCGGTGTTACCTCACCGCGTTCGGCGGATGCAATCGATGCTTGAACCTCGCTGCGCAGTTGAGCATGACGGCTCTTGAGCTCACGGTAAACCTCAAGCGAGCGAATTAACAACTCCGATTCGCTCGCGAAGTCGCATTCAGCCGTAGAACGCCTCAGCGTCTCGCCGATGACGGTAGAAACGGAAATACTCTCGCCAAATATCTTGCTTGCGACCTCGCCGACGACGCGTGCCTGCTCCTCCGAGTCTCCGCCCGATGTCATCGTGGCGGAAGTTCCAACGCACCGCATCGCCT
>JBBDVZ010000006.1:0-13550 GCA_040903115.1 Planctomycetaceae bacterium
ACGGCTGTCTCCATCTGACCTAGCGATGATGCCTGTTGCAACATACAAGGGGGAGTTCGGACCCCGAGGTTTGCTTTGGCAACGGGAGAGCGGTTCCCATCAACACTGGCAACATCCAATTGGGAACTTCGGGCCTAGACCCCTCTTTTTCCAGCGGCACCATGAGGACCCGATTCAGAATGAGCGACGTCGACGGGCCGTTTTCACTATGTGTCTTCAGATAAACATATTTCATCCCCCGGTCAGGTTCCTCTTTTCGAAAACTGTCGAGGGCGTACCAATGAAAATCGCCGTCCGCAATCTCGGCGATGCGGGCCTCGCCCTTCGAGATCTTGCCGTTCGGCCCAGCGTTGAATGAGCCGAATTCGAGAATTGCGCCGAGCGGCTGAGTTTCGGGCACTTTCGCCGAGGCAATCACGAATGCGCCTTCGGTATCGGCAGTTTTCTCGAGCGGGACTTCCTTAAGGGGGAGAGCAAGGATGCGATCGCCGGGAGCGGCGTCACCTTCCACGACGGCCGCTTGTTCGCCTGTGGCGGTCGGATCGTGACGAATCGTCGCGCCGTGCGAGCGCTCACACCGCGCGAATCGGGCGGGTTCGATCTCCACCGGCGCGCTCATGCCTGGATAATGGACGATGCCCGCGTGTCCAGAATGCCCGTGTGCCGGAGAGACCATCACGCCACACCTTTCCGTGTACCAGGCAATTCGATCTCCATTCGGGTGGCAAGCCGTCATCGACAACTCGCCGACATTCCGTGAGTCGCGGTACGTGACGCGAGTCTCTTTCACGAGCTTGCGCGCGGCGATATTCCACTCGACGCATTGACTCCATTGTTGACTGCGCTCGGGCAAGACGGTGTTAGTGGCGACGACGAGCGACTGACCGTCAAGCGAGAAATCGAGACCGCGAACAGTGCCGATCTGCGGAAGCGTGAACGATGCGGAGGGCTGCTTCCATTCATAGAGCGCCGTGTGACGGGAGCCCTCGGCCGAAGCGAACGCCAGCCAGCCTCCATTGGGATTGACGGCAAATGTTGGATCATCCGCGGCGCTTGTGAGAGCGGGCATTGTTTCGAGACCGGAGCCCACGCTCCAAAAGTGCAAACGCCAGCGATCATCAAGTCCCACAAGTGTCGAACCGTCCGCGGAAAACTTCAGGCCTTCGCGGAGGTAAAAATGCCCCTCCATATCCTTGAGATCCCAACTGAAGATCTCCGCACCGGTACGGGCTTCACGAAGATAGATGCTGCTCCGGTGGCTCAGCGCCACGAACCGACCGTCCGGACTGAACGCGGGATACTCCCCTTGCAATCCGGCCGGCCAACTCGGGATGACGTTCAGCTTCGAATCTAGCATGGTCAGCTGACCCGGTTTGTCTGTCCCGGTCCAATCCGAGACGGCGAGCCATCCGCGATCAGGAGAAATTGAGAACTGTTTATACAGATTGTCCGGTGTCGGAATCTCTTTCCAGTTGTCGGCAACGTCCCAACGCTTCAAGCGTTGCGCGCTGCTGTAGATAGTCCGCCCGTCGGGTGAATAGCCGAGATTATGGATTCCTTCCTCGTGCGCATCCCAGACCGTCGCCGTGGTTCGTGCGTGATCCATGTCCCAGCGGCCGAGCTTCCCCCAACGCGTCCCGCCGACGAGCCAGCGGCCATCAGGGCTCCACGCGAGGATTTCAACCGAATCAAGGTTCCTCACCCACTGGCCCTGAACCAGATGCCTGATATTTGTACCGAGAGTGGGAAACGTCAATTTGCGAAGTCGTTCGCGACCTGCAACCGACCAGATCTCAACCGTGCAGCCAATACCGTTCAAGCGTTCTCCGATGGCAAGCCGTGTGCCGTCAGGAGAAAACGCGAGAGCGCCGACGATGATCTTCTCCCCAAAGGTCGCGACGCGCCTCAGATCGGGCCGCTGCGCGAGATCCGCCGCCAGAATCGGTAGTTCTTCCGAACGTTCGCTCTCGACTTTGAGCATCGCCGCCTTCCGAAGCTCGTTGGTCGCCTTCCACGTCCAGCCAAGAGTCGGATTTGCAGCTGCTTCGCGCACTTGGCTGACACCCGCGTAGAACTCATTCACCTGTCGCAGCATTTCAGCCGATTTGCGTTGTTCGGCTTCCCAATTTGCTTTGACCGCGAACCAGGTCGATGTGATTGCCCCCGCCGGGAGCAGAACTAACACGGCTGCCACCAGAGAGGCCACCGCAGGGTTTCTACGACACCAGCACCAGGCTCGTTCGGTTGCCCCCACGGGGCGCGCGTCAATGGGCCTTCTGTCGAGAAACCGGCCCAGGTCTTCCGCCAGTTCCGCAGCCGACGCATAGCGTTTCAACGGATCCTTCTGCAGGCACTTGAGAATGATCGTCTCCAGATCCTTGTCGACGGCGCTGTTGACCAGCCGCGGGGACGTCGGTTCGTTCGTTGTCACCTGCCGTAGCGTCTCGATGGCCGTCTCCGCCCGAAACGGCGCACGCCCCGTCACCAGACAGTAAAGAACGGCTCCTAGCGCATAAACGTCGGTCAGTGGCCCGATTTCCCGGGTCTTGCCCTGCGCCTGCTCGGGAGCCATGTAACTGGGCGTCCCGAGAATCTGCCCGGTAGCTGTTAGTTCGTCCGTCCCTTCGGGCGCTTGGCCAGCCCGAAGTCGGTGATCCGGGGCTGCCCGTTAGAGGTCAGAAGAATGTTCTGCGGCTTCAGATCCCGGTGGACGATGCCACGGGCATGCGCGTACTGCACGGCCTCGGCCACCTGCCTCATCAATTGGGCCGCTTCCCTGGGGGCAAACACTCCTCGCCGGACGCGATCCATGAGATTGGACCCGTCGACGAACCCCATCGCGAAAAAATGGCGGCCTTCCTGCTCCCCCACCTCGAAGATCGGGACGATGCAGGGATGTTCCAGCGTCGCCGCCGCTTCCGCCTCGGTCCGGAAGCGTTTCACCTCGGCCGCGCCGGCCAATTCTCCCGCCAGAATCATCTTGAGCGCGACGATCCGGTGGGGGGCGTCCTGCCGCGCCCTATAGACGACCCCCATTCCACCCCGCGCGATTTCCTCCAGAAGCTCATAGATACCAAACCGTCGCGGCTGAAAGTGTCGGGGTTCGTCGACCGCCGCATCGCCCATGACGGCCGGCCCATCGAGTGAGATACTGTCTTCCCCGTCGGCCTGGCTGCCGGCAATCACCGTCGACTGCAGGGAGACATTTGTGGTCGCGCGGCCGCTAGCAGCAGGCGTCTCAGAACGCTTCTCGGGCCGCGGCTGGATGCCGAATTTCTCAGCGGGTTGACCGGCACCTGTCATTCGCAGCTGTCTTTCGACCACCTGCTGTGCGTCGATCAGCTGCCGAATGTCCTCGAGCAGTTCCGGAGAATCGGTGCAGAGCTCTTCGGGAGTGAGTGGTTCCCCGCGTGCGCGGGCATCTTCCCAGCGATCCAGGAGTTTATCGATTCGGGAATTGTCGGACATGGCCTGCCTTCGCTGGCCAACTCAATCTGGAAGAAGGGGACGGGACAGAAAGAAATCTCTGGCTTCCAGAGATACCCCGGACAGAGTCGCGTCGCAAGAACTTCCTTGCAGGAGAGCGCGGCTCCGTCATCGGCGTCGTGATTTACGTTAATGCCGTTCGCGATATTGGCAGAAGTACTGCGGACATCGTGTCCACGAGTGTGACGATAAACACTGGCGCCGCGGTTGGTGAAATGGTCCGGTTCGGTTCGATGTGGGATCTCGTACGGTCAGAAAACTCAGCCGAACTGCAATTCACCCGCCTGCCATACGTTGTGGCTTTTTGCAATTCCCGAGCTCGGCCTGACAGCGACAGTTGCTATCGAGATCGCTGGAATTCAATGAGAGCATTTCGTGCGACCACTGGGTTGAAAGTCTAAGTGGAGTCCGCCCAGCGTCGAACTCGATTTTCGGCTTCATTGCCAACGCGATACCAAATCCTCGGTTCGGTGCGCGGATAAGGCAACCCGAGTTTGGCACGATGTTTGATCCACCTGGCAACGACGACGGACCCCACGTCGAGCAGGCGCTTCCAAAACTGCAACGGCCCCACGTTCCAGCCGGTGACGTCCCGGTAAGACTCCAGGAACAGGTCAGCGAGGCGGTTCGTTTCTTTGCGGCGCAACCATCCGCCCAATCCGTGACACCGTCGCAGGTACGTATCCATTGTGGCTAGGTCGAAACGAGGATCACCGCAGGAACTGTCCTCCCAGTCGATAACGGCCGTGAGCCGCCGTCCGTCGGCGAACAAGTTGCCTGGATGATAGTCGCCGTGGAGAAAAACCGCCGGACGTTCTTGGATATCGGCAGACCGAGTGCGCAGGAATCGCACAGAGCGAATTGACAGATCGTCGCGCGATTCCGCCGCACATTCATTTAGCCGTTCGAGGACAGAAGACAGACACATATCGGCAAGAGGGGCGCGATCTTTTTCGTTCACATGTGCCTTGTGTAAGGTCGCCAACAATTCGCTGCTCTGTCGGATCAACAAGGGATTGCGGACTTGCCATAGGGTCTTATCCGGCATCTTTTGTTGGACGGCCACAGCCACGTCGTCAAACCATCCGTGCCAATAGGTATGCGGCAACGGAATTCCCGCGCGCTGGGCAATCCGCCATGCCGCCCATTCGCGTTCCGGCAGGTCACAACGAGCGACATCGCACCAGCAAATCTGGCCCCGATAGATGCGGACGAACAACTCGATTTGCTGCGGCTGCTGATCGTTATTCGATAACGCGACATGTACGGTCTCGAGCTCATGCTGAAAACTGGCGATGCGCGCTCGGCGGATGATCCGCAGTTCGCAACCCATTGCGAAACAGAGGCAAGCATGGAGCCTGTCTTCAGACAGCCTTTGAGCAACCGGAGCGCCCGAGGATGTGAGCATTTGCAACATATGTAGCGTGATGGTGTTTGCGTTTGGCGATCCGTTTGAACTCGCGGCATTCCCGCCGGGTCATCTGTGTGTCGTGCCGGAACGCGTCTCCGTTCAATTCGATACTATTCATCGGCGCTCTTGTGGAATCAGAGCACAGCGTGCCGGCACTATCTCAGCCCGCCGGACTTGACTTATTTCAACGGCTGTCGCAAGTCACTTGCACAGCAGACGATAGTCGATTGTGATTTCCTCATTTGCGTCGATGTCGCGGCTCGCGAAGTACCTATAGCATTCATGATGAGCGTTGGGCGCTTCGGAGTGGTTGAGATACCAACCCACCTGCATGTAGCAAAAGTTACGTGCGACCCGACTTCCATTTCTGGTCTCTACTCCGTAGACCTGACAAAACGACTTGAGCCTTGGGTCACGGCCGATTTGCTTGTTCGAGAAGAAACGTGTTTTCAAATTTGGAAACAAAGCCAAACGAGTTCCCTTGGCAATGCCATGTGTTGAGAAGACGCCTATGCCGCTTAAGCTGGACGGTTTCAGCACGAACGAGAACTCATCGGTCGTACTGTACCGATTGTGATCGAGCGGAATTTCCACAAGCGTCTCGTTCAGATTCTTGCATTCATCCGCCTGCAGTGCTTTCCGGCCGTTGAGCAAATTCGGAAAATATTGCGTTGCCATTGTGCGAAGACGGCTTGTAATCATTGAAAACATCCTCGGCTCGAAGCGATTTACCCATTACCGGATGGCGGGCACAACTGCCCCTGACAGGTCTGCCGCACTGAGCGTAAATCACCGCAGACGATTCCGAAAAGCGGCGTCAAGAAATCTAAGGCTTGATTAATTCATTCATAACGCAGGGCATCGATCGGGTTCAGCCGCGACGCCTTCCAGGCGGGATAGTAGCCGAATGTGATGCCGACGGTCACCGAGACCGCGACGGCCAGCGCGGCGGCCGTGGGTGAAGCTTCGGTCGGCCAGCCCGCCACGTTTCCCGCGAACCACGAGCCCGCTCGACCCGCCAGAATTCCGATGAGTCCTCCCACCAGGCACAGCACGACCGACTCCACCAGAAACTGCCGCAAGATGTCTTTGGCGTTGGCGCCCACGGCCATCCGCAAGCCAATCTCGCGGGTCCGTTCGGTCACCGACACGAGCATGATGTTCATAATCCCCACGCCGCCGACGATCAGGGAAATGGTGGCGATCGACATCCCCAGCCTGGAAAGCATGTAGATCGTTCGCTTCAGGGCGTCGGAGACTTCGGCCACATCATAGATGCGGAAGTCGACCTCATTGGCGGTCAGGCGATGCCGGTCGCGCAGCAAGCGGGTGATCTCGTCGGTCACTCTCGGGACGGCGTCCGGCGAAGCCGCCTTGACGAGGATCTTGTCAACGCTCTGGTTGCGCACCCCGTGAGGGATTCCGGGGAAGCGCTCGGCCATTGAAAGGCCCGGTAGTGAGCGGCTTGGGTCCTTCGCCGCCCAGGTGTCCGTGTTGCCCCCGGTGATGCGGTATTTGACGGTAGTCCACGGCGCCAAGAGGATGTCATCCTGGTCGACGCCCAACAGGCTGGCGCCCTTTTCGCTCAGAACGCCGATCACCGTGAATGGCACGTTGTTCACGCGAACTTCTTCGCCGATCGGGTAGCGGGATTGAAACAACTCGCGCACGAGGGTCTTCCCAATCAGGCAGACTTTGCTTCCACTAAGAACTTCGCGCGTGTTAAATGGGCGGCCCATATCCAAGTCGTTCCAATTGCGCACTTCGAGAAAGGCCGACGTCGTTCCTGTGATTTCGATAGGGATCCAACTGCGGTTGCCGTAGACCACCTGCCCCCACGCTTCGACAATCGGCGCGGTGCAGACCACCTCGGCGGATTCGCGCTGGATGGCTTCGGCATCCTCGGGGGTAACGATCTCAGGCATTTTGCCAACGCGCGCGGCCCCGCGCTGCGGAGCACCGGGATAGATCGACAAGGTGTTTGCGCCCAGTCTGGCGACCGATGTTTCGATGGCCACGGAGGCGCCTCGACTGATTTCCATCATGGCAATGACGGCGGCGACGCCGATAATCACGCCCAGCATCGTCAACATACTGCGCATCACGTTGCGCCGCAGCGCCTGGAAGGCGAAGCGTATCGCTCCCAAGGCCAAAAACGGGCTATTCCGCGCGCGTCGTCGCGGCAGAACGGCCGGGGGGGAAGCGGTTGTCGCCCCAGCGATTCGCGGCCCGGCCGAGTCCTCGACAATGCGGCCGTCGGCAATGCGTATGACGCGGTCGGCGTGGCGAGCCACGTCGGAGTCGTGGGTGACCAGCACCACGGTGATTCCCTTTTCCGCGTTAAGCCGGCGAAAGAGCTGCAGGATCTCCTGGCCGGTCCGCGAATCCAGATTTCCCGTCGGCTCGTCAGCGAGAAGTAGCGAGGGTTGGTTCACCAGCGCTCGGGCGATTGCCACCCGCTGTTGCTCTCCGCCCGATAGCTTTGCCGGCGAGTGATTGATACGCGATTCCAGGCCGACAGTCGTCAACAGCTCTCGACTCCGCTGCTTCACGCGGCGGCGCGACGCCTTTTCGGCCGCGTAAGCGGCCGGCATGCGCACGTTCTCCAAGGCCGTTGCGCGCGGGAGGAGATTGAAACTTTGGAAGACAAAGCCAATGCAGCGACTGCGTAAAAGCGCGAGTTGCGTTCGTGACAGCCGCGTGACCTCGATTCCGCCGAGGTGATAGGAGCCGCGGCTGGGTCGGTCGAGACAGCCGAGCAGATTCATCAGCGAGGTCTTGCCCGAGCCGGAAGCGCCCATCAATGCGACGAACTCTCCCGATTCGATCGATAACGAAACGTCCTTTAGCACGGGCAAATCGACGTCGCCCAGGTGGTAGGTCTTGTCGATGTGCCGAAGTTCGATACGAGACATGGTTGATATTCCGTGTTGCTGCTGTGCCGGTCACTACTTTGCATCGTGCGCTCACGACAGCGCACGATCGTCGGTCGTTAGTTCTTCGCCAGCGGCGAGCCACGGCTGGCAACGTATTTGATTCAGCTTATGCGGCGCGAGTTTGGAGTTCCGGAGTAATTGAGGTACCATCCCACTGACATGCAGCGAAAGCTACGAGATGCCTAACGTCCCTTCGGCGCGCGAGATCCCGCTTCGCACGGAGGCCAGAGACTGTTGCGACCCCGGTGCGGGTTCCGACGGTTGCAGCGCAGATGTTGTCGCGGTCGCATACTTGCCACTCAGCTTTGCGCTGGTGTCCAAGTCATACGACGTGTAGTCACACGTCACTTCTTCTCCTATTTCGATATCTCGACAAGCGACGTTATCCACGGTGTTCGGGTTGTCGGAATGGTTCATGAATCGCGCGTTATCGCCGCAGACGATCAGGCACCTCCTGCGCCTGACCATGGCCACATAGCAGGAGTTAAAAAGCGACCGTTGAATGGGCTTGGGAAGCGTGAAGACTTCGGATTCTCTGATGATCAGGTCGATCTTCCGCTCAAAGACCCAGATTCGTCGGCCGCGTGCGATCGGTTCGTTGGCGAAACAGCCCAATCCTTGAATTCCGCTCGGTTGGACGGTTGTATCAATGAGGAGCATCGCATTCTCTTCCACGTTCGTTCTGGGCCACTCCGTGCGAGCGGGACTACTCCTCGCTCTCCGTCACTGGGTCGACGAAGCTGGATACGAAATCGGGCTCCGCTTTTCGCAGAATGTTGGTGACGACGGCGTCGCCGACCTCCAGCTCACCGCCGAGGATCTCGGTGACCACTCCATCGGACAGGCCAACCTTAACAGGAACCGGGCGCACCAATCCGTCTTCAGCCACCTTCCACACAGTGGGCGAACCGAGATCCACTTTCGGCTCGGCATCTTTCGTGGAACCGTCGTCGTGCTTTGCCTGCCTCGTTTCTGTGGTTTGCGGAGTCTTCAACTCTTTCCGGGCCGTGGGTAAAATCTGCGCTAGCGCCGGCTGCCAGCGCAATGCCTGATTGGGCACCAGGACGGCGTTTTGGCGCCGAGCCAGCTCGAACTGGAGTTTCGCGGTCATGTACGGCAAAAGCTCGCCGCCCGCATTGTCGACCTCGACGATGACGCCGTAGGTGACGACGTTCTGCTGCAGACTGGCGTTGAGTCGAATCTGCGACGCCTTGCCGGAGAAGGTCCGGCCGTCGTAGGCGTCGACGGTAAAAGTGACGGCCTGCCCGACGTGAATGCTGGCGATATCGGCCTCGTTCACGGCAGCCCACACCAGCATTTGGCTCAAGTCCTTGGCCAGCAAAAACAGGCTGGGTGCGTTCATTCCTGCAACCACCGTCTGGCCGACGTTGACACGGCGGTCGATCACCACGCCATCGACCGGCGAGCGGATGACGGTGTACCCCAAATGGATGTCCGCCTGCTTCTTGGCGATCTTCGCCTGTTCCACCTTCGCCTCGGCCATCGCCACCTCCGCCTTGGCCATGTCGTTTGCCGCCTCGGCCTTTTCGTATTCCGCCTCAGGATCGACGTCGCGCAACTCGGTGGCGCGATGGAAGGCCCGTTCCATCTGTTTGTTTCTAGCGCGGGACTGGTTGAGTTCGGCTTCGGCAAGCTGCAGATTGGCGCCTGCCTTGTCCAGCTCGGCGCGGTGCGGCAAGTCATCTAACTGCGCCAACACGTCCCCCTCTTTGACCCGCGACCGGTAGTCGATCGTCTTGCCCGGTCGTTCGGAATCGGGACCGAAGCTCTTGACGCTGCCGACGATCTGCGCGCCGACGTCGATGATTTGCACTGGCTCGACGGTACCCGTTGAGGTCACGCCGACGAACAAATCGCCGCGCATGACAGACATGGTTCGAAACTTCGGCTGGTCGCTAAAGCGGTCGCTCCAGTGGCCCGCGAAACGCTCTCGCAAAGATTGGGACGCAGCAGCGCCCGCAACCACAGCTCCGACAAGAATGCATACGATGATCTTCATTGTGTTTCCTCCGACGATTTGTTGTTCACAACATTTCTAATTGCGCTTCCTGCGGCGCCTCGTGGTAAAACGACTCGATCACTTTCCCTTCCTCGAGCTTGAAGATGCGGTCGGCGCTGGCGAAGTAGCGGTCGTCATGGGTGATTGCGACCACGGTCTTTCCGCGGCGTTTCAACTCCGGCAGCAAACGGAGGTAGAACGTCCTGCGGAATGCCGGATCCTGGTCGGCTGCCCATTCGTCAAATATGTAAATCGGCCGATTCTCCAGGTAGGCCGTCAGTAAGGCCAATCGCTTGCGCTGGCCCCGCGAAAGTGAGGTTGTGGAGAATTCGCCGTGCGTTACGGCGACAACGTGATCCAGTTCAAACTGGCGGAGATACTCCTGGGCGCGCTGGTCGCGGTCGGCGGCATCTATCCCCCACAGGCTGTCGAAGACCACCGCGTCGTCGAACACCACGGAGAATAGTTGTCGGTAGGCCTCGCGGCTGTCGGCGGAAATCAACTGTCCATCCCAATACATTTCGCCGCTCTCGGGCTGATACAGGCCCGTGATCAGCTTGACCAACGTGGTCTTGCCGCTGCCGTTACCCCCGGTCACAAACACAATCTCGCCGGGAGTCAGCGTGAGGTTGACCGGGCCGAGCGTGAAGCCATGCGGCTGTCCCTGGCGGCGATAGGCGTGCGTTACGCCCACGAACTCGATTTGCTCCCAATGCCGCACCAGGGCCGGCGCTGTCGTTTTCGGTTCATTCTGATCGAGCATTAGCCCCAATCGTTCAATCTGCCTGACCGCTGCCGCCGCCCAATTCATATACGGCAGCCAGCCCATAATTTGTTCCAGCGGCGACATGAGGTACAAGATGATCAGCACATAGCCGTTCAGCGTGGCTGTGTCGACGTGGCTGATTCTAGGCCATACAAACAACAGCAGGCCAATGGCGAAGAAAAACATCAAACGCCCCCAGCTAACCGCCGCGTCCTGCACGCTATCGCCGATGAATTGGCTCCGGCGCGCCGACGTCTCCGTCGCGAGGAGCACGTCCTCGACGAACTCGTGACGGCGCGCGTGGTGCATTTTCAGCTCCTTGACGCCTTCAATTAACTCCTGCACGCGCTGTTGCAGGACGTTGCGCTCTTCCCGGGCCCGGTCGGTGTACCGCTGTGCCCACTTGGAGGAATACCAGTAGCTGGCCACGCCGAGCACGCAAAAGCCAACGGCGGCCAGGAACAGGGTGAAAGAAAGTGAAGCCAAATAGGCCGCACCGCAAGCGAGAATGACGAAGTTGACGCCCAAGGCCGGCACGCCGCGCATGGTTTGCGAGATGATGCCTACGTCGTCGGTCAGCGACGCCAACATGCGCGACGAGCCGATCTCTTCGAGATGTTTAACCGGCGAGTCGAGAATGCGCCGGCAAAGCCCCATCTGCAAGTTCATAAGCGACGTCTGCGTGAGCCGGCAGATCAAAAGTTGAGAAACGATACGCGTCAGGAGCACGACCGCGCACAGGGCCGCAAAAAGACCGATCAATGCCGCCGTCGAGCCATCCGGATCCGCCACCGTCCGGAGTATCATGACGACCACTGCCACGCTCGCGGCGCCGCTGATGCCGCCCACCACGGCCGACAACAATGCGACAGGCCAGGAAGTCCGCAGCAGAAAGAAAATCAGTTTCATCGGTTCGTCACCAGTGCATCGACGTGAACTGCATCTGCAAGATAACGGCTCAGACGTTTCACCACTTCGTCCACCTGGGGTTTGCGCAGCATGGAATAGTGATTGCCGGGCACTCGTTCCACGCTCAGCCGAGGACATAGCTCCTTCCAACACCGCTCCAATCCCACGCGTCCCGCGTCGGCCTGCAACAGGACTGCGCGGCCCAGATAGGGCTGGGGTTGGTAGCGTGCGGCAGCAGCGAGATGTGCCTTGCACACAGCCGCCAAACGCCGGATGTCGGCCACTCCGTCTCCTTGTGCCAGTTCCGCTTGCTCCGCAATCCGTTCCCATTGCCGGTCCAACGGCAACTCCTTCAGTTCCCTGGCACAAAGGTTCAGTTGCGGAGCGATCCACCGGATGACCGACTGATCGTCGGGATCCAGATTCGCATCATTCGGGATTGAGAGATAGGTGTCCAACATCGCCACCAGTGCAACGTGCTCGCGAATTGCGGCGAGTTGCTGCGCCGCTTCCATCGCGATCAAACCACCCATCGACCAGCCCACTAGCAGGTAGGGTCCGCGGGGCTGGACTCTCCGGATCTCGTTTAAGTAGGACGCGGCCATCGCTTCAATTCGGTCGTGAGGCTGCTGGCCGGCCTCCAGCCCTTGTCCTTGCAGCCCGTAAACCGGTCGCGCTTCCGTCAGACTACTCGCCAGCGACAGGAAGCCGGCGACGTGCCCGCCGAGGCCGTGAATGCAGAACACAGGAGTTGTCGATGCACCAGACCGCAGAGGCACCAGCGACTGTCTGTTCCCGGTTGTTGGTCGGAAGGAATCAGAGGCGACCTCTGCGACGACAGGCCCTTCTTCGGGCGCGCGGCTGGACTCGCAATGCCTGGCGGCCTCGACACGTTCTGCCAACGTAGCGACCGTCGGCGATGCGAAGATGACAGCGAACGGCAACTCACGGTTCAGCAACGTGCAGGCTCGCGCCATCACTTGCACCGCCAGCAGCGAATAGCCGCCCAGTTCAAAGAAGTCATCATGCACTCCGACGCGATCAACCTTTAGTATCCCTTCCCAAATCGCCGCCAGTTCGCGCTCCATATCGGTTCGAGGAGCCACATAGGGCGTTTTTGCTTTCGCGGATGAAGCGCGGGCCGGCGATGATTTGCGGCTCGACCTTCGATCGGGCAACTGAGGCAAAGCCTGTGATAACAGTTGCGAGAGGCGCTGGTCAGGATCGGCGACCACGGCCTCCAACAGCGCTTGCATGTGCTCCAACATCAACCGAATGGTCGCCTCGTCGAAGAGATCTGTGCGGTACGACAACAGCAAGTGGATGCCCTGTTCGTCCTCGCGGGCGATCATGCTCAGATCGAGGTCCGCGGCGCCGGCCCTCGTCTCGCTGCCAACTTCGCCCCACTCAATCCCCGGCAGGTCTTTCGAGGCGGATGGCGTGTTTTGGAGAACCAGTTCCACCTGAATCAGCGGATGGCGATTCGGGCTGCGGGCTGGATTTAATTCTCGAACGAGATGCATGAAAGGCAGTTCTTGATGGCTGAATGCCTGCAATACGGTTTCGCGAGCCCGGCCCAGCAGTTGGCGGAACGAGGGGTCGCCGGAAACGTCCGCGCGGAGCACGAGATCATTGATGAAATAGCCGATCAGGCCCTCGGTTTCCGGCCGCAGGCGGCCGGCCACCGGTGTGCCGATTGCAAAGTCGTCCTGGCCGCTATAACGATGCAGCAGCAGTTGAAATGCCGCCAACAGGGTCATGAAAGTCGTCGCCCCTTCCGCGTTGCGCAGTTGTCTGACCGCGTGGCTTAACTGGCTCGACAATTGCCGTTCGCAATGGGCTCCGAACGTCGTCCGCACCTGGGGACGCGGCCGATCAATGGGCAATTCGAGTGTCGGCAGGCCGTTCAATTGTTCGCGCCAGTAGCGGCGCAGCCCTTCTAGCACGTCTCCCTGCAGCCGGTCTCGCTGCCAGACCGCGAAATCGGCGTACTGGATCGGCAGGTCGGCCAACGGCGAGGGA
>JBBDVZ010000007.1:0-13502 GCA_040903115.1 Planctomycetaceae bacterium
GGTGGGTTTCACCCACCCTACGTTCGTCTCCCCTCGTCACTCGCAATCGCGGTTCTCGCGCTGATTGTTCTCGCGTCTCCGGCAGCAGCACAACCCACACCGGAAGAGCTCTACGCCAAGCTGCAGCAGACTTATCCGCAAAACATCCAGCAGGACCCGCAGGTCGAGCTCGCCACGTTCCAGGTGCATCCCGATTTCGAGGTGAACCTGTTTGCCGCTTCGCCGTGGGTGGTGAACCCGATTTCCATGACCTGGGACGCGCAAGGCCGGTTGTGGGTGATCAACTCGCCCATGTACCCGCACGTCCTTCCCGGACAGGATCAGACCGATTTCATCAGCGTCTTGGAAGACACCGATGAAGACGGCCGCGCGGATAAGTGCTCCATCTTCTACGATAAGCTCTACGTGCCCACCGGGCTGGAATTGGGCGACGGCGGAGTTTACGTCGCCAATCAGCCCGACTTGCTGTTCCTCAAGGACGAAGACGGCGATCTCAAGGCCGACACGCGGCGCGTGCTGCTCAGCGGCTTCGGCACCGAAGACAGCCATCACGCCATCAGCGCCTTTGTGTGGGGACCGGGCGGTCATCTGTATTTCGAATCGGGCATCTTTTTGCACACGCAGGTCGAAACGCCGCACGGATTGGTTCGTCTCGACAACGGCGGCGTGTTCGAGTTCTCGCCGCGAAAGCTCAAGCTCGATCTGTTCAACGTCGGCACCGCCACCAATCCCTGGGGTCACGCGTTCGACAAGTGGGGGCAGAGTTTCCTGACCGAAGGGCCGCAAGGGGGCATCTGGTATCTCACGCCCGGAACGGTCTCATCGCATCCGGAGGAACGCGTGCCCGACACGGCCGCGCCGAAGTCGTGCGGCAATCGGTTTATTTACAGCACGCACTTCAGCGAGAACTACCAGGGCAAGATGGTCCTCAACGCGTTCAAGAACAAGACCGTCAACCTGTATGACTTCAGCGACGACGGCGCGGGCTACTCGACCAAGGAAATGCAACCCTTGTTGATCGTCTCGGACGCGCCCGAGTTTCGCCCGGTCGAAGTTCAATTGGGGCCGGACGGCGCGATTTACATCGCCGACTTCTTTCAGACGCTCATCGGCCACATGCAGTACGAGTTTCGCGACCCGCGGCGCGATCACCTCAACGGACGTATTTGGCGGATCACGCAAAAGGGCCGCAAGACGCTGCCCAACCCCAAGCTGCACAAGCAATCGATCGACCAGCTCGTCGAGAACCTGAAGTCGCCCGAAGCGTTCGTTCGCGAAAAGAGCCGCAGGCTGCTTTATGAACGCGAGCCGAAGGCCGTCGCCGAGGCGCTCAAAGGATATCTCGCGCGGCTCGATCAAGCCGATCCCGACTACGATCGCTTTCGCTTGGAAGCGTTGTGGGTCTACCAGACAATCGACGTCGTCGAGCCGGCATTGCTGGCCGAGTTGCTGCAAGCGAAAGAGCCTCGCGCGCGAGCTGCCGCCGTTCGCGTGCTGCGGTACTGGCTTCCGCAGTTTCCGAATGCGATCGAGCATCTGGCACGCGCCGTCGACGACCCGTATCCCCGCGTGCGGCTCGAAGCGCTGTGCGCATTGAGTTACATCCCCGAGCCTCGCTCGATGGAACTGGCGGCACGCGTCACCGATCAGCCCATGGATCGGTACCTCAACTATTCGTTCAAGCACACGGCCATTGCGCTCAAAGATCGTTGGCTGCCGGCGCTGCAAGCGGTCAAGATCGATTTCGGCGGCGATGCCAATCGCGTTCAGGCGGCACTTTCCGCGGCCGATGCCAAAGATGCCGTCGCCATCCTGCTCAAGCTGCTGCAGGGCGGACAGGTTGATCGTGCGCGCCGCGAGGGGGTGCTCACGGCGATCACGCGCTTGGGCAACGAGAGCGAGCTGGCTCAGATTTTTTCCAGCGACGACGTCCGCAAGCTGCTCGAAGCGGGGGCGACCGGGGGCGGGGGCGGGGGCTACGATCCGCAGGTGCATGCAAGGCTGCTCGAGGCGCTGGTGGTTGCAGCGCATGAGCGTGGCATCAGGCCGAAAGTCGACGTCGGCGTTCTACGCAAACTGATTGACGACGAGCACCCGGCCGTGCGCAGCGGGGCCATGCGCCTGGCAGGCGCGTGGCGCATCGAGCCGCTGAGAACCGACGTCACGCGATTTGCCGTCGATGACACCGTGGCATTGCCAATTCGCCGTGCGGCCATCGAGTCGCTGGCTGACCTCGGCGGAAACGACAGCCTGGCGACGCTGACCGCGCTGGCGTCGGCCGATCATCCGGTCGAAGTGCGCTACCTTGCGACGGCCGCGTTGGCTGGTGCCGACCCCAAAATCGCGGCCGGCCAAATTGCCGAGCTGTTCTCGCTGCCGCCGCAGTCGGTCGATCCCGGGTTGGTGTTGGATGCGCTGCTGGCCCGCAAGGGAGGGGCCGATCTCGTTGCCGGGACGCTGGCGAAAGCCAAGCTGCATCCCGATACCGCCAAGCTGGCGCTGCGTCATATGAATGCCACGGGTCAACAGCATCCCGCATTGATCGCGCTGTTGAGCAGCACCGTCGGCAAAGGCGCGCTCACCGCGGAATTGATGCAGGAAGACATCAAAACGTTGATGGCGGAAGTCGAGTCGGCCGGCGATCCCGCGCGGGGCGAAGACGTGTTTCGTCGCACCGACTTGGCGTGTCTCTCGTGTCATGCCGTCGCCGGAGCCGGAGCGCCGATCGGCCCCGACCTCGAGGGTTTGGGAGCCAGCTCGCCCTTGGATTATCTGCTTCAGGCCGTGCTGGACCCCAACAAGGCGATTCGCGAGGGCTTTGCCGCCGTCACGGTGCTGACCAACGAGGGAAAGGTTTACAACGGCATATTGCGGGGGCAAACGCCGCAGGAGCTGACCATTCTCGATGCCACCACGCGCGAGCTCCGCCGCATTCCGGCCGACACGATTGAGGAGACGGCGCCTGCGCAATCGGTCATGCCCAAAGGGCTCGTCGATAACATGACGCGGGCCGAATTTATCGATCTCGTCCGCTTCATCCGCGAGCTCGGCCGTCCGGGTCCGTACGCCACCCGCAACCTTCCGGTGATTCGCACGTGGCGCGCGCTCGAGTCGGTTCCGCCTCAATGGGCCTCGATGGCCGCCGCTGATTTAACGACCGCTGTCGCCTCGCGCGACGACCTGAAATGGAAGAACGTCTACAGCCGCGTCTCGGGCGATCTGTCCGACAGCGACATGGGAGGCGGCGACGTCGCGTTGATCCGCGGCCGCATCGACGTGGGCACGCCGGGAAAGATCCTGCTGCGCATTAACAGCGCCAAAGGGCTGACGCTGTGGATCGACGACCAGCCGGCGCCTGTGAAGGAAGAGACCGTGATCGACGTCTCCCGCGGGTTGCATACGCTGACGTTCCGCGTCGACAAGCGGCAGCGCGCGGCGGCACCAACGGGGGCGGGTGGAAGCGTACAGCAAAGTGCTCTCCGCGTCGTGATCGACGAGGTCGCCGATTCACCGGCGCGGGCGCGGGTGGTGAATGGTTTGTAGTGACCCTGGTTCCCAAGCTCCGCTTGGGAACCCACTTTCTCGAAGCTCTGCTTCGAATGACTTGGAGACGGGAAGCGGAGCTTCCAGGCAGTGCGTTCCCAAGCAGAGCTTGGGAACGAGATAGATCAAGCGATTGCACATAGATGCCAGCGCCAAATGATGACGCTCTCGTTCGCCAGTTTGAGAAATCTGGGGGCGAGCCTGGCGTCTCGACCCCAGGCACCCGGCGATTCCCTCATCGTATTTCCGTACCAGGCGGCGGCCGATTTGTTGCTGCGGCTGCCGTGTCGGGCGGAAAACGGTTACTCCGACGCGACCGTGATTGTCGATAGCGAGGACAATCTCAAAGCCGTCATGTCGCAGATTCAAGACATGGACTTGCGGACGCGGTCGCTGCTCGATTTTGTCGAGATGATCCAGTCGCAGGTCGCAACGGTCACGTGGGTGCTGTCGGCGTTGGCGGTGGTCGCGCTGTTCGTGTCGGCCTTGGGCATCACCAACACGATGGTGATGAGCGTCGTCGAGCGAACCCACGAAATCGGCGTGATGAAAGCCGTCGGCGCGCGCGACGGGCACATCCTGCTTTTGTTTTTATTCGAGAGCGCCCTGATCGGCCTGTTGGGGGCCGCCGTCGCGGTCCTCATTGGCTGGCTGGCGTCGTTTCCTCTCGATGCGTACGCGCGGTCGATCCTCGATCGCCGCTTGAGTCCAGCCTTTGCCGGCGAGCGGGTGATCTTCTTTCCGTACTGGCTCGCCTTCGTCGTCCCGGCGTTTTCGGCGCTCGTGACAACGCTGGCCGGCGTTTTACCCGCCCGCCGTGCGGCGCGCATCAGCCCGATTGTCGCGCTGCGGCACGAGTAGGCGAGCGGCCGGCGTAAGCCGGCTGGTTTTTCCGATCAACCAGCCGGCTCACACCGGCCGCTCGCCAACCGCGCTCACGGCTTGAGCGGTACCTCCAACTGCGACGGCGGAGCCACCAACTTCTCTTGATGTTGCTTCACCTCGGCGCGGATGTCGGCGATGACGTCCGCGTGGTCTTTCGCAACGTCGTATTTTTCCGACGGGTCGTTCTCGAGTTGGAACAACAGCGGCGGGTCGTGCTGTTTGGGCTTTTCGGGGTTGTATGAGGGCTGCGTGATGAAGTGGGCCTTCCACGGGCCTTTGCGAACGGCAAACAGCGTGGCGCCGCGGTAATAGAACATTGTCTTTCGCGGGCTGGTTCCTTCGCCCGAGAGCACCGTTCGCAGATCGACGCCGTCGATGATTCGGTCGGCGGGGACGTCGGCGCCCGCAAGCATTACAGCCGTCGTAAAGAGGTCCATCGTCGATGCGAGTTCCTTCGTGACGGCTCCGGCGGGTACGTTTCCGGGCCACCAGGCGATGGCCGGCTCGCGCATTCCGCCTTCCCACGTGCTGCCTTTGCCTTCGCGCAGCAGACCCGCCGATCCGCCGTGTTCGTCGAACGTCAACCACGGGCCGTTGTCGCTGGTAAAGAAGACCAGCGTGTCGCCGGCCATCTTCAGCGCGCGCAGCTTGGCAAGCACCTGGCCGACGCTCCAGTCGATCTCCTCGACCACGTCTCCATACAGGCCGCGGGCGCTGCGGCCGGCAAACTCGGGCGATCTGAAGAGCGGCACGTGAGGCAGGTTATAAGGAAGGTACAAAAAGAAAGGCCGTTGCGCATTTTGCTCGATGAACGAGAGCGCCTCTTCGGTGTAGCGCCGCGTGATGGTGTGCTGATCGGCGGGGCGCTCGACGACTTCGTTGTTGCGCATGAGCGGAACGTTAAACGATTCGATCTGCGGGTCGCGGAAAATCGCTCGCCCCAACTTGGCGTCGGCTACGCGGTCCATGTCGTTCGAATAGGGGATGCCGAAATAGCTGTCGAACCCCTGAGTGGTGGGCAAGAACTGCGGCAAATGTCCAAGATGCCACTTGCCGACGCACGCCGTCGCGTAGCCGCGTTCCTTGAGGATCTCCGCCAGCGTGATTTCCGCAGCGGGCAGGCCGCCTCCCGAGTCGGGGAACAGCACGCTGCGCTTGTCGCTGCACATGCCATTGCGAATGGGCAGCCGCCCGGTCAATAGTGCCGCCCGCGAAGGCGTGCAGACGGGGGCCGCCGAATAGAACTGCGTGAACTTCATTCCTTCAGCGGCCATCCGGTCGAGGTTTGGCGTATTGATGGTCGGATGCCCGAAGCAGCCGAGGTCGCCGTATCCCAGATCGTCGGCGAAGATGATCACAATATTGGGCGGTCGATTTTCGTTGCCACGCGCAACGGTTGCGACAAAGACAGAAGTGAGAACAAACGACCCAATCAACGTGTTAGCGCGTCGCATAGTTTTGGGGCACCTGGTTTCAAAAGTTGCCTTCCGAACAACTCAATTGCTGCGTTTCCCAGTCTACGCATTCGCACGGAAGCGCCGCCAGTACGGCCGCTCTTTCTCTAAATCAGAAGGCCCACGAATTGCACGAATGACACGAATTTAGAATCCCCGTTCGTGAGATTAGGGGAATGTAGCAGGCACGCTCCGCCGTGCCGTAGCCTTTGAGCGACTCACGACTTCGCCTGGCGGACGGCACACGGAGTGTGCCTGCTACTTTGTGAGATTCGTGAAATTCGTGGGCCTTTCAAATCTTTTTCGAAAACACTTAAGGCGCGGACCATTGGGATCCGAATGGTTAATAGGCGAAGCAGTCTTTCGCCGTCCGTTCGTCATTTCTATCGCATTTCCTGACATTTCTTGTTCGGACTGGCATTGTGAACGCTATTCCCCCGAGCGGATCGCTCGATGGGCTGTGTGCTCCGATAGCAGACTCACGCGCGCCGAAAGAATCGCCCGACGTCGTTTGCGATCTGCTGCACGCTGCGCAGCAAATCCGCAAGCTGCTCAACGAACGGCTCGAGCCGCACAACTTGAACGACGTGCGACTGGCCGTTTTGAAGATGGTGCGAGACACCGAGAACCGGGGCGGCTGTTCGCAGGCCGAGCTGGCGGCTGAGATCGCGCAGTCGGAGTCGAGCGTCAGCACGCTGATCGATCGCATGCGCGGCGACCGGCTGTTGTATCGGCTGCGCGCGCCTTCCGACCGCCGCCGCCGCCGCCTCGTGCTGACCGAGGACGGCCGTGCCGCACTCGAATCGGCCCGACGCGATTACCAAATCCTCATTGATTCGATTCGGCGAGTGCTCGAAGAAGAGAAGCAGCTCGCGCTGGCGGCACTTCTCACTGAACTCTCGACGGCGATTGGCGACACGACGTTCTTGCCAATAACGGAACCCGCGTCTGCATCGCCGCGCGACGTTTCGCCGGCCGCATGAACAATCAACACACAACTCGACGCGAAATCAAGACGCTCAATCAAAATGGTACGACTTCACCAAGCGAAGGTTTTGCCCCTTCAGGGCAAAGGCATCGCGGAACGACATGAACCCAGGGCGTTGCCCTGGGCTGATTTGTTGCAGCCTTTCAGGCTGCAAAGATCGGCGGGTGCCATGGCCACGCCTCGACTGAGCTCGCCGAAGTCGGCCCTGCGTGGCCATGTCTTCAAACGCATGCCCACCCAAAGCTGTGGGCATGGCACCCAGCGTGTGTTGCTTGCTGCGGCGTGCGGAATCTTGTTGTGTCTCGCATCGACTGGTTGCTCGCGCACTTTTTGGAGACTTCAGGCCGACAAGGACGTGTACCATCTGCTCGATGCGAAGACGCTCGACCCGCGGTGGGATTTGCCGCGGTTGGATCTGACGCCCGATCCGCGCAGCCGGTTTTGCGATCCGTATGATCCCGACAAGCCGCCGCTGCCGCTCGACGATCCCGCCGCCAATGAGTACATGCACTGCGTGTACGGCATGAAGGGCTACAAGAACTGGCACAAGCTCGGCACCGCGATGAGCATTGAGAACCCGTGCTGGCTGGAGGCCTTCGGCATCACGCCGGAATCGGTCGATGCCGAAGGGAACGTCGTCGGTCCGGTGCCGAAGATCGAAAAACTGACGCTCGCTCAGTCGATCGAGCTGTCGAACATTCATAGCCGCGAGTACCAGACGGCCATCGAGGATTTGTACCTGGCGGCATTGGAGTTGACGTTCGAGCGGTTTCAATTTGACGTGCGGTACCTGGGACTTGGCGGTGGCGAGCCGTCGGCCGACTTGACGCACACCACGGTCCCCGACGGCGAGAACTCGCTGGAGCTCAACCAGCGTTTCGGCATCAGCCGCTTGTTGCCGACCGGCGGCCAATGGATTGTCGAGCTGGCCAACAACACCATCTGGATGTTCCAGGGGCCCAACACGACAAGCACGGCCAGCGTGATTTCGTATTCGTTGGTACAACCGTTGTTGTTTGGGGCCGGCCGCAAGGTGGTGTTGGAGGCCCTCACGCAACAGGAACGCAACGTTTTGTATCAGGCGCGCGACCTTGTCCGATTCCGCCAGCAGTTTTTCACCGACGTCGTCGGCGGCCAGGGGCGAGGCTTTCTCGGACTGCTCGCGCAGCTTCAAAACGTGCGGAACCAGCGAAACAACGTCGAGCAGCTTGAAGAACAATTGGCGCTAATTCGAATTCTCGACCAGCAACGGCCGAGCGAAATCTCGGAGCGCCTCGAACGAATTCCGGAAGGCCTTCAAATTCCCGCGGACCTCGCCGACCGCTTGCGCATCGGCCGCGAAGGAACCGGGGAAGAAAACAAAAACGCGCCCAACAACGGCGCCCCCAACAACGCCCCGCCGGATAACGCGCAACCCAACGCCCCAAACATCCCGCCGCCGGAAATTCGCATTTATTGGCGCGGCTTGATGAACGACGAAGAAGAGAAGCGGGTCCGGGCGCTCAGCAACGATCCGGCTTACGTGGCTGCCATCGATCAGTTGATTGCCATCGTGCGGGCGGAAATCAGGACGCTGACGGTCGCGCAGCTCGAAACAAGGCTGGCCGATTCGCGCATCGAGCTGCGCAACGCCCAGCGCGGGTTTCAGGATCTGTTGGATAACTTCAAATTCCTGCTCGGATTGCCTCCCGACATGGAAGTGTCGATCGACGACGGCATGCTCCGACAGTTTGAATTGATCGATCCGCGGTTACAGACGGTGAGCAAGCAAATCAAGGACTTCGTCGAGGAATGGGGGAAGATCGATGAGGAGAATCCCGACGTCGAGCAAACCCGCGCCGTGCTGGCCAATCTCTCGCGCTTGGCCGACAAGCTATATCGCGACGGCTTCCGCATTACCGACATCGACGTCAACCAGTTGCAGTCGAGGCTCGAAGGCCAACGCACGGCACGGGGACAGATTGTCAACCGCGAACGAGTGGCCGCCGACGTCGAACGCGATCTGCGGCTGTTCACGGGCCTCAAAAACGAATTCTCGATTGTCACTGACGGTTTGAAACGCTTGATCGAGCTGGCGGGTAACAAGGATCTCACCCTCAAGCAAAAAAAACGCCTGAGGGAAGACATCGATTCGCGGCAGGAACAGTTGCTGAAAATCTCGCAGGGCCTGCAGGCGATCCAGGTTGGACAACGGGTCGAATTGATCACGCTTCAGCCGTTTAATATGTCGCTGCAGGCGGCGACTTCGGCGGGTTTGGAGAACCGCGTCGACTTGATGAACAGCCGTGCGCAGGTGATGGATGCCCGACGAAAGGTCGAAGTGGCGGCCAATGCGTTGCAGGCCGGGTTGGACGTGGTGGTCGAGGGCGACATTCGCACGCCGCGGGGAACGCGCCCCTTCGATTTTCGCGGAGATGAGAGCAATTTCCGCGCGGGTTTGCGGTTCACCGCACCCTTGGACCAGGCCTTGGAACGCAATGCGTACCGGGCCGCCTTGGTTGACTATCAGCGGGTTCGCCGCGACTATATGGCATCCGAAGACAACGTAAAGCTCGACATCCGGCAGAGTTGGCGTCAGCTCGACGTGTTGCGCGACAACCTCGAGACGGCGCGACAAGGTGTGCGAAGTGCCGCATTACAGCTCGATTTTAACGTCGAGCAGGCCAGCCGACCGGTCTCTCCCGAAGAGGCCCAGCAGTCCCGCCAAACCGACAATACCGGCCTGAATATCCTCGAGGCACTCGATAGTGTGCTTTCTCAGCAGAACAGTTTGATCCGTATCTGGGTTCAATACGAACAGAACCGACTTAACATCCATCGAGACATGGGTCTGATGGAGATCGATGATCGGGGGATTTGGAACGATGACGTCTATCAGCAACCAGCCGAGCTCCGGCAGCCCGCCGCGTCGCGACCGATCGGTGACGCCGGATTTGGGCCTGGATCCGGAAACGGTGATCGACGGGAACGGGGCGACCAGCCCCAGCCTCAGTCGCTCCGCGCAGGCGCCCCGGGGTGCCGAATCGTCGAGCGTCCCTGAAAACGGGCATCTCACCGCGCATGTGCAAGAGGCGACCGCTCCGAGCCGTGCGGCTAAGACAACCAGTCGCCGCGGAATGTTCGTGATTTTGGCAATCGTGCTGGTCGTGGTCGGGGGCGGCGGCTGGCTGGTCAATTTGAGCTTTACCGGCGGTTCGGCCGACGCGTCGCATCTGGTGACCGAAACGGTGAAGAAGGGCCCTTTCCGCATCGTCGTCAGTGAGCGCGGACAGCTCGACAGCCTCAAAAGTGCGACAATCACCAGCGGCGTCGAGGGGACGACGACGATCATCTTCATCGTTCCCGAAGGCACGCAGGTGCACGCGGGACAACTTGTCTGCGAGCTGGATTCATCGACGCTGGTCGACAAGCAGAAGGAGCAGCAGATCAAGCTGACGCAGGCCACCGCCGACCTGGAAAAGGCGCGCAAGAACGTCCAAATTCAGGAAGAGCAGAACGCCAGCGATATTGCCGCCGCAAATCTGCTTTTTCAGTTGGCAGAGCTCGATCTCAACAAGTTCGAGAAGGGCGACAAATCGAAGTTGTTGAACGAGAAAGACGGCGAACTGCAGCTTGCCGAGGAAGAGCTGATCCGTGCCAAGGACACGTACGAGTTCTCCAAGCGGATCGCCAAAAAGGGCTACAAGACGCAGCAGGAGCTGGAAGCCAACCGCATCGCCGTCAAAAAGGCGGAAATCAACCGCAACAAGGCGGAAGAAGCCCTCAGGGTGCTGCGCGATTACGAATTTGTGCGCACGCACGCCGAGTTGAAAGAAAAGGTCGAGGAAGCCAAGCGCGAACAGAACCGTGTGAAACTGCAGGGGGACGCGTCGCTCGACCAGTTCAATGCCGAGTTGCAGGCGCGCGAACTAGCCCACCTCGTGGAAACAGAAAAAGCCACCAAGCTCAGCGAGCAGATTGCGGCGTGCAAGCTCTATGCTCCGCAACCCGGCGAGGTGGTCTATCCCAGCCAGCGCAGCCGCCGCAACGAGGGGCAGGCGATTGAAGAAGGGGCCAGCGTCCGCCAATTGCAGGAAATTCTCAAGCTGCCCGACCTGTCGCAGATGAAGGTCGAGGCGAAAATTCACGAGTCCCGCATCGGCCTTGTGAGCAAGGGCATGCCCGTAATCGTGCACGTCGACGCGGCGGGCGACGAAATCTATCGTGGCATCGTCGACTTCATTTCGTCGGTTCCCCTGTCGCCCGATTATCGTACGCCCGATTTGCGGCAGTATGCGGCCGTCGTGCGTCTCACCGAGAGTCCGGAGCGTGTTTCGAAACTCAAGCCGGGTCTGACGGCCAACATCGAAATCGTGGCCGAACAGCGTGAGAATGTTCTGCAAGTGCCGGTGCAGGCGGTTGTGAGCGTCGGTCCCAAACGGTACGCGTACGTCGTGGCCAATGGAGCTGCCGCTCGACGCGAAGTCGAGATCGGACAGTCGAGCACCAAGTCGATCGAAATCACCCAAGGGCTTTCCGAGCGAGAGCAGGTGGTGATGAACCCGCGCACTGCCTTTAGCGATGAACTGGCCGACCTTGCCTTGCAGTTGGGGGTCTCGAACCCAATCGATGTGCCTGTTCCCGCCGCAGTGGACGGTGAGGCGACCGAATCCGGCGATCCATCGAAGGCGGCAAACCCGGCAGCTCCGGCGGCCCCCGCAAAGGTCGACGCAGCCGAAAGCGGCCCCGGTCGTCAGTCGCGGGAAGAGGGGCGAGGCGGCGAGGGTGCTAAGGGCGAAGGACGCAAAGGCGAGGGTCGCGGAGAAGGCCGGCGGGAGCGACGCCCGCGCGATCCCAGCGCCATGATCAAAGAAGGCGACAAAAATGGCGACGGCAAGCTGAGCAAGGACGAAACCAACGAGCGCATGCAGCCATTCTTCGATCGCCTCGACGCCAACAAGGACGGCTTCCTCGACAAAGGCGAACTGTCGAAGATGGGGGCGATGCGCCGGCCAGGAGGCGAAGGGGGCGCGGCCGGAGGCGCTCCGCAATGAAAGTCGCCGCCGAAATCGAACAGTTGTGCAAGTTTTATGACTTGGGCACGGTCGTCGTCAAAGCGCTGCGGGGCGTGTCGGCACAGTTTCCTGAAGGCGACTTCGTGGCCATCATGGGGGCCTCGGGCAGCGGGAAGAGCACGCTGCTGAACCTGCTGGGCGCGCTCGACCGGCCGACTTCGGGATCGTACATTCTCGGCGGACACGACGTCTCGCAGCTGAGCGACGACGACTTGTCGATGATCCGAAACCAGATGATCGGATTCATCTTTCAGTCGTACAACCTCATCCCGCAATACACGGTCCTGGAGAACATCGAGGTCCCGCTGCACTACCGTCCGGGGGCATCGTCGATCACCCAGCGCGACCGCGAACATTGCCTCGACCTGGCCGAGCTGGTCGGTCTCGGCGACCGGCTGACGCACCGACCTTACGAGCTCTCCGGCGGTCAGCAGCAGCGCGTCGCCATCGCCCGCGCGCTGGTCAACGATCCGCAGATCATCCTTGCCGACGAGCCGACCGGTAACCTCGACTCCGCGACGGGCGAAGAGATCATGCGCCTGCTCCACGGTCTCAACCGCCAGGGGCGGACCATCATCATGGTCACGCACGAGCCCGACGTCGCCCAAAAAGCCAAGCGGCAAATTCACATGAAGGACGGGCTGATTGACGCGATCACGGCGAATGGCGGGTAATGGCTCGCGTCGAAATGCCGTTGATCGGTTTATTGGAATGACGAAGCACGAAATCCGAATGACGGCTCGACTGACTTCGGCGAGCTCAGTCGAGTCGAGCTCGCCGAAGTCAAAGGAATTCCGAAGCACGAAGCACTAAGCCGGTGCCCGCACGATTTTCGTCATTCGGATTTCGAGCTTCGTGCTTCTTTCGACATTCGGATTTTGTGCTTCGGATTTCCCGCATATGTTCTCCACGAAATTCTTCAACACGATTCAGCTGGCGCTCAAAAGCGTGTTGCTGCACAAGCTGCGCTCCGCGCTGACCACGCTGGGTATTGTGTTCGGCGTGTTTTCGGTGATCGCCATGCTCGCCATTGGCGAAGGCGCCAGTGCGCAGGCCGAAAAACAGGTGCTGGGCCTGGGCGCGACGAATATCATCGTCCGCAGCGTCAAGCCCCCCGACAACTCCGCGACGACCGGGGGCACCGGCAACAGTTACGTCTTGCGGTACGGGCTGCTGCGCTCCGATCTGGAACTGTTGGAGAACATACCCACCATCGTGCGCTTTATCCCCATCCGTGAAAGCACCAAAGAAGTGCGCTTTTCGCAGGAAGTGATGAACGGCCGGCTGGTGGGATGCACGGCCGATTACATCGACGTCAATCACCTCGAGCTCGCGGCGGGGCGGTTCATCACCGAGCGCGACCAGGCCAGAATGCTCAACGTGGCGGTGATTGCGCACGAAGTGGCCGAGGAGTTGTTTCGCTACGAGGATCCGCTCGACAAGGCGGTCCGGGTGGGGGAGAACTACTACACGGTGGTCGGCGTGACAAAAGATCGCGTCGCTTCGGCGGCCATCGGCGGCAGCCTCTCCGGGCAGGACTTCAACCGCGACGTCTATGTTCCGCTGCGAACGTTTCAG
>JBBDVZ010000008.1:0-13490 GCA_040903115.1 Planctomycetaceae bacterium
CGGCATCTTTCTGCGGACCATCTTCGAGCCCAAAGACCCGAAGACCGACTGCTATGAAATGAATCTCAGCGACTCGCACCCCGATTTTCCTACCGGCAGCATTGTCGCCCATCACAAGGCGGAAGCCGGCGTGGCGGGCGAAGGCGACTGGAAGAAGCTGCAGATCCGCCTCGAAGGACCTCGCATCATCGTGCAGCTCGATGGCTCGCCGATCTGCGATTTTATCGACCAGTCTGCCGAACCGAGGAAAGTCGGGCACATCGGGTTGCAGACAAAAACCGGCCGCATCGAATTCCGAGACATCCGCCTGCTCCCGCTGAGCACCGAGCCGATTTTTAACGGCACCGACCTTGCCGGATGGCGCGAGGTGCCCGGTTCGAAGAGCAAGTTCAAGGTCGTCGATCGCAACATCCATGTCACCAAAGGCCGCGGTTTTTTGGAGACCGAGCAGACGTTCAAAGATTTCGTGCTGCAGGCGGATTTTCGGACCAACGGCGACCAGCTCAACAGCGGCATTTTCGTCCGCGCTCAAGCCGGAACGGCAGAGGCGCCCTCGAACGGATACGAGTTTCAGATTCATAGCGGCTTTAAGGATGGCGACCGCTCTCAGCCGATCGATCACGGCACGGGCGCCATCTTTCGCCGGACGAAAGCCCGCTGGGTGGTCTCCGACGACCGGCGGTGGACGACCGGCACGTTGATCACCAACGGCCCACACTTTGCAACCTGGATCGACGGGTACCAGGTCGTCGATTGGAGCGACGAGCGACCGCCGCACGAGAACCCGCGCGAGGGAACGCGGCTGGAAGCCGGCCATTTGAGCCTGCAGGGCCACGATCCGACGACCAATTTGGACTTTCGGAATCTCAAAGTCGCGCGAATTCCCGACGCACAATGAGACCCATCGACCGGGCGAGCGGCCGGTATCAGCCGGCTGGTTCTCGATCGAACGAGCAAGGTGAATCCAGCGAACCAGCAAGCTGACGCTTGCCGCTCGCCGTTTGCGCAATCGCCGCCTCGAGCGCGTCGAGCAACACGTCGGCCGATGCGAGCTTGGCGACAATCACACGCACGCCGCATTCGAGCAGCTCGGAAACGCACTGCGGATGCCCGAGGCTCATCAGCCCAATGACTGCCACATCGGGAGAGCGATTGCAGAATTCGCGGATCTCATCAGCGAGCGGCGTTTCCCAGGGGTCGACGTCCCACACCACGGCGCGTGCTTCGACACTTTCACCGGTCCGCACGATTGAATAACCGGCCGATTTCAGCAAGTCTTCGAGGGACTCTCGCAGTGCCCTGTCGGGACTGATTACGCCAACCCGCGTACTACAGTCACGCACCGGCCAATCGCCCGGCGAGTCGAATGCGAAGATCTCATCGCGGGCCGCAGTCAATGGCAACGGCGGCCGCTGCCCGGCAAGCACCGCCAGCTCACGACGAATTCGCGCCGCGGCGCTGCGGGCGGAGACTCGCACGGCGGCAGGCCAATCGTCGCTGTTGCGGCCCTCCGACTCGCACCAGGCGCCCAGGCAGCAAACAGAGCGAGCGAGCGGGAATGCCTGCTGCAGCATGCGGATGTCCGCCGGTCGATACTCACCAGGGCGGCGCTGTGCGATGAGAATCAGGTCGGGCGACCAGCGATCGTCGTCGGCAAACCCGGCCGGTTCAGCAAGTCCGTCAGCGCGGCGAAGTTCGAAGCGTTTATTCGCGGCCACGAGGACGGCGACGGCCGACTGCATCTCGGAATCGCCAAAGTCGCCGCACAACAGGACCTTGATGTTCTGGTCGGCCATGACCGTTGAACTTTGCGGACGACGACCCGATTCAGCGAACCTGCGACCGCACTTCGGCAAATCGGACGCAGAGAAACCGCAGGATGTCGCGGATCGAAATGATGCCGGTGGGGCTGCCGGCGGCATTCACGACCGGCACGTGCCGGTATCCGCCCAGCTTCATCGCGTGCAGCGCATAAGCGATGGAATCCTGCCGGCTGATCGAGACGGGAGACGGCGTCATAAAGTCGCCGACCGGACGGTCGAGGGCTTGGTTGTCGCTGGCGATTTTGTTCAGCACGTCGCGCTCGGAAAAAATACCGACAAGCTCATCGCGTTCTTCCACCAGCAAGCAGCCGATTTTCTTGGCGACCATTTTTGCGATCGCGTCGCGCACCGTCGTCGAGGGATCGACCGACACGGGATCGCGCGGGCAGAGGACATCGATGCTGTGCCGCGTGATGGACTGTTCGAGCTCGTTGCCCATGGGGTCGAGATCAACGAGCGGCATGCCGCAGTCGTCGCAAACGTCGACTCCGTCGATGTTATCGCAGTCGCAGTGCGGACAAATCATTGGCAAGCCTCCCCGGCCATCCGCTCACTCAACCGTCCACGTGTCTCCGCTGTTGAAGAGCGCCACCAGGTCTCCTTCCCCCTTCTTCTCAACCGCGTCTTCCATTTGCCGGTTGACGCCCGCGTCGTAAATCGGCCTGTCGACGTCGCGGAAGACGCCCATCGGCTCGGGAAACTCGGGGTACCGCATCCGCGCCAACAGGAAGGCGAGACTCGGCTCGTCGGCCTTTTCGTCGTGGAACAGCAAATCGTCCTCGCTGACGCCGGCACCCAGTTGCACGATCTCGGGGCGGCTCATCTCGTTGACTCTAATGCCCCGATCCATCTTCGAGCCGAAGATCAGCGGCTTGCCGTGCTCGAGATACACGACGTGCTCGTCCTTGTCTTCCTTCTTCGAGGCATATGCAAAAGCGCCGGAGTTGAAGACGTTGCAGTCCTGGTAGACCTCGACGAACGACGTGCCTTGATGATGGGCGGCTCGCTCGAGCACCGCCGTGAGGTGCTTGATGTCGACGTCGACCGACCGGGCCACAAACGTCGCCTCCGAACCGATCGCAACGCAGATCGGCGTCAGCGGGTTGTCGACCGATCCGTAGGGCGTGCTCTTGGTGCGCGAGCCCAGCGGGCTGGTCGGCGAATATTGCCCTTTGGTCAAACCGTAGATGCGGTTGTTGAACAGGATGATTTTGATGTCGACATTCCGGCGGATGGCGTGCATGAGATGGTTTCCGCCGATCGACAGCGCGTCGCCGTCGCCGGTAATCACCCACACCTGCAAGTCGGGCCGGCACAGCTTAACGCCCGTCGCAATGGCGGGAGCCCGGCCGTGAATTCCATGGAAGCCGTACGTGTCCATGTAATACGGAAAGCGGCTCGAGCAGCCGATGCCGGAGACGAAAACGAACTTCTCCTTGGGGATTCCCAGCGTGGGAAGCACCTTCTTCATTTGCGCGAGAATCGAGTAGTCGCCGCAACGCGGGCACCAGCGAATCTCCTGGTCGCTCGCGAAATCCTTGGGGGTCAATACAGGGAGTTCTACGCTCATCGCCACGTATGCCTTTTTTCAATTCACCGCGGCTGGGAGTACGGCGACGGGCGAAATGTCGCGTCGCCCACGCCGGCCGGCCTGCGGAGTTGGAAACTGTTGTCCTACCTACTTAAATTTGGATTCAATCGCAGCCACGATTTCGCTCACAAGAAACGGTTTGCCTTGCACCTTGTTCAGGCCGGATGCGTCGACCAGAAACCGATCTCTCAACAGGCTGCGAAGCTGGCCGTTGTTCAATTCGGGTACCAGCACCTTGCGATAACTCGACAGAATCTTGCCCAGGTTCCGCGGAAACGGGTTGAGGTATCGCAAATGGGCGTGCGCGACCGACCGACCCCGCTCGATGCAGTGCCTGACCGCCGTGCGGACGGAACCAAACGTCCCGCCCCAGCTCACCACCAACAAATCTCCCGACGCGGGACCTTCGACGTCCTGCTCGGGTATGAAATCGGCGATGCCCGCGACCTTGTCATGACGGATTTTGGTCATGTGCTGGTGGTTGGCCGGCGAGTAATCGACGTGCCCGGTCACGTCGGACTTTTCCAGACCGCCGATCCGATGTTCGAGTCCCGGCGTCCCCAGCAGGGCCCACGGCCGTACCAGCCGTTCATCGCGCTTGTAGGGCAAAAAGCCGTCGGACGAGTTCGACTCGGTCGGGTGCTTGATCTTGATCGGCTTGAGCTCCGACAGCTTGGGAATCCGCCACGGCTCGGCGCCGTTGGCGATGTATCCATCGGACAGCAAAATGACGGGCGTCATGAACTCGACGGCAATCCGCATTGCCTCTTGTGCCATCGCAAAGCAATCACCGGGAGTCGCCGCCGCCACGATCGGCAGGGGTGATTCACCGTTTCGCCCGTACATGGCCAACAGCAGGTCGGATTGCTCGGTCTTGGTCGGTAGACCAGTGCTGGGACCGCCGCGCTGAACGTCGATGATGACCATGGGCAGTTCCGTGATCATGCCCAGGCCCATGGCCTCTCCCTTGAGGCAGATGCCGGGACCGCTGCTAGCGGTGACGGCCAGGTGCCCGGCGAACGCGGCACCCACGGTCGCCGACATCGAGGCAATTTCATCTTCGGCCTGGAAAGTCATCACGCCGAAATTCTTGAGCTTCGCCAACTCATGCAAAATATCGCTGGCAGGCGTGATGGGGTATCCCGAATACAGCAGTCGCCTGCCGGCCAGTTTGGCGGCGGTTGCCAGACCGAACGCCAACGCTTCGTTGCCGGTGATTTTCCGGTATTTTCCGGTGGGCAGCTTCGCCGGATCGACGCGGTAGTGGACGCTGAAGGTTTCGGTCGAATAGCCGTAGTTGCTGCCGCCTTTGAGCGCCCGCAGGTTCGCCTCGGCAATCGCAGGGTTCTTGGCGAACTGCATCTTGACCCATTCCTGGGTGGGAGTGGGGTCGCGGTCGTACATCCAGTAGACCAAACCGAGGGCGAAAAAGTTCTTGCAGCGGTCGGCCTCGCGCTGCGAGAGCCCCAACCCTTCGACCGAATCGCGGGTCAGTCGCGTCATTGGCACGCGATGCACGTCGTAGGCGGCCAATTGGTTGGCGTCGTCCAGGGGGTTCGCGCTGTAACCGGCCTTCACAAGGTTCGATTTTTCAAACGCGTCTTCGTTGACGATCAGCGTGCCGCCACGTCTCAGATCGCCCAGGTTGGTCTTGAGCGCAGCGGGGTTCATGGCGACCAGCGTGTCGACCTCATCGCCCGGGGTAAAAATATCGTGGCTGGAAAAGCAAAGTTGAAACCCGCTGACCCCGCTCAACGAACCGGCCGGGGCCCGAATTTCGGCCGGGAAGTCGGGAAGCGTGCTCACGTCGTTGCCGAACGCCGCCGACACGTTGGTAAATTGCGTGCCGACCAACTGCATGCCGTCGCCGCTATCGCCGCAAAAACGGATGACAACGGTTTCCAACTGTTCGGAATGTTTTCCGTTGGTAGCCTGGGCAGCGACAACTTCGGTGGACACCATCGGGCATCAACTCCTCGTTGATATAAAACGCAACGCCGCAAGCGTGCGATTCGGCAGGTGGGCAGGATGTTGCAAATGTTGAGACTGTGGCGGGATGACTGTATTCATGATTCATGCGCCGGCGCCGTCACGCCCCTTCGGGGTGCCTGGCAAGTAACTGCGCGTGTGAGGCCTGGTTGTAAACAGCCGACGGAAAATGCTCGACCAGAAAATGGGTGATCGTCTTGACGTCGATGATGCCCACGGGCGATCCGCCGGCATCGACAACCGGCATTCTCCGATAGCCGCCCTCGTCCATCGACCGGACGGCGTCGAAAAGCGTCGCGTCGACAGTGAGCGTTTTGGGCGCGGCCGTCATGACGTCGGCGAGCGGCGTCTCGAGGTTCCCGCCGCTGGCGATAAAACGCAGCAGGTCACGCTCGGTGAAAATGCCCAGCAGCTTGCGCCCCGAACAAATCACGGCGCTGCCGTGGCTGTGTGCCCGCATCCCGTCGACTGCCGCCGCGATCGTGTCAGACGGAGCGAAACTGGGCGGATTGGCCAGCGCGACTTGACCCACCTTGGTGGACGTCAAAATGCTTCGGAGTTCCATGAGCGATTCAGTTTTTGTTCGTCAAATCTTGCGTTCGGCCCCCCGGGCACGACCGTTCGATTTGCACCGGCGACGCGGATTCCCGACTCGCCCGGCATCCTACCACGATCCGCCAGCGCTGCCCGCTGCGCCCCCTCAGCCGGCAAAATCGCGCGAGTCAGTGCGAACCCGAATCCTTTCGTATTCTTGCAATATCGTCGGATAATGAAAAGCCCCAATTCGACGAAAACTGCGCTTCGACTCCACGAATTTGTGACATTTCATCTCCCAGGAGCTTGGCTTGTCGCAGACGGCTGATTCTGCGATAAGTTCGCGGTTTTTCGAGTTCGTTCGTGCATTGCCGTTCGACATTCCCGCGCAGGACAAGGAGGACCAACGGTTGATCGAACCCCCGTCCTCACAGCTCGTCCAGACCCTGCTGGGACTGAAGCTTTGCTCGGCGACCGACATCCGCCGATGCCGTCGACGCGTCAAGCGCCTGGCCCGCGATCTTCCGGCGTTCGACACCATCTGGATCGATGCCCTGCTGCAGGCGCGCCGCCTGACGCCGTTTCAGGCCGGACTTCTCGATTCATCGAATCCGCAACAAATATGCGTCGGTCCGTGCGTACTGGTCGACAGGCTGGGAGGCCGGTCTGGCGCACACACGTTTCTCGCCCGTCAGCGTGTCGGCAATGAACGATGTGTGCTCAAGTTGATCGAGAGTCCCGCCGACTCATCGGCCGCGCCGCTCGCCCGCCTCGAAGAACTGGTCGAGCGCACCCGACCGGTCGCCCATCCCTCGATTGTACCGCCGCGAACCGCCCTATCGATCGGCGAGCAAATTGCGCTCGTCAGCCGTTACGTGCCGGGCGCCAATCTCGCACAACTGCTGGTGAGACGAGGACGCTTTCCGGCGAATATCGTCGCGGAACTAGCCGCACAACTCATCGACGGGCTGGCCGCCGCAGAGCCGTGCGGCTTAGTCCACGGCGACATTCGATTGGCGAACGTGCGGCTTACCTCTCAAGGAGTGGCCGTGCTGGTCGACTTTGGCGTCCGGGCCGCCGTCGAACCCGAGCTCAGCATTCATTCGACCATGACGCCGGAGTATTGCGATGGCATCGCCCCCGAGCTGATTGGCACCGGGAATGCACCGTCGGCGGCTTCGGATTTGTACGCCCTGGGCTGCCTGTTATGGCAACTGCTCGCGGGGCGGCCGCCGTTCATGACGGCCGATCCATTGGCGAAACTCGCGTGCCACCAGACGCGCCGGATTGCCGACGTGCGCGACATTGCTCCCGACGTACCCGCGCAACTGGCCGAGTCGATTCGTGTCTTTACGAGTCCGGATCCGAGCGAGCGCCCGCAGTCGTTTCGCGAGGTCCGCCAGCAGTCGAAGTTGCCCCGTCGCTCCGGGCGCAACCGTGTGGCCGAATTCAGTGCATTGTTCAATTCCGCGGCGCCGCGCGTGCCGATCGCCGCCCGCGAGCCGTCGAGCAGCAAGTGGCCATTGTTGGTCGTGCTGCTTTTCGTACTTTCCGGGGCAACGCTGACGCTCGTCGACAAAGGTGCAACGTCGCTGCCGTTGGCCGTGCGCGACATGACATTGCGCTTAATCGAGCGCAATCGCGGGGATGGCTCGGACACTCCCGCTGACGCGACCAAGAATGAGAATCGCCCGGCAACCCCGAATGATCTGCTTTCCCTTCCAGCCCCCGATGCCGAGGGAGTGATTGAGCTGAGCTCCGACGGACCCTATGCGTGCAGTCGGATCGACACAGTGGGTTCGCTGACAATCCGCGGAGCTCCGAAACGACGGCCGGTCGTCATCGTCCAAGACGCACCTTTGTTCCTGATTGCCAGCCTCAAGGTCACGGTTCAGAACGTTCATTTCCGCTGGCGGGAGTCCTCACCGAACTTGAGACCCGCTGCGGCATCGAACAAACGCACCAAAGGTCGAACCGTCCCGCTGCTAAAGGTCCGCACGCAGACGTTCGTGGCCGAAAATTGCAGCTTCGTCACCGAAGCGGAAGCAAGCTCCAATGTGAGCAAATCGGCTGCCTCGACACTGCGACCGCCACCCATGATCGATTGGGAGCCTGTTAACGCGAACGATCAAACTTCTCGCCAGGTTTCGTTGCAAAATGCGGCATTCATTGGCGGAGCACCAGCCGTGGAACTCGATTCGGCCCCACAAGTGCTTCACGCCGTGAATTGTCTGAAAGTCGGGCGCGGTCCGTTTCTTGTTCTCGCACACGCGCCGAAGGCGCACGAACGCTTTCAAACCAATTTGAAACAGGTCACGCTGCGCGACGCCGATGGCTTGTATGACGTGCGAGTCGCGGGCAATTCGACGCCCCTGGGCCTGATTGCCGTCGAATCGACCGACAGCGTGTTTCATTTTGGAAATGACGGATCGAGCCTGTTGCAGTTCGTGGGAGATCAGGAGATCAAAGCGGCGAACGTTCGCGTCGACGTGGGGGGAGAGGGAACGGTCGCGAACCGCAGTTTTAATGTGGCAGCCTGGACCGGCACCGCGAAACAAGCCGGCACCTCTTTGAACAGCGACACAATCGTGCTCGACGGAGTTCTCGCCGTCCCGTTCGAGTTCGCCGGGCCTGCCGACCGAAATCCCCGCAATTCCGCGGTGCGTGCCGTTCCCACACAGGGTCCGCGACGCTCGTCGCTGCCGCCGGGAATCGATGCCTCGCTGTTGAACGTGCCCGCCGATGCGGAAACGGCCAGCGTGCATTGAACGCGCCCGCGCGGACTGTTAGGATCGGTGCTGGTTGCGAGGCGTGCGGCGAACGGGTTGCTGCGTCTTTCCCAAATCGTGTTGTCACGGCTCGCGGTACGCCCGGAAGCCCGATTACTACAACTACAGGTGGGGTGCCATGGCCACGGCTCTGCGTGGCCATGTTTGCAAGCACATGCCCACCCAAAGCGGTGGGCATGGCACCCATCCTTTGGGACACTACTTCAAATTGCGGCGCCGATCTATTTGGTCAAAATGTGAGCGGCCAGTCCTCATCAGCTTCCCGTTGGACGAAGAAGCACCTGCTCGGACTCGAAGAGTTGAGTGCTGCCGAGATCACGTTGATCCTCAACCAGGCCGCCGAATTCAAACGCTTGGCGGCGGCCGGCGAGACCAAGCTTGCGGCGCTGTCCGGCACGGTGGTCGCCAACCTCTTTTTCGAGCCCTCCACGCGCACGCGCACCAGCTTCAGCCTCGCGGCCAAGCGTTTGAGCGCCGATACGATGGACTTTACCGCGGCCGCCAGCAGCCTCTCGAAGGGCGAGACATTCATCGATACGGCTCGCAACATCGAGGCGATGGGCGTGCAGCAGATGGTCGTTCGGCACGGCACGCCCGGCGCGCCGCATCTGCTGTCAAAACATCTCAAAGCCAGTGTGCTCAACGCCGGCGACGGCACGCACGAGCATCCCACGCAAGCCCTGCTCGACATCTTCACGATTCGCGAGCACCGCGGCTCGCTCGCCGGGCTCACGGTCGCACTGGTCGGCGATATCCTGCATAGCAGGGTCGCTCGCTCGAACATTTGGGGGCTGACAAAACTGGGCGCCCGCGTCATCGTCTGCGGACCGTCGACGTTGATCCCGCCTCGCATCGAAGAGCTGGGTGTCGAGGTTTCGCATAACCTCGACCGCATTCTCGGCGAAACCGATTGCATCAACCTGCTGCGGATTCAGTTCGAGCGGCAGCGCAGCGCGTTCTTTCCCTCGATTCGCGAATACGCCCACCTGTTCGGCATGAACGGCGAGCGCATCCGCAAGGCGAAGGACGACGTGCTGATTCTCGCCCCCGGCCCGATCAACCGCGGCGTCGAGCTGACGGCCGAAGTCGCCGACGGCAGCCATTCGGTCATTCTCGATCAGGTCACCAACGGCCTCGTGATCCGCATGGCATGCCTGTACCTGCTGCACCAGCGCGCACAAGAAGTGGCGGCGAAAAGCCCAGCAAGCGGAGCGAAAAAATGATCGCTCCGAAGTTCTTTCAACGTCCCAAAGCGAGTGCCTTTCTCCCCTCCCCCCTCGTGGGGGAGGGTCAGGGTGGGGGGGCGATCAACCCTGTGCACACTTCTTATCCTTTCCGCACCGCGCCGCACACGGAGCCGCGCCGATGAGCACGCTGTTGATTCGCGGCGGACGCATCATCGATCCTCGGTCGAATGTCGATCGCGTGGGTGATCTGCTGATTGCAAACGGAGCAGTTGTTGGCATCGACCAGCACGTTGCGAATGCCGACGTGGTGATCAACGCTGCCGACAAGATTGTCTGCCCGGGGCTAATCGACCTGCATGTCTCGCTGCGGGAGCCGGGTGACGAAGAAGACGAGACGACGGCCAGCGGAACCGCCGCGGCACTCGCCGGCGGCTTTACGTCGCTGGCGGCAATGCCCGACACGTCTCCCGTCGTCGATAACCGGGCTGCGGCCGAGTTCATTCTGCTGCAGGCCGAGCGGGCCGCACATTGTCACGTCTTTCCGTTGGGCTCGGTCACCAAAAATCACGACGGCCAGGAGTTGGCCGAGATCGGGCAGTTGGTGGAGGGAGGCGCCGTGGCCTTCACCGATGCGAAAAAGCCGATCGCCAATGCCGAAATCATGCGCCGCGCGCTCGAATACACCAAGATGTTCGACCGCCCCGTCTTCAACCATCCCCAAGTGCCCGAGCTTGCCCATGGCGGCGTCATGCACGAGGGATTCTACTCCACGCTGCTCGGGCTGAGGGGCATTCCCGCGGCGGCCGAGGAGATTATGGTCGACCGCGACATCGCGCTGGCCGAGATGACGCACGGCCGGTTGCACCTGATGTGTATCTCGACCACCAACAGCGTCGAAATGATTCGCCGGGCCAAGGCGCGTGGCGTCAAGGTCACGGCTTCGGTCACGCCGCATCACCTGGCACTCACCGACGAGATGATGCGAACGTTCGACTCAAACTACAAGGTTGATCCGCCTCTGCGCAGCAGCGAACATATTGAGGCGCTCATCCAGGGACTCAAAGACGGCACGCTCGACGTGATCAGCTCGGACCATCAACCGTATGCCGCCGAAAAGAAAGACCACGAGCTGGACCTGGTGCCGTTCGGCGTCGTCGGTCTGGAAACCCTGTTGCCGGTGTGCATCAAAACGTTGATCGAGCCTGGGCACCTGCGCTGGCCGCAGCTCATCGCCAAGCTCACTCAACATCCGGCTGAGGTCTTGAAGATCGCCAAGGGAACTCTCTCGCCAGGCGCCGATGCGGACGTGACGATCATCGACCCCCTGGTCGAATGGACGATCGACCCGCAGCGCTTCCGCTCGAAAGGCCGTAACACCCCGTTCGCCGGCTGGCGCGTCCACGGCCGCGCTCAAACGGTCATCGTCAGCGGCCAGGTGCGATACACGGCCGACCGTTGAACCCCAACCGACGCCAAATCGGAATCCCCTCCCCCCTTGAGGGGGAGGGTAGGGTGGGGGGGCCGTCACAATGTGCGTTTGATGCGCGAATGAAGCGGACTTGCTGCTTGGGGGCCTGCATCCATATCGTTCAGGCATGGCCCGACCGTTTTTTATCATTGACGGCTACAACCTGTTGCACGCCGCCGGGATGGCGCGGAGGACGTATGGGCCGGGCGAACTGGAGAAATCCCGCAACGAACTGTTGAACTTTCTCGCGTACCGGCTCAGCCCCGGCGAACGCGAGCGGACGAGCATCGTTTTCGACGCCGGCGATGCGCCGTACGACACGCCGCAAAGAACGAAGCTGCACGAAATGTCGATCGTGTTTGCCGCACGCGGGGGCGACGCCGACAGCGTGATCGAGCGGCTGATCGAGCTGCACTCGGCCCCGCGTCAAATTCGGCTCGTTTCGAGCGACCATCGCCTGCAAAAAGCCGCCCGCCGCCGTCGCGCGACACCGCTCGACAGCGAAGTCTTCTTCGTCCATCTGCAGGAGCGGCCACCCCGTTATGAAACCTCAGCCGAACCCGACAAAGCCCGGGTCGGCGAAGAACCGAAGTTCAGCGGCGAAGTCTCGCCAGCCGAAACGCAGGCGCTCCTGGAAATCTTCGGCGATGTCGAGCAGATCAAGGATGAAATCAGCGACGAAGTTTTGCCGACCGAAGACACGTTAAGTCTCACCGAAGGCACCATCGCCGACAAACAACGCTCCCACGAAGACGAGGGCGACGATGAGGAACTCGCCGACATCAGCGACGCCGAATGGCTAAACTACCTCGGCGAGATTCCGGATGATCTGGACGAGTTGTTGGCTGACTCCGGCGAACGATAAACGCATCGCACGCGGCCAGCCACCATTAAAAGCGCATTTAAGGACTTCGACCGGAAACTCTTTCCCCCGTACGGAAACCGCCGGGCGTCTCATCTTAATTTCACAGCTCGGACGGACCGAGCGGTTCCCACAGCCAAATTCTGAATAGGGAGCGTTTGATTCTCAGTCGGGACGCCTCTCCCATTCACCTCGGATCTTCCTGAATCGCTCAATACGATTGCCGATCTTGGCGATTTCCTTGGGATAAAAACTCAACATCGTGTCGCAGAGCTCAATCATCCATTTTTTGCGAGAATACTGCGGATTAATCTTGATGACGTTCGAATTTGCGATCTGAATCTGCCCCCAACCGAGCGCACCCACTGTGAGGCAGTCCCAACTCAGGAATTCAATCGGGACAAACCGAACTCGTTCAATAACCGCCTGCAAGCCTTTGATGTCGTAAACAACCATTAGGACCACAAAGTAATTTTTGTCGTCTTCGTAGAACCGTGCCAACCGTTCAACTGACGTGAGATTGGGCATGTTGAACTTCGTGTTCAGCCGATGCGTCTTGACATCCACGACGTAATAAAAACCTTCATTGTCTTCGAATGCTAAGTCAGCCATTGCGCGGCGCGCAAACCCGGACGAATATTTGGCACACACCTCCACGCCGAGGATGGATTGACAGTGTTCCGAGAGAACGTCCTGAATTGCGTCGCCAACTGCGCGAGTGCTCTTTACCGTGCTGCCGGATAAGAACTCCTTCTGCTCATTCAAGAATTTCTTGATCTGTCGCTCAACTTTTTTGTATCGATCGGTGGAAAAGAGCTGGCTTCTCACGGGACTTACTCGGGGTCAAACAGAAGTTGGCGATCGACGCTGCTTGCTCGATGTTTGTTCGCGGGGCCTTTTTTCTGATCTGCCAGCGTGTTCCGCTCCCAAAAGACACCTTGGTTATGACCTTGGATAGACGTATCTTCCTCTGCAACGCACAACCGTTTTTCGGCAAGACAGCAATAGAACTCATCGACTTCGATGCCGACGAACTTTCGGCCCAATTTTTTTGCAACGACCGATGTGGTCCCTGAGCCGAGAAACGGGTCAAGAACAACATCGCCGCAATTTGAGCTTGCGAGAATGAGCTTGGCGATGAGCTTCTCCGGTTTCTGCGTTGGATGATCCGTATTCTCAGGCATGGACCAAAATGGCACAGAGATGTCGGTCCAAAGATTTGACGGATGTGTGAGACGAAATCCGCC
>JBBDVZ010000009.1:0-13456 GCA_040903115.1 Planctomycetaceae bacterium
GGTCGATTGGGTGTCGGCGGCGATGACGCATATCTACGCCCACCCCGAGCATCACGGTAAGACGTATCACCTCACCCCGCGGGAAAGCGTCGCCGTCGAGATGACGCAAGACGTGATGGAAGAAGCCTTTCTGAAGTACGCTGAGCTCACCAGCGACAAGGAAGCGTCAACGTCGCCGATCAATTGGGACGAGTTCGAAAAGTTCTTTATCGACGGAATGACCGTCTACCGCTCGTATTGGCGCAACGACCCCGACTTCGACTATTCGAACACAGCAGCCGCTTTGCCGCATCTTCCCTGCCCCGACCTCGACCGGGCGCTCATCATGCGGATGTGCCGGTATGCGATCGAATCGAATTTCGGCTGGCCGGTGCCGCCCATCGTCAGGCCGGAGCTCAATGTCGGCGATCACGTGGCCCATCTCGTTCACGCGGAAGGCTCGAACGGCCAAACCGACGATCGGCAAGTGTACTTGGGCCTGCAGGTCAACGGTCGAGGAGGCGGTCAGTGGGAACTCGCATTGAGAGGTGGAGCGATCGTGGGCGCTTCACCGGGCGTCAGCGACCGTTGCACGGCCACTTTCTACCTGAACAGCCGCACTTTCGAGGGAATTGCAAAACGAACATCGACGGTCGACGCGGCCATCCAAACGGGGCGCGTACTGATCGAGGGCAACGGCGTACCGCTGCCGGAACTGGCAAAAGCGCTGGAAAACATCGCCGTGGGCAATGGAAACGCGTGATCCCTTCGGCATATTGTGGCTACGGCAAAAAAACAGGCTGGGTCTGACACAAAGCTGGGTTAAGGCGGCTGGGAACCGCCAAACCGCGGCGAGAGACAGGGACTAATTCTTCATCACTCGAATTTATGGAGCAACGACGTGAGTTCACTCATCAATGCTTCCACTTCGTCGGATGGGACACCGACGAACGGCAGTGGGTCGCATACCGTCGTTCATTTTGATGCGACGTTGCGTCGCAAAGAAAAAATGAAGCGGTTGTCTGCCAATGAGCAGCCGGCCGTTGCCGCGCCGGTCGCGGTCGCCCGGAGCGTGGCCGCTTCGGCGGCACCGATGCCACCCAAGAGCGCGCCCGCCGGCGCCAACGGCGGCGGGAACGGGACGCATGCCGTACAACGGGCGAATCCGGCTCCGGCCGTGTCCCCTGTCCGGCCTGTTCCGCAGGCCCGAGCGGCCACCCCGGCCCCTGTCGCCCGACCTCAAGCCGCTGCTCCAACGGCGCCCGCGTCCGCACCGGCGACCGCATCCGCAGGTTTGAGCGGTCCGACGTTGGAGAAATTCCTCATTAACTTCGTCGTCGAGCAGACCGGCTACCCGGAAGAGATGGTCGAGCTCGACGCCGACCTTGAAGCGGACCTCGGCATCGACAGCATCAAAAAGGCACAGCTTTTCGGCGAGCTGGGCGAGTACTTCGAGGTTCAGGTCACCGAAGACCTTTCGCTCGACGACTTCCCCACGCTGCGCCACGTGGTCAAATTTCTCGATGGCGTACCGCAAAAGGGAACGTCGAGTCCCGCAGCACCGCAAGCCGCCACAGCACCTCAGCCGCCCCACCCCGTGCAACCCGCTGTTAAGGCTCCAATCGCCGCGGCTCCAAAGCCCGCTGTAGCGGCGCCGGCTCCTGTCGCCGCACCATCGGCAGCCTCTGGCGCGCCTGGCCTGAGCGGACCGGCCTTGGAGAAGTTCCTGATCAATTTCGTGGTCGAGCAAACCGGCTACCCGGAAGAGATGGTCGAACTCGACGCTGATCTCGAAGCCGATTTGGGAATCGACAGCATTAAGAAGGCACAGCTCTTCGGCGAACTTGCTGAATACTTCGAAGTGCAGGTGACCGAAGAGCTCTCGCTCGACGACTTTCCCACGCTGCGCCACGTATTGCAGTTCCTGGACGGCGTTCCGCAAAAAAGCAGTCTTGCCTCCGCCGCGGGTCAACCCGCCGCCGCGGCAGTCACCCCCGCTCCGGTTCGTCCGGTCGTTGCCGCTCCCCCCGTTGTTCGTGCTGCCGTAGCCCCTGCAGCCCCCGCGCCGGTCGCGTCAGCGCCCCCTCGTCCCCAAGCACCGACACCCCAACCGGCCATTGCAGCCGATGGCGACCTCGAATCGTTCCTGGTCAACTTCGTCGTCGAGCAAACCGGCTATCCCGAAGAGATGGTCGAGCTCGACGCCGACCTCGAAGCCGACCTCGGCATCGACAGCATCAAGAAAGCGCAACTGTTCGGCGAGCTGGGTGAGTATTTCGAGGTTCAAGTGACCGAGGACCTCTCGCTCGACGACTTTCCCACCCTGCGCCACGTGATGAACTTCCTCGCAGGCGTGCCGCGCAAAGCGGCGCGCTAAGAGTCAAGTGCCACGCAAGATTTGGTTTCGCACGCGGGGCTGGGTTCAGGGCCGAACCCGCCCGTGGCACAACCCGACACCGTGCCACGATCGTTCCCGCAGGATGCCGACTTGAAATCTCACAACGGTCCATCGGGGACTGGGATCATACACCATGCAAAACCTCGCCGATAAGCCTCTTGCCATCGTGGGGATGGCCTGCCGGTTGCCCGGGGCCGACGACCTGGAACAGTTCTGGCAGTTGCTGATCGAAGGCCGCAGCGACTTGGGCGAGCTGCCGCGCGACCGCTTCAAGCGCGAGCTGCATTACCACCCCGAAAAGGGAAAGCGGACCAAGTCGTACACGTCCATCGGCGGCGTCGCCAGCCATCATCCGTTCGACCGAACTGTCAACCCCCTGCCCCAGGAGTTGATCGACCGCGCGCACCAGGTGCACCTCACGTTCTTTGAGGTCGCGGCGGCGGCGTGCCGCGATGCCGGATGGGACCCGTTCGATTTACCAACTCGCCGCGCCGGCGTTTACACCGGACACACCCCGCCCTGCGCGTTGACGGGCAACGTGATGTTCGCAAGGCAGGTGGCGCAGACGGCACAGTATCTGCGCGAAGTCCCCGACTTCGGACGCATGCCCCGTGACGAGCAGGACGCGATCATCGGCGAAATCATCGCGAAGGTTCGCGGCGAATTCTCGCCTGACGACAAATCGTTCGAGACGCAGGCGAACGCCTTTCACGCGGCGGCACTCGTCGCCGAGGGAATGCAGCTCGACGGGCCCGCGATGTCGTTCGATGCCGCGTGTGCCTCCGCCATGCGGGCGCTCGGACACGGCGTTCGCGCGCTGCAACTCGGCCAGATCGACATGGCGATTGTCGGCGGAGCATCGCTCTGCCACTGCGACACGCTGATACTATTTTCGCAGGCGCAGTCCGTCACCCCGACCCTGTCGCGTCCCTTCGACACCAACGCCGACGGACTGGTGGCCGCCGAAGGGTATGTGGCTCTGGTCATAAAAACACTGGAGAAGGCACTCGCCGACGGCGATGACATCAAGGCGGTCATTCGCGGCGTGGGCATCTCGTCCGACGGCAAAGGCAAGAGCCTTTGGGCCCCGCGAGAAGAAGGCCAGGTCGAAGCCATCCGTCGCGCGTACGGTCCCGGCGTGGCCATCGAAGACCTGCAGTACATCGAGATGCACGCCACTTCGACGCAGGTGGGCGATGCGACTGAAATCGGCGCACTCTCGACGGTTTTCGCGGACCGGCTTCCCCCGGGAATGAAGTTCCCCGTCGGTAGTGTGAAGGCCAACGTCGGTCACACGCTCGAAACGGCGGGCCTAGCCAGCCTGTGTAAAACCGTGCTGGCAATGCGGCACGGCTTCATCCCGCCGCAAATCAATGTCACGACGCTGAACGAGAAGATCGACTGGCCGAACATTCCGTTTTACATTCCGCAGCAGGCGCTCCCCTGGCCCGAGCCGGCCGCTGGAAAGCCGCGACGGGCCGCAGTCAACACATTCGGCATCGGCGGGCTCAATGTGCACGTCGTGCTCGACGAATACACTCCCGCGGTGCACGATTCGCTGATCGCACCGCCGCAGACGGCGTTGCCGGCCGACCAAGTGAGGTTGGACGAGCCGATTGCCGTCATCGGCATGGGGGCCGTCTTCGCCGGCGCCCACACCATCGATGCGTTGTTCGACGTTTTGCGCGCCGGCACAGATCAAAAACACTCGATTCCCGACCCGTCGTGGTCGCAGTTTGTCGACGTCGATTCCGCCGAGGAAAGACGGTGGCGCGTGCCGCTGCGTCACGGGGGGTTCGTCACCGATTTCACGTACGACTGGAGGAAGCACCGCGTTCCGCCGAAGCAGATCGCCGGCGCCGACCCGATGCAGTTCATGCTGCTCGACGCCGCCGACCAGGCGATTCGCGATGCCGGCTACATGGACAAGGAGTTCGATCACCTGCGGACCGGCGTGATCGTCGGCACGATTTTCGGCGGCACGTTCACCGACAACCTGCAAATGGGCCTGCGTTTGCCGGACTTCAAGGCGACGCTGACGGAGGTGCTGCGTCGCCGCGGCGTCCCGGACACGGAGATCGAACACGTCTATCAGCAATATGAAGACGTGCTGCTCAAGCACGCGCCGGCACTCATCGACGAAACCGGCAGTTTTACTTCCAGCACTCTGGCTTCCCGAATCACCAAGACCTTCAACCTGATGGGCGGCGCAGTGGCCGTCGACGCCGGCGACGCGTCGGCATTCTCGGCGCTCAATTCGTGCATCGACCTGCTCCGCGCCGGCGATTGCGACATGATGCTCTGCGCCGCCGGCCAAACGGCCCTCACCTGCGCCACATATGCGGCCATGGCCAAGAATGGCTTTCTAGCCGACGGCGAGGCGCGTGCGCCTTTCGATGCTGCTTCGACAGGCTGCGAACCGGGCGAAGGAGTCGGCGTGGTGGTCCTCAAGAGGCTCTCCGACGCCCAGCGCGACGGCGACCGTATTCATGCCATCATCCGGGGCATCGGCGTCGCGCGCAACGATTCGCTCGAGCAGAGCGTCCGCTCTGCGATCGAACGCGGATTGGCCGACGCTCATGTCAGCAGCAACGAGGTTGCCCTTGTCGAAGCGGGCGCCGTTGGCGTCCCGAGCCACGATCTGCAGGAATTCGACGGCGTCGCCGACGTGTTCGGACGCGATCCGCGCGAAGCACCGTTGCTTATCGGCGCCGTTGCCGGCCAATTCGGGTACACGGGCGGCGTTTCAGGTATGGCCGCCCTGATGAAATCGATTGCCGAGCTGAACGCCGTCGCGGTGCCCAAGAACGCGGGCTTGGAACAGCCCGCTGAGTCCGTCACGTCGCGCGCGTCCGTCCTGCGGCCGGCGATGGAACAGACTCGCCTGCCGGCGCTCAACGAGGACGGCCGCGTCATCGCCGGCGTTAATTCGTATTCTCAATTTAACACGGCATATCATCTCGTGGTCGAGGGCATGACGAAAGTCCCGCGCGAAAAGAGCGCGCCACCGCGCCGTCAAGCCGTCGCGGAAACTCTAGCGGCCGCTGCATCGGCCCCAGATTCGTGGCGAATCGCGCGCATCGGTGCTGCCAGCGTTGCAGCACTCAAAGAGCAAGCCGCACACGCAGCCACGCAAGCCGTCGCCTTGTACGAGGCATCGGCATCGTCGAGCTTTCGTCCCGAGCAGAAGCATCGCTTGGCGGTTGTTTGCGACAGTGCCGAGACGCTCGCGCAAAAGTTGGCACTGGCGGCAAAGCAGCTCGACCGACCCGAGGCGCGTGTGCTGTTGGGCGAAAAGGGAATCTTCGTGGGAGAGGTAGGACCACAATCTCCCCGAATTGCCTTTGTGTTTCCCGGACAAGGGTCGCAGTACGAGGGCATGCTCAAACAACTGGTCGACGAATACCCGCCGGCGCGCGCCGCTCTGCGCGACGTCGACAACGTCTTCACGCGGCTCGGGCTGCCGACGTTTGCCGAACTCACCTGGGACGAAGGCGAGCGTCCGGGCAACGAGGTCTGGCGGACGCAGCTTTCACTATTGGCCGCCGATACCGTCATGTTTGCCGCCGCGACCGCCATGGGACTGAAACCCGACCGGGTCGCCGGTCACAGCTTCGGTGAGTTGGTTGCCCTTCATGCGGCCGGATGTTGGGACTTCGAATCGACTGTCCGTGCGACCTGTGCTCGCTGCGCTGCTATCGACCAATGCAAACACGCAAACGGCGCACTGCTTTCCACCAGCGCGCCGGCTGAGGTCCTGCACCGGCTCTGCGAAGAGGCCGGCGGTGCGGTTTTCATTTCTCATTACAATGCACCCGACCAAACCGTCGCGGGGGGTGATGTAGACGCGATCGCCCGGCTGGCGAAAATTGTCGACCGCGAAGGCCATAAGTCGCTCTTGCTCGACGTTCCCGCCGCCTTCCACACCGAGTTGATGGAAGAAGTCAAGGAACCGTTTGGGCGCGCGTTGGCGGATCTCATGATCGAGCCGCCGCGGATTCCCATCCTCAGCAGCGTGACCAACCGGTACGTCGCCGACCCCGCCGATATCCTCGACAACCTCGTGGTGCAGATGACGCAGCCGGTGCACTATGCCGACCTGGTCCAACGTCTCGCTGCAGAGGGTACATCCGTGTTTGTCGAAGTTGGCCCGCGGCAAGTCCTCACCGGCTTGAATCGGCGAACGCTCGGCGATGCCGGTCCGGCCCTCGTTTCATGCGATCACAGCAAGCGCCAAGGCCTGCAGCAACTGCTGTTTGCCCGTGCTTGTGTCGAAACCACGGGCGCTCTCGACTCTGAGCCGGCGCCGCGTCAGACGCACGACGCTGCGACCGCCAAAGAAGCAACGCCGGTCGAACAACCCGATGTCGCCGCTCACGAGCACCCCGGCCTCAATGTATTGCGGCTCAACGGCACTCCTTATGAGATGGGGAAACAACACGGCCGCGCACACGCCGACGAGATTCGCCTCATCCTCCGACGGTACGCCGATCTGGTGGGTACCAAGTGGGACCAGCACGCCGAATTGGACGCCGCGGTGGCGGAACCACGCGTGTATTTTGGTGAACAGGACTTGGAGGAGCTGAAGGGCATTGCCGACGGAGCCGGCGTGACGCTCGCGAGCGTCATTGCCCACAACCTGCGACTGTATCTCGACGCCGGTTCGGGGGGGCTTCACTTCGCAATCTCGGCCGAGTCGAATCCGGGCAACGGCCTGCTGCATGCGGCCAACGAAGACCTGCGGCGGGGCCTGAGCATCCGCGACTGCCTGGCCCGCAACGTTCAGGTCCGCATTCCGGCCAAGGGCATTGCGCATGTGACGTTCGGCGTGGTCGGACAGTTGGGCGGGCTGAACGGCATCAACGCTGCCGGCATCGCCGTGAGCACCTCGTCGTTGCTCGATGCGTCGCACGAAGCCCATTACGCGCGAGGCACGCTGCACACGATTCTGGTGAAGAACATCCTCGAGAACGCGGTCGATATCGACGCCGCCGTCGAGATCATCCGCAAGTCGCACGGAAGAGCGGCTTTCAGCGTCTGCCTCAGCCATCATGCGGCCGACCGGATTTGTTACGTCGAGTTCGACGGCCGCAACCTGAAAGTGCTGCCGTCAACGTCGGCCGTAGTTGCCGCGAACCACAGCGTTCTACACACATTCGATGGGAACGGTTCGGTGCCGGAACCCTCGCGTTTGCGGTTGAACCGTTTGAAGGATCTGCTCGGCGGCGAACGGTTGTCGCCCCTGACGGTCTCGCAGGCCCAGCAGGCGCTGCGCGATCGATTCGACTTGCGTCGCGGCCGGCAAGCGCAGCATCCGACCGCGAGCACCGTTCAGCGCGTGGACAATCAGATCAGCCTCGTCATGCAGCCGGCCCTCGGCCACCTTTGGGTGACCGCGGGTCCATTGTCGAACGGACATCAGAACCAGTTTGCTTTGCTGAAGCTTCAGGATCTTTTGCCAACGGTTACAAAGGACGCGAACAACAACGGCGCGGCCGTGCATTCATCTCCAGTCTCGCCGAGCGTCATTACGCGAGAAGCGCTGGTGAATGCCTACGCGACGGCGGAACGGGCACGGTCGAGCGACGCGAACCCCCCCGTTTGTTGCCGCTACGTGATGCGCGTGATTGAACAGCCGCTTGGTAATCCTGCGACGGCCGCCCTGCCCCTGCACGGAGCGGCGATCGTTCTCGGCTCGAATGCGGTCGCCGATGCGCTCCGGAAAAAGTTGCAGGAACGAGGAGCCGTCGTGTACCAATTGCCGGCGGCCAACTCTATCGACGCGGTGTTGGCGGCCGTCGATGCGGCATTCGCATCAAGTCCTTGTCCGCATCTCTTCATTACGACGGCTTGCGACACCGACGCCGTTATCGGTCTCGATCGCGAGACGTGGAATCACCGCCGAGATCGCGGCGCGATGTTGCCGTATCTTGTGGCACAGCGCTGGTTCCAGCGCGTGCTCGAGGCTGGCCTGCTCGATCGCGCGTCGATCGTCGCCGCGACGACAATGGGCGGTGACTTCGGTTTCTCCGGACAACTCAACAACGTCGAGAGCGGCGCGCTGACGGGACTGCTCAAGGGGATCGCGCTCGAGCTGGAAATCGCGCGCGGAATCAAGAATCTCAACATGAAGCTGGTCGACGTCGCCCCATCGGCCGATGCCGCCAAAGTGGCGGATTTGCTGCGCCGCGAGTTTGCCGCCGGCGACGGTGAGAAGGAAGTCGGTTACTGCGATGGTCGGCGATACGTCGTGCGGCCGGTGCCCGAACCGATTGTCGATTCGGCGTGCAGCGACCTGCCGGCTGGCGTGCCGTTTGTCATTACCGGTGGAGCACGTGGCGTGACGGCCGTCGTCGCGCGGGAATTGGGACGCCGATTCGGCGTCGTGCTGCATCTCATTGGCTCGAGCCCGTTGCCGGAAATTGCCGACACGTACCACACCTTCTCCGAAGCGGAAATGAAAGAAGTCCGCGCTGCGGTGATGAAAGAGGCGTTGGCCAACGGCGAAAAGCCGGTCGAGGCCTGGGAGCGTTTCGAAAAGGCGCTGGAAATCGACAAGACGCTGCGGTCGTTTGCCGCCGAGGGCATTCGGGCCACGTATCACGTGTGCGACGTCAGCGACCGCGCGGCGTTGGCGCGGCTGCTCGAGGAGATTCGGGCCGCCGACGGGCCGATTCACGGCGTGATCCATGGCGCGGGCTTCGAGCGGGCTGCAAGCTTCGAGAAGAAGAATCCGCAACTCGTCAGCCGCACGATCGCCGCCAAGGTCGACGGGGCCGCCGCCCTGATGGAGCTCACCCGTCGCGATCCGCTCAAGTATTTCGCGGCATTCGGGTCGGTGAGCGGCCGTTTCGGCGGAGTCGGGCAGACCGACTACTGCACGGCGAACGAGATGCTCGCCAAGCTTGTCGACTGGTATCGGCACGAGCGTCCGGACTGCAACTCGACGGTCTTCCATTGGCACGCGTGGGACGACGTCGGGATGGCCGTTCGCCCGGAATCGAAGCACATTCGCAAGCTGCATAACATCAACTTCATGCCGTCGGCGGAGGGCGCGGTCCATCTTATCGACGAACTTCGCGCCGGGTTGCCGGAGGGCGAGATTGTCATCACCGAGCTGGCGTACTGCAAACAGAAATATGCCGACGCGCTCGCAGCCGCAGAGTGCGGAACCTCAAACGACGTTGGTTCGCTGCCGATGATCGACGCGGTGGTCGAATCGGCTCCGGGCGAGAGTCTGACGGCCGAAGTTCATCTGGACCCGACAGCCGACTTGTTTCTGCTCCAGCATCGCTACAAGGGCGCGCCGATGATGCCCGTGGTCATGACGCTGGAAGCGATGGCCGAAGCCGCGTCTCTGGCTGCCGGGGGAAAACACGTTGCGGGACTCAAGAATATTGAAATTGTCAACGGGCTTCGTTTCCTTTCCAACGCCGTGCAGGCAGCCCGCATTCGCGCGGCTGTCAGCGGTCACGAAGTGACTTGCGATTTCACCTGCGATTTCCACAACCGAACTGGCAAGTTGGTTTTGAAGGACAAGCCGTATCTGCGGTGCACGGTCGAAACCGCCTATCAGCCGGCTCCGCTGCAAGTTGAAAGCCACGGAACGCCGCGGGAGTGGGTCGACTGCTGGTATCCGGAAGAAGACGTGGTGATCTGGCACGGCCCCGAGTTTCGTTGCCTGCGGCAAATTGCGGTCGAGGAGGATCGAGGCTGGGGCAGACTCGTCGCGCCCGAAATCGGAAACCTCGGCGGTTCGCGCACGGGCGAAGGCTGGAAGATTCCCACCGCCCTGCTCGACTCGTGCTTCTTCGCCTGCGGGGTGTATTTGTGGTTTCGGTGTTCCGGAGTCGTGGCCATTCCCGCGGGCATCGACCGAATTCGACTGGGACGGCAGCCGCGGTCGGACGAAAACTGCATTGTGGAAATCGGCTATCGCGGCCGCGAAGGCGACCAGGGCATTTTCGATTTTACGATCTTCGGTGAAGACCATACCGCCATTTTGCAACTCGAAGGTTACCGCAACATCATCGTGTCGGAGGCCCCCGCAGCCGACGCCCGCGCGACGGTTTGATATGCGACATACGGCCAATCATTCATTGGAAGCAATTGCCACGCGCGACGAATTGCGCGCGTCGACGGATATTTGCCGTGACGATTGGCTGCATCCGCGCGAACTTGCGGAGTTTTCGCGTCTGCGTGATGCTCGTGCCAGCGAGGCTTGGCGCTTCGGCCGCTGGCTCGGCAAACACTTGGTTCTCGAAAGGCTCGAGGGGCGTTCGCAGCCGTTGGCGACCATTGCGATCTGTTCGCGCAACGAACGTCGCCAATCGGTGCGGCCGGCGATCACGATTGCTGAGCAAATTGTTCCCTGGTCGCTGTCGATCTCGCATTCGGAGCGACTCGTGGCGGCGCTGCTCATAACTCGCCCGGGTATCACCGTCGGGGTTGATCTTGCGAGCCGTCAGCCGTTTCGGCCCGGCTTTTTGCGAACCTGGTTTTTCCCGAGCGAACAAGAGTGGGCACAATCGGGCCCGAGCGATATCGCGGCGATCATCTGGGCCGCCAAGGAAGCTGTCTACAAGGCCTTTAACGAAGGCGAGTCATTCGCCCCGCACATGGTTGAGATTCTGGAACGCTCATGGGAGGGCGAGGCTCCCGCCGAGCCGTGCCTTGCAGGCGCGTTGTCGACAGCGGGGCTCAAGTCTGTGGTGGATTGCCCCCCCACCCTAACCCTCCCCCGCGAGGGGGGAGGGGGATCCACGACAGACGTCGCGTTGACGTTTGAAGCTCCGGAGAGCGTTGGCGCCCTGGACGGCTCCTCCGGCCGGCTGTCGGCGCGCTATCGCGGGCGCGATGTCTCGTCCGAATGTCAAATCGAATACCGTACGCTCGACAACGACGTCGTCGTGATAGCGCGACGTTGCGAAGCATCGCATTGTATTGAATTCAGCCGCGAGCCTGACGGCGCGCGCGATTTGGTAGGGGAAAACCGATGATCGACTTGACGGGAAAAGTGGCCCTGGTGACCGGCAGCTCGCGCGGAATCGGACGAGCGAGCGCCTTGAGACTGGCCGAAGCCGGAGCCGACATGATTGTCAACTACGTGACCTCGCGTGCCGCCGCCATGGAAGTTGCCGCGCTGATCGAGGGCATGGGCCGCCGCGCTTACGTCATTAAGGCCGACGTGGGCGAAGAAGACGACGTCGAGTCGATGGTCGACTTCGTCGCGCAGAACATCGGGCAGCTCGACATTATCGTGAGCAATGCCGCGACCGGGGGCTTTCGCCCGCTGTTGGCCGCGAACGAAAAGCACTTTCACACCACGATGAACATCAACGTGCTTTCGCTCGTATACCTCGTGCGGGCCGCGATGCCCTTGCTCGAAAAAAGCAGCGGCCGCGCGAAGGTCGTCGCCATTTCGAGCCACGGGTCGCACATGGCGCTGCCCTGGTACGGCCTGATCGGCGGCTCGAAGGCGGCACTCGAGAGCGTCGCGCGGCACTTGACGCTCGAGGTGGGCGATCGCGGCGTGAACGTCAACGTGGTGAAGGCGGGGCTCGTCGAGACCGACTCGACCCGCAAAATTCCGTTCGCCGACCGCATGTTCGCGGCCCGCAGCGAGAAGAGCATGATGGGCGATCGCGAGCTTACGCCCGATGACGTCGCCAACGTCGTGTTGTTCCTCTCGAGCCCGTTGAGCGATCTCGTGCAAGGCGAAACGATCATCGTCGACGGCGGCGCGGCAATCCACGTGTAGCGGAGCGCGTGTGACGAGTCGAACGTCGGGCGACTGGGAAGCACGAAGCACGAATGACGAAGGAAGCAAGAAGCACGAAGGATGAGTTGCTTCGTGTTTCACAGAAGTCTCCGCTGCCACATCGGATTGGGATCGCGCGATTCATCAGAAGTCGATCGCGTGCAGGACGATCGCGAAGATCACCAAAAATATGACGATGGCGATGGCGAGAAGCAGGTATTGCCAGGCAATCGCGGCGGCTCCGAACAGCGCGGCGACCCCGCTGATTCGGTGATCCTCGCGCCGGATCCACGAAACCGAACCTAACAGCACTCCCAGCAACCCCAATCCCGCCCCTGCCACCGCCATGACGTTGGTCCAAGAGATTTGTTGAGGAGCTGGCGCGTTGGCCGGCGGTTGACGTTTCATTTTTTCCTTCACGGCCTTGACGATTCTGGCCGTGAAGTCGGCAATGTTCTCAGCAGCGGGTTGTTGTGGCTGCGGCTCGACAAGATTCACGATCCATGGCGAGACCACTCCCAACGCCAGCCCGAGAAACGCCATTGCAATACCAATAATGCCGTAACGGTTCGAGCGACTTCTGACCTTGGATATCGTGCCGCCATCGGGCTCGTCAGACATCGATCGTCGTCCGATTGAGTAACCAACACGAGAAGTATAAGCGAATTCGGCGAGCAGCGTCGATCCTTCGAGCTTTGTGCTTCGTGCTTCGGATTTCCTTCGTCATTCGTGCTTCGGATTTTATCACGCCGTGCGAAATCGGTAGCCGACGCCTCGGACTGTTTCGATGAGCTCGGCCCGTTTGCCGAGCTTGCGGCGAAGAGAGCGAATGTGGACGTCGATCGTGCGCTCCAGCGCGTTGGAGTCTTCTCCGCGGCTGCTGTCCATCAGTTCTGTGCGGCTGAACGTGCGGCCCGGCTGGCGGGCCAGCGTCCACAGCAGGCGAAACTCGGTGGCCGTCAACTGCAGCTCGCGATCTTTTAGCTTGGCGTAGTGGTTCCGCTTGTCGATTTCCAGGCCGTCGACCACAACCACTTCGGCCGCCGCATCGGGCACGGCGGGACGGCGCAGGGCCGCCTTGATCCGATGAATGAGGGCCTTGATGCGGAAGGGCTTGGCGACGTAGTCGTCGGCGCCCATGTTGAACCCGACGATCTCGTCGACCTCTTCACTCTTGGCGGTCAGCATGAGGACGCGAATATGTTGGGTGCGCGGGTCGCTGCGGAGCTCTCGGCAGACCTCCAGCCCGTCCATTCCTGGAAGCATCAAATCGAGAATCACCAGGTAGGGCAGCTTCGCCTTGGCGTGCTGCAAACCTT
>JBBDVZ010000010.1:0-13440 GCA_040903115.1 Planctomycetaceae bacterium
CCCATGCGCCGAAATCGACTCCGCGAACTTCTGAAGGCCGGCCAGCCCACGTTGGGCACGCACGTTCACAGCAGTTGGCCCACCACGATTGAACTTGTGGGGCATTCGGGGATGTTCGACTACGTCGAATTCGTCGGCGAGTATGCCCCCTATGACCTATACGCCCTGGAAAACCTCGCACGGGCCGTCGATTTGTTTCCGCACATGTCGTCGATGATGAAGATCGAGCAGCAGCCCCGCACGTACCTGGCCATTCGCGCCATCGGGTCGGGCCTGCAAAACGTGTTATTCGCCGACCCGCGCACCGTTGCCGACGTCGAAGAATGCGTGAAGTCGGTGCGCGCCGAAGCGCCCGGCTCGGGCGGACTGCACGGAGTGGGCATGCGCCGCGACGTGGGCTTTGTGCTGGAATGCGGCACGCCGGCGTTCGTCAAGGCACTCGATGATGCGGTCGTCGCGCTCATGATCGAAAAACAGTCGGCCGTCGAGAACCTCGAAGCCGTCTTGAGCGTCAAGGGGGTCGACATGGTGCAGTTCGGTCCCGCCGATTACTCGATGAGCATCGGCCTGGCCGGCCAGTTCACGCATCCGCGCGTCAAGGAGGCGGAAAAATACGTGATCGAAACGGCACTCAAGAAAGGCATCGCCCCTCGTGCCGAAATCGCCCGCCCCGAACAGGCCAAAGAATATCTCGACATGGGGGTCAAGCATTTCTGCGTCGGCACCGACGTCAACATTCTCTTTGACTGGTTCAAGTCGACAGGCGGCGCGATGATCGACCTACTCGGGCGAAAAGCACCCGGGACCGGCTATCGAACTCAACAAAGCAATTACGCGCGCTAAGCCCACGGAAGGCCTTCCGTGGGTCTGCTCGACGCGAATCGCATTCACCGCTCAAACGTCGCGCCGCCTTTTCGCGCCGCTGCGACCATATCGACATAACCGCCGTCGCACGCCTCTTCGAACTTCATGTCGGTGAAGCACTCGACGGCAGCCGCTCCCGTGAACTTGATCTCGTCGAGTGCCTTGAAGACTCGCGCGTAATCCATCTCTCCCTTCCCGGGCATCAGATGGGTCCACTTCGGGTACTTCACACCGTTCTGCGATTCGTACCCTTCCAGCTTGTGGTCTTTCAAGTGAGCGTGAAAGATGCGCTGGGGAAAGCGTCTGGTGAACGCGACCGGATCGACTTCCATCAGCGTGAGATAGCTCGGGTCGAGATTCACGCCGAAGTTTGGCGAGTCGACTGCGTCGAACATCCGAGCCAGCTCGTCGGGCGAGCTGTCGACCCAGACCGGCCAAATGCCATCGACGGCCAACCGAACGTGCCGGGCCGCTCCATAGTCGGCAGCCGACCGGATGGCGGCGACGACGCGCTTCCACTGCTCGTCGCGCGATGCGCCTTCGCGATAGCCGCCCATGTGAAACGTGACGACCGGAGCGCCCAGCTCGACAGCCAGATCGACCGAGCCGTTTAAGTCGAGCGGGCGTTTTTGCGGATCGCCCAGCGAGTCGGCCAGTTGCGCATGCGTGGTGACCGCTTCGATCTTCAGCTTGAGGTCATCCGCCGTGCGACGCGTCAGCGTGCGCAGGTCCTTGTCGAACGACCGCGGATCGTCGGAGGGGCCGTTGGTGCCGGAGACGTCGATCCCCGCATAGCCGGTCTTCGCGATCCGCGCCAGGCAATCACGCACCGGCATCTTCAGCTTGTCGGTGTAACTGTAGGTGTAAAATGAAAGTCGCATTTGAACATCCTATCAAAGCCCACGGGCTGACTTCGACGAGCTTAGCCGGGCGCAGCCGGCGGGCTTTGTAAAAAAATGCGAATCACAGGCGCCAGGCGGCCTGGTAATTCAACCCCAGCGTGAGTATCCGCTGCAGCAAATCTCCGTATGAAAGGCCGGCCTTCTTGGCCGAGTCGGCAAAGTCTTCTCCGTTGGAGAGGTTCGGGTTCGGGTTCGCCTCGAGCACGTAGACGCGGCCGTCTTCGGTCATGCGCAGGTCCATCCGCGCATAGCCGCTGAGATTGAGCACCTGATAGATCCGCTTGCAGAGCCGCGCGATTTTTTCCGCCATCCCGGCAGGCAGGTCCTCGGCGGCGCTGGTAGCGATGCCGTACTTCTTCTGATAGGCGAGGTCCCACTTCACGCGGCGCGTCGCGATCTTGGCGACGTCGTCGGGCATTTTCGAAAACAGCAGCTCCCACACGGGCAGCGTCTGCAACCGCCGGTTGCCCAGCACGCCGACGTAAAACTCGCGCCCCTCGATGTATTCTTCGGCGAGCGCATCAGTTTGGAAGTGTTCGTGCACGAATTCCACGCGGTCCTTCAGCTTCTCGTCGCTGTGAACGATCGAGGCCTGCGCGATGCCCAGCGACGCGTCTTCGATCGGCGATTTCACCAGCAACGGATAAGTCAGCCGGCGTCGTGGCTTGACCTTCTTACCCAGCGGAAAGACCACAAACTGCGGCGTGGGAATGCGGTGGTACGTCAAAATCTTTTTGCAGAGCGGCTTGTCGTGCGATAACAGCAACCCGCGCGGGTTGCAGCCGGTGTAAGGCAAGCGCATCAGCTCCAGGTAGCTGACCACGTGCTGATCGTAATGGGCAACGCCGTGAAACTCTTCCAGCAGGTTGAAGATAATGTGCGGTTTCGATTCCTCGATGGCGTCGCGGATCACTCCCAGATCATTACTAACGCCCAGCGGCGTTGCTTCATGCCCGAGCTTTCGCAGTGCCGCGAGCACGTCGTACTCGGTCTTCCACTCGAGAACTTCCTGTTCGGAGTGACCGTCCAGGCTCTCGGGAGGGACCAGGCTCTCGTGCATGAGGACCAGCGTGCGAAGCTTTTTCATAAAGCGTATCGGTGGCGGCCGCTGTGAAGGTAATTCATGGTCTGCACGGTCACCACGACCAGCGCATCCTGCTTGGTCTCGGATTCGGTCCGAACCAGCCTCAGTTTCAATTCGCGACAGCGATCGATCATCTCATTGAGGACCTGGTCGATGAAGTACTGGTACTCGCCGGTCCAGCGGGCGACCGCATGCCGCAATTCGGGACGGACGCGCCGCAGGAATCCGGCGGCAGTCTTATGACGCGCGTGTTCCGGCGCGTTGCTGAAAAGTCGCAGTAAATCACGATCGAACGCGCTAGGGCGCACTGTCTTATAACGAGCCCGCTTTTGCTCGTAATGCTCCCCGAGCGTCTTGCGGATTTTGTAAACCGGCTCGACGACGCGCGTGGAACGGATGAGCGGCTCCTGCCGCCGCACCAGTCGCATCAAGCTGTCGACGTATTCCAGTTTCCGCAGCGCAGGCCAACCTGCGTACTGCGTCCGCCAACGCGAGCGCGGCTTCAGCCAAACCGCGAACGTCTCGGAGTAGTCCTCCGAGGGGTGACTCTGCGCATACCACGGATCGAGATGCAGCACGTAACTTTTGCTGTACGGCTTAGGCTGATAACGATCGGGGTAGGGCACAGAGTACTTGCCGAACATCCCGGTCCAGCTTCGCTTGCGATGCAGATTGAACGCGTTGTCGATGGCATGACCCGCTTCGTGGCGGAGGATGCGCATGCACCACTCCTCGGTCCCGCCTTCGACCTCGAGCATCTGGGCACGCTCCAGACGCACCAGCCGCGGATGTGCAAGATAAAATGGGATGGCGATGCCGGGCACGCCGTCGGGGCAAAACCATTCCTCCGACAGCCAACAGTGGGGACGAAAGGCAAGCTGCCGCTGCTCGAGGTCCTCATAGAGCCGGTCGATCCGTTTTTCCAGCAGCGTGCCTTCGATCTTCAAACCGAGATCGCAAATGCGCACCTTCATCAACTGCTCGTTCGGGAGGCCCGCCCAATCGTGCTGCCGAGTCCTGCGGCGAGCGACGGCGCCGTTCGTCGACGCCGAGTGGAGCCGGCGCGCAGCCGCGCTTGTGCCCAGCCCGCGCCGTTGGCGGCCCCCTGCAGCCGCAGCCCGTTGCCGTGCCCGTGCGGACCCGGCCATCTTACTGCGAGCACCAGCCCTTGCGGCAACCGTCAAAGTAAGTCACTCCAATCTCGACAAATCCCACAAAACGATCCCGCGCCGCGGGATGAGTTCCATTTAGAATAGCATCGAAGCCAGCGTTGGCGAGCACACGCGGCCAAAATTGATGATCGCCGTCAGGGAGCGGCAAATTCCCGCAGACTCCGGTTGCCGCGTGCGGCTGGACCCGCGCCACTTTGCCGGCCGCGGAGCGAGTCGATCCCCGGTTTTCTTCGGTCCAACCGTCCAAAAAACTCACCCAGCGGTGATCCAAATCGGGTATGCTGGCGTTAGGTTTTGTGGCAGTCGAAGAGTTGGTCGCGCCGGAGGTATGGATGGAAACCTTCTACATGTACTGTGCCGCGATTGGCGGGACACTGATGGCCGGGCAATTTATCCTCGGCGTACTGGGGTTCGGTCACGATCACGGTTTTGATGCCGGTGGCGCAGGCGCGGGTCTCGATCATGCCGGCATCGACCATGGCGACTTCGATAATGATGGACAGTGGTTTGTCGGAATGCTGAGCTTTCGGGCGATCGTCGCCGCCGTCACGGTGTTTGGGTTGACGGGACTGGCCGTTCCGCAATGGTTCGACTCGCCAAAGCCTCAAACGGTGTTCCTGATCGGCCTGGCGGCCGGCGGAGCCGTGATGTACGGAATCGCCTGGCTGATGCGCATGGTTTATCGGCTCAAATCTGACGGGACGGTCCGCATCGACCGTGCCGTCGGCGCCCGGGGTTCGGTCTACCTGACAATTCCCGGAAATAAGTCGGGGGCCGGCAAAGTCAACGTCACGGTGCAGGGCCGCACCATGGAATATCAGGCGATCACTTCTGAAGGCGAACTACCCACCGGCGCGGCCGTCGTCGTTGTCGACGTGGCGGGCCCGGGGACTCTCGAAGTCAGCAAAGCCGCCGCGACAAACTCCGCATGAGGGACAGAGCCATGTTTTATCCTGAGCTGTTGGCCGCATCCTCCGTTTTCGGCCCTGACGGGCCGCCGTATTCGCTGTTGATTGCCTTGGTGGTGCTGGGGGCCTTTGTCGGTATCGTCATCTTCGCCGCCAAGCGCTACAAGCGATGCCCGAGCAACCGCGTGCTGGTGATCTACGGAAAGATTGGCGGCGGCCGCTCGGCGACCTGCATTCACGGCGGCGGCCGGTTCGTGTTGCCCATCATTCAAGACTACCGGTACCTGAACCTGGAACCGATCCAGATCGAGATTCCGCTCAAGGACGCGCTTTCGAGCGAAAACATTCGCGTCAACGTCCCGAGCGTTTTTACCGTGGCCATCAGCATCGAGCCGGAGGTCATGCAGAACGCCGCCATCCGCCTGCTGGACCTGAATACGCAGCAGGTCAAAAAGCAGGCTGAGGACATGATTTTCGGCCAGTTGAGGCAGGTGATTGCTTCGATGGGGATCGAAGACATCAACCGCGACCGCGAGAAATTTCTGCACAACATTCAAAACTCGGTCGAGCCGGAGTTGCGGAAAATCGGGCTCGTGCTGATCAACGTCAACATCACCGACATCACCGACGAGTCCGGCTACATCGAAGCCATCGGCCGCAAGGCCGCCTCCGAAGCCGTACAAAAAGCCCGTGGCGACGTCGCCGACCAGGAAAGAATGGGCGAAGTGCGCGTCGCGGAGGCCGACCGTGACAAGATGGTTTCGGTCGCCGACGCACAAAAGACCCGCGAGATCGGCATGCGCGGAGCCGAACGGGAGAAAGCCGTCCGCATCGCCGACCTGAGCAAAGAACAGCAAGTCGGCGAGCAGCGCGCGAGCTTCCAACGCGAAATGGAAGTGGCCGACGCCGACCGCGAAAAGCGCGTCTCCGTCGCCAATGCCAACGCGATTGCGTTTACTGGCGAGGCCGAGTCGCAGGCAAAGATCGCCGCGGCGCAGGCACAACTGCAGGTCAAAAAGTCCGACGCCTATCAGCTCGGCGAGACGCGCAAGCGAGAGGCCGAAGCCGCCGTCCTCGAAGCTCAAAACCGCGCGATGGCCAAGGCGGCCCTCGCGGACGCCGAACGCGTTGAGGCCCAGCAGCGCGCCGAGCTCGAAGCACCGGCCAAGGCCCAGAAGGCGAAGATCATTGTCGACGCGGAAGCCGAGGCCCAGAAACGGCGGCTTGAAGCCGAAGGACAAGCCGCGGCCATTTTCGCCAAGCTGGAAGCCGAAGCGAAGGGCCAGTACGAAATCCTCGCCAAGAAGGGAGAGGGCCTGCGCAAAATCGTCGAAGCGTGCGGCGGGCCGCAGGAAGCATTTCAGCTTCTCATGCTCGAGCACATGGACAAGCTGGCCGAAACGGCGGCCCAGGCCATCTCCAATATCAAGTTTGATAAAATCATTGTTTGGGAAAACGGCAGTCAGAACGGCAAGTCGTCGACGGCCAACTTTCTGCAAGGTATGACGCAAACGCTGCCGCCCATGCTGCAGGTGATGAAGGAGATCGGCGGCGTCGAAATGCCCGAAATCGTGGGCCGCCTGATGCCCGATTTGAACACCAACGGCGGCACGCCGACGGTGCAAAAATCCAAGACCGACGGAACCGGCGCCGTCGGTTCGGCCCAACCGGAGCAGCCATCGCCTCCGGCGGACTCATTATCTTCACCGGGCAAGGGCGACGTGTCTTCACGCAAGGCGCCTCAAATCGCCCAGACGTCTGCGGCCAGGAAGACCGAGCAGTAACGTGCCACCGCCAAGCCGCTCATGCGGCGCGGCGGCCTTGTGCCGATGAGTGCTCGAACGACGGGCGGCGCAGCGGTCCGGCGATCGGACTCGACTCGGGCGCTGCCTCGGGTTGTCGAGCCGATGCGGGTCGCACGAAATATCGCCAGTAGATGACTCCCAGCTCGAAAACCGCCCTCACGAAGTCGCGCGACCGGACCTTCGACCCCGCGACATCCTGCCACTGCTCCAACGGCAACTCGTAAACCACACTCGCAGCGAGTGCATTCGCGTCTGGTCTTTCCCCCTCCCCCGCTCGGCTGAGCTCGCCGCAGGCCCTCGCGGGGGAGGGCCGGGGTGGGGGGGCAACGGCGCACGATGGATGACGACTAATTGCATGGCTAGCGGCGGCACGGAATCGCATAATCAGACGGGCGAACAGCTCGACGTCGAATATCCAACGGGAGTGAAACGGCTCGGCAAAAAGTGCAGCCGTGTCGGCCGAGACGCGGAACATTTTCGCGCCGCACTGCGTGTCATAGATGGGCAAGCCGATCGCCCGTGACGCCACCAGGGCGAACAGCCGACCCAGCAAGCTGCGCCCCCGCTTCCGGTCGATGCGCCGTCCGAGCAGTCCGATGCGCGTCCCGATGACGATTTCAATTCCCGGACGTCGATCGAGCACGTCGATGAGGCGAGGCAATTCGTCGAGCGGCGTCGCGAGGTCGGCGTCCAGAAAGCCCACGTAATCGGGTGCGTCTTCGATGGCGGCGAGCACGCCCCGACGCACCGCCTCGGCCTTGCCGCAGTTGTGCGGCAAGTCGAGAACGCTGATCTGTCCGGGAAGCGATTCGGCCATTTCATTCAACAACGACAGCGTGTTGTCGGTGCTGCCGTCGTTCACGAACAGTAGCTTAAAATTGCGGCGTGCACGCACGAATTCGCGGACCGGCCCGGTTTGAAGGCGGCCCGCCTCGTTGTAGCAGGGAATCACAACGGTCGCTGTTGTCATACGGTCACATCTTCAGGCGGCTTGTTTCAGCGGCTGATCGGGCAGGGCAGGGGACTTCTCGCCCGCTGCCGCACGACGATGCGCGGGCATTGTCAGAACCAAAAACGCCATCGCAACGGCGGCAAAAGTCAAGCAGTGATACGAGAGCAAGACGATGGTCAATTCCTTGCCGAAAACCGTTCGATGCGTCAAGAAGAAGGCGGCGGAGATGCCGGCGAGCACAATCAGCCGCTGTTTCGATTGTACTTTTCCCAAAAGCAGCGAGCGCGCCAAAAGCAGGACGGCCGGAATGAGCAACACGAGATGCTGTCGCCAACACAAGGGAGAGAGAATCGCGCAAAAGATACACGTGACCGCCCAGTTCGCAGCAATCGCTATGTCAGTGTCACCGGCTGTATACGGGCGTCGCATTTGCCAGGCGAGTGCCGCGCCCAGCAGGACGATGAGCACCTTCACGGCCAATTTCGCGCGTTCGGGTGACAAATTGCCGAATTGAAAAAACAGCGGGTGATCGATAAACAACGGATGTCCCGGCGGATACGTCTCGACGAGCCGCGCGAACGCGGCGGAAAGACCCACGTTTTGATGCTTGGGCAATTCGATGCCCGGCACCGAAGGATGTGCCTCCGGCGTATCACCGGCGATCGATTGCATGTGGGTGAACCAGTATTGATGGGCGGCGAGCGTTTTTTCCCATCCCAGATAAGTCGCCGGCAGCAGGTTGAAAGCGACAATGAATAGCGCCATACAGCCGGCCGCCTTCCACTGCCGCTTCCATAAAAGAAAAGGAAGGAACAACAGCGGCGTGGCTTTGTAGGTGGCGGCAGCCGCCAGCCAAAACCCGGTCGATGCCAAGCGCCCGCGCTGAAATGCGGCGACAGCCAGAGAGCACATCAAGAGCAAGAAAATCTGCAACCCGCATTCATCGAGGTCGCGGATGATGAATGGAACCAGCACAACCAGCGTCAACATCGAGGCTGCAAACATCCGCGCGCGCGAGGCGGGGTTGTGTTGGCCGTCGCTGGCCGACGCGATTTGCTCCCAAATGCGAAAGCACCAGATGAGCGCGCCAATGGCCAGCCCGTAGAAGACGGCGCGCGTCAAATGATAACCGCCCAGCGTGAAAACGACGTCGACCATTACCCGGCCCAGCGGATAGTAGTTTCCGGGGTTGGCATAGGGTTCACGTTGGAGAAAATGGTTTCCGTAATTGATGTGACAGAGCAAATCGCCGTCGCGGCGGAAGACGGCGTAGCAGCCTTGTACGACAATCGCCACGCCGATGACCGCCAGGGCCGTTCGCCGGAACCTGGGTCCGGTGTACCACGTCACCTCTACCTCGTCAGCGGTGTGCTCCATGCCGGCGGGATGCTACTACAGGCTTTGGCAGGCGGTCAAGCGGAACCAGCGAGGGAGGAAGCACGAAGCACGAATGACGAAGGAAATCCGAAGCACGAAGCACTAATGAAGAACCCGCGACGTGAGCGATTTCGTGCTTCGTGCTTTGGGCCTGCGGCGAGCTCAGCCGAGCGGCCTTCTTTCGACATTCGTGCTTCGTGCTTATCCGACAACAACCCGCGGCTGCCGCTCTGGATTCGGTTCGGCCTTCAAGATCAGCTCGCGAACCATCCAGGGAACGTTGCCTTCGCCGAATAGCACGAAGCCGATATTCGCGGCCAGCGGCGTTTCGTCCGACCAGCCGAAGTGAATCTCCGGCGGCGCGCCGACTTTGGAGAGCTCGAGCGCAACGGCGGCTATCGCGTGGGCAATGGAAGCACATTGGGCGACCCGCACCGTGATGCGGCCCTGGGTCTCGGTCACCTCCAGCACCGGCGATTGGTAGAACTCGCTGACGTCGCCTCGCTCGGCTTCAATGAACACCAGCGGAATATTCTCGTCCAGGTGATGCTCGGAGCGCATGCTGATCTCTTTGGCGCCCAACTCGCGGCGGCCCGGCCGGTGGGGAACAAGGATCGGAAACTCGATGTGCCGCATGCTATCCCAGAGGAACCGCGATTGCTCGTCCTTGAACTGAAACCCGGTGATGCGCATCTCGGTGCTGCGCATCGTGCGCGAGACGAACGACGTCACGATGATGGCGGCGATGAAGCAGCCCGCGATTTTCATCCCGGCGGGCTTCTCGATAATGATGGCAACCGTCGTGTATAGGAATACGAACGTAATCAGCGCGTATCCGAAGTGCAGGCGATTCCACCAGCGGCCTTGCCGCGCGCGCCAATCTTCGATCACGGTGGCCACGGCGGCACTCGACATGAGCACCATGACGCCTGTGGCATATGCGTCTCCCTGAGCCGACACTTCGGCGTCGAAGATCCAGGTGACGAAAAGATTGATGGCCGTAAAGAGCAGCACCAGCGGTCGCACGGCCCGCGCCCATTCCGGTGCCATTCCGTAACGTGGCAAATACTGCGGCACGAGGTTCAGCAGCCCCGACATGGCACTGGCGCCCGCGAACCAGAGGATGACGACAGTCGACACGTCGTAAGCCGTGCCGAACATATTGCCGAACAACGGGCTGATCTTGATCGGTCCCTCGCCGTGAGCGAGATACGCCAGGGCGCGGTTCGCCGCCAGACCTTCGGTATGGTGCGCGACGGGATCGATCAGCGTTGCCGTCACGAGCGCCGATCCAAACAAAAGCGTCGACATGACGAGTGCCGCCGTCAACAACATGCGTCGGGCATCGCGAATCCTCGTGCTCAGTTGCTCTTCGGGCGTCGAACCCTCGCCGCGGATCAAGGGCATCACCGCGACGCCCGTTTCGAAACCGCTGAGCCCCAGGGCCAGCTTTGGAAAAAACAACAAGCACAACAGGATGATCGTCCCCACGCCGTGACCGGCCAATGGAACGTGTTCGATGTGCCAATTTCCGCTCGCGACGTTTTCATACCATGCCGTGAGTGTCGCAGGATGCGTCGCGAGATAGAACAAGGCGCTGCCGATCAGCACCAGGTTCAGCAGCAGGTACGCGCCGACGATGATCACCGCCATCCCGATGACCTCTCGAAACCCGCGCATGAACGTCGCCCCGAGCACGACCAGCAGGAACATTGTTACGTTCATCTGGTTCTGGAGAGCGCGGGGGACATCTGCCCAAAAGGGGTTGTGCGTCAGGTGCTCGGCGGCATCCGCGGCCGACAGCGTCTTGGTGATCACAAAATCGGTCGCGGCAAACCCGAGCAGAACGAGCACCAGCAACTTGCCGGACCAGCCGTGGACCAGCCGCTCGAGCATGGCGATCGAGCCTTGTCCATGTGGCGATGACCTCGCGACATGGCGATAAACCGGTACGGCCCCCAAAAGCGTGACGAACACCAGAATCAGCGTCGCCAGCGGAGCGAGCAACCCCGTCGCTGCATAGGCGATTGAAGGCTGATACCCGAGCGTGCTGAAATAATCGACGCCCGTCAGACACATCACCCACAACCAAAAGGTCTGGTGATGCGGCTTCGTGGCGTGAAGGCCGTCGGGAACGAGATTTCTCTCTGTGGAACTCTCCAAGGCGTCGTCCCAAGCTCACGCGGCTGCTTGCACGGACTGTGCTGGCGGCGTTCGATCTCCGCCCCAGCCGGTGATGACTCTCACGGCTTCCACCAGCATCAGCAGCGCTAGGCCGACAAGAACCGCCGCCACCCACGGAACCGGGTTGCGCAGCGCGCCCGTATCGGCCAGCTCATCAAAATTCATGCGGCCGTCGATCCAAGGTTGCAAAGGCCGAATGATGAATTGAAGGAGCGCCCAACTACTCATCACATACATCCACACCATGGGAATTCCGGTAACGAACCAAACCCAGGTTGCCCGCCGCGTGCGCCACAACCACACCGTCACTCCCAAAAGCGTGAGCGCCGCCAGCAACTGGTTGCTCGCGCCGAACAGCGACCAGAATGTCAACCAGACCGGCACGGGCTTGCCAGAGGAATCGAGCGTCGTCTGCGTCACGAAGAATAGAGGAACGCCGACCGTGAGTGCGGTGCCCAGCCACCGTCCGCGTCGATCGTGCCAGCCTGTCAGCTCTTGAACGATGTAGCGGCCCAATCGGGTGCACACGTCGAGCGTGTCGTAAACAAACGTCGTGAAGGCCATCAGCGCGAACGAAACACCGAGCGCGGCGGGGATATGCAACACTTGCAGAAAGCTGCCGATTCCCTGCGCGTAAATGAGGTTCGGCGACGGCGAGCCGTTCGCGCTGGCTAGTTGCGAAGCACCCGGAGCCAGAACCATCACGCAACAAAGTGAAACGACCGCGACCATTCCTTCCAGCAGCATGGCGCCGTAACCAATCAGCCGCGCGTCGGTCTCGCGCCGAAGTTGCTTCGACGTCGTTCCCGATGCGATGAGAGCGTGAAATCCCGAGCACGCCCCGCAGGCAATGGTGATAAAGAGAATCGGAAACAACGTGGCCCCGCCCGCGCTCGTCCAGCCGATAAAGGCCGGGTACTCGATCGGCTTGCCGCCGAAGATCAATCCCAACGCGCCGCCGGCCAGCGCGACATAGAGAAAGTAGCCCCCCAAATGTCCGCGCGGCTGAAGCAGAATCCACATCGGCACCACCGAAGCGACAAAGCAATACGCCAACAGTGCGACGTCCCACACTTTGTGCGCCAGTTGATTTGCTTGGGCGTCCGACAGCGAGGGATTCCACGATTGCAAATACGCCTCGACGTCGAACGGCATGAGTTGACCGGACCAAATCGCCAGGCCGACCAGCGGCAAAAAAATCAGGGTCGCCCAACCGAGCGTCATCCGCGTGTACCGCAACAACAACCCCATGATGATCGGCAGCGCGAGATACATCAGCGACGAGCTGGCGATGCCCGCCCCAGTCACCTCTTGCCCGTTTTCCAGCGCTTGACTCCCAATGAACGACGAGGCCGTGATGTCGGTGAATGCCACGATGATGTAAACCAACGCGAGCCACACAAACGTGAGAAACAACACGAACGACCGCTGGCTCATGTGGTCGCGGACGACTTCTGCAATCGACCGTGCCTTGTGCCGGATCGATGCGACGAGTGCCGTGATGTCATGCACGCCGCCGATAAATATTGAACCGATGAGAATCCAAATCAGCGCCGGCAGCCAGCCGAACATCGCCCCGGCCAAAATCGGCCCGACAATCGGCCCGGCCGCCGCAATCGCCGAAAAGTGCTGGCTCAACAAGGCATTCGGCGCCAACGGCGAGTAATCGACGTCGTCACGCAGCTCGACCGAAGGCGTGCGCGCATCCCGATCGAGCCGCAATAGCCGCGCCAACACGCGGCCGTACGTCCAATAAGCGGCCGACAAGCAAACGGCCGACAAAATGACGATCGAAAGCAGGCTCATTCCATCTCCGCTAACGGAGGAAATCGCCGGACGGTTCACACGGCGGCGATTATATCCGCAGCAACCGACATCTGCTACCGGCGTCAGATTGCGGGTGCCACGGGCATTTTGCCCGTGCTCTTTTCGATTGAGAACTCGCTCGCATCGGATGCCATCGTCCGAGCGCATTTTGCTCAGCATTACCGTGTTGCATGCTTAGAAAATGCAAGCGACCGCATCAACTTCGAGAAACGCACTGGCGGGACGCCAGTGGCACCCGGCGGGTGCCACGGGCAGTTTGCCCGTGCTCTTTTCGATTGAGAACTCGCTCGCATTGGGTACCATCGACCGAGTTCATCTTGCTCGGGATCGCCGCGTGCCGGCTGCCACTGCTGAACCGTTTCGGT
>JBBDVZ010000011.1:0-9589 GCA_040903115.1 Planctomycetaceae bacterium
AGCTCAAGCCAATCCAAGCCGCACGCGCGAACGGGTCGGCATGAGGCGTCCGCTCACCGGTGAGATAGGGGAGAAAATAAAGGCCTTCACAGCCCGCGGGAGCCTCTGCGGCTTGTGCCATGATGAGTTCGTACGGATCGACGTTCTGGCGCTTGGCTTCTTCGGTTTCCTGCTCACCGAGTTGATTGCGGTACCACTGCAGGCTTCCGCCGGCCGATAGAACGACCCCCATCACGTGCCATTTGCCGCGCACGGCGTGGCAGAACGTGTGCACCCGGCCCTTGGGATCGATCTGAACCTCGTCGCTGTGCGCGAAGACGACGCCGCTGGTTCCCATCGTGGCCGAGATCACGCCCCGTTTGACGATGCCGTTTCCCACCGCGCCCGCGGCCTGGTCGCCGCCGCCTCCGACCACCGGCACACCCTGCTTGAGCCCCAGCAATTTCGCCGACGCCGCACTCACCTTTCCGCTGACCACCTCCGACTCGAACACGGCCGGCAATAACGAGTCGGCGATCTCCAGCTTTTGCAACATTGGCTTGCACCATTGCCGCTGTTTGACGTCCAGCAACAGCGTGCCCGACGCGTCGCTCACCTCGGTGGCAAATTCGCCCGTGAGCCGAAATCGCACGTAGTCTTTCGGCAACAGCACCTGCACGGTCTTTTCGTAATTTCGCGGCTCATGATTGCGCAGCCAGAGGATCTTCGGCGCGGTGAAGCCGGTGAGCGCGGGGTTGGCCACCATTTCGATCAGCTTGTCGCGCCCGCCGGCGCGCGATTCGATCTCTGCGCACTCGGCCGCCGTCCGCTGATCGTTCCAAAGCAGGGCAGGGCGGACGACTTTGTGATTGCGGTCGAGAAACACGCTGCCGTGCATCTGCCCGCTTAGGCCGATGCCCTTGACGTCTTCGGGTTTGATCTTGCCCGCCTTGAGCACGTGGCGCACGCTCTTGATGGTCGCCTGCCACCAGTGCTCGGGATCCTGCTCGGACCAGCCGGGCTGGGGACTGGAGAGCGGATACTGGAGCGTTGCGGACGCGAGAATTTTGCCGTCACGGCGCATGGCCAGCGTCTTGGTCCCGCTCGTGCCGACGTCGATTCCCAAAAAGACGCTCATGATTGGACGTGTTCCTCGGTGCGTTCAATAAAGGATGAAACCACGGATGGCTCGGATGCGCACGGATAAAAAACAACGACAGAACGTCAAGAACATTCAGTCACTCATCCCATCTGAGTCATCAGTGAAATCCGTGGTGCTGTTTGTGTTTTGTATTCGCCGGGTATCCGCTATCATCCAGGTCGCTCATTGTGCTGAATTGCGGCGTCGATGAAAAGGACAACGACAGGCCGGCTGGGAGGCCGCTTGTAGAAAGAGCAAAAGCCCGGCTTCTCAAAGAAGGCGGGCATTGCATCGAGGAGAACTTATCCGTGGACGTTGTGCGGTGGATTGTCGATTTGTTTCTGCACGTCGACGAGCACCTCGAAGAAATCAAGCAATTGTGGGGCGTCTGGATCTACGTCGTCTTGTTCGCCATCGTCTTTTGCGAAACAGGGCTCGTGATCACGCCGTTTTTGCCCGGCGATTCGCTGTTGTTCGCCGTCGGCGCGCTTGCTGCGAAGGGAATTCTGTCGCTCGAGGTGGTTCTGCCAACCCTCGTTGTTGCAGCCATTCTTGGCGACTCGGCGAATTATGCCATCGGCCAGTTCTTCGGACAACGAATGCTGGCGATGAAGCGCTTTCGGCTCGTTAAGCCGCAGCATCTGGCCCACACGCATCATTTCTTCGAGAAGTACGGCGGCAAGACGATCTTCATCGCCCGCTTCGTGCCGATCGTGCGCACCATCGCCCCGTTCGTAGCCGGCATGGGCAAGATGACGTACCGCCGCTTTATGATGTACAACGTGACGGGGGGGATCGCCTGGGTGGTTTTGTGCGCGGTGGCAGGTTATCTCTTCGGCAACTTGACGATGGTGAAAGAGAACTTCTCGCTCGTGATCCTCGCGATCATCGTGATCTCGCTATTGCCGGTGGCTTGGGAAATTCACAGCGCCCGCAAACGCCGCCGCCAAGCCGCACGAATGGCCGCATCGCTCGAAACGCCGGATATGCGGATGAAATGACAATTCCATTCGAGACGCCAGCCATAGCGAAACAACGTAACCTGAGATGCTGCGATGAAAAAACGCCGACCCAAGAAACCTTGCTTTCTGCCAGGGCCCATCACAAAAAAAGCAACTGGGCTAGTAAAACTTCCGGACGGAAAGAGTGATCGGGAACTGCTCGAAGAGGCCCTGATCGAAAAGTATTTTGGAAAGCGGCCAAAGGATTAAATCGAATTTGCTTGTTTGGGCCACAATCGCTGTCGTCGATCGCGTTTAGCGGTTACCATTTCTATGGAGGGTCGACCAGCGTGACATTGCCAAGGCTCGATGAATGCGTATGAACCATCGCATAGCGGCATGCGCACGCCGACAGTTCTTGCAAGCCGGAACGCTCGGCCTCTTCGGTGGGCTGGCGGCTGCTCGCTCTTTAAGTGCTGACATCGGAAGCGGATCGAAACCCGGGACAGACATTCACGCGGCGCTGAATCCCAAGCCTGCCAAGAATTGCATACTCGTCTACCTGCTCGGCGGGCCGCCGCATTTGGATATGTGGGACCCGAAACCCGCCGCGCCGGCTGAGACGCGCGGGCCGTTTGAAACGATCGGCACCGCTGTGCCCGGTACGTTCTTCAGCGAGCATTTGCCGCGGATGGCCGGTCAAGCCAAGCGGCTGGCAGTGCTGCGGTCGTTCTCGTATCCGAACAGCGACCATCCGTTCATGATTTACCACACGCTGACCGGACGCGTCTCGCCGACGCCGCTGGGGGCCAACACGGTGTTGCCGCCGTCGCCGAGCGACGATCCGCACATGGGCTCGGTGGTCGCGCGGTTTAAGCACGCCTCGCCACACGTTCCCGCCTACGTGGCGATTCCCGAGGTGTGCGTCCGCATGTCGCCGTTGCCGGTTTCCGGTGGAGGCCGCGCCGGCTTTCTCGGCCCGCGGTATGAGCCGCTGGCAATCAACGACGATCCGCGTCAGCCTTTGCCGCTGTTGAACCTGCCCGACGGCATTTCGAGTGAGCGGTTCGGTCATCGCAACAATCTGCTGGCCATTCTCGACGGCCGGTCGCCACGGTCGTTTAAGGCCGACGCCTATGGCGTGACGCGCGAGTCGGCCGTGCAGCTCACCGGGGCCGCTGCAGGCGGTGGCTTGTTCGATCTGGCGAGCGAACCGCCGTCGCTTTGCGAATCCTACGGACGGCATCGCTTCGGGCAGAGTCTGCTGTTGGCGCGCAGGCTCGTCGAGCGGGGCGTGTCGTTCGTCGGCGTCCATTTCAATTACATGTCGAAATGTGACGGCTGGGACCTGCACTCGAACAACCACGCGAGCTTGAAAGACGAGCTCTTGCCGATGCTCGATCAGGGGCTTTCGAGCCTGCTCGATGACCTGGCCCAGCGCGGGATGCTCGATGAAACTCTGGTCGTGACAATGGGCGAGTTCGGCCGCACGCCAAAGATTAACGCGAACGCCGGCCGCGATCACTGGGGCCCCTGCGGGTCGATTATGTTTGCCGGCGGCGGAGTGCGAGCAGGCACCGTGATCGGGGCATCGGACAAAACCGGCGCGTATCCGACGACGTCGCCGGTCAGCCCGGCCGACGTCGTTGCCAGCATTTATCACGGCCTGGGCCTCGACCCGGAAACGCTGATGCACGACAACCTCGGGCGGCCGCTGCCGCTGAGCACGGGGCGCGCGATCGAGGGACTGTTCTGAATGGAAAGCACGAAGCACGAATGACGAAGGAAGCACGAATGTCCTAAGCACTAAAACTAAAAACCTTCGTACTTCGGGCCTTCTTTAGACATTCGTGCTTCGTGCTTTCGGCTTTCACGGCAGCCCGTGCAGCTTGCGTACGATCCACTCGGTCGTCAGCAGCGTGAAGAACAACACGAGCACCATCCAATGGTTCCATAGCTCGTAGTCGCGGTTGATGGCCGTGCGCTGTTCCGGACGCGCGAGCAGTTGCGGAAGTTCGTGCACCTGGTCCGGCAGCAGCAGACGGCCGCCGCCCGCTTGGGCCAGCTCCGTGAGAAGTTGCGGGTTGGCCGCCACGTCGCTTAGCTCGGGCGTCCGGAACGGCGTGACGTACAAGGGCGCCGAGATCTCGGCCGGACCGAGGTCGGAATTCTTGGCAACGAGCTTGATGCGGTAGTCGCCCACCGGCAAATCGGAAACGCGCCCCTCGGCGACCTGTGGACGATCGTCAGGAGGCTTGAGCGCGATCGTTGTGATGGGAGCGGCTTCAGCCGGCGCGTCGCTACGGGAGATTTCCGCTTTCGCAGTCAGGCCCGGAAATCTTTTGAGAAATTGCCGCGACCAGCGCGCCCGTACGGTGACGGCGGTGCCTTCTTCAATGTCGGTCTGTTCGGGACCGAACTGGACGAACTCATTGCCGACCGACGAACGGTTCTCGGCGGCCCAGCGCCCCAACTGTCCCCAAAAACGATGGTGATACGTGTCGCCGACGCGATGCCGCCATCGCCACGTGCTGTCGATGCCGATGTAAAGCACCTGGCCCGCGCCGTAGTACTGATGCACAAAGGCCGCGTTGGCCGTCGATTTGCTGCCGGGCTGCTCGGGAAGGGCGCGCTCGTCGCCGATGCCGACGGCCTCGGCAAACACGGTCGCGGCGGGTTTCGCCTTGCCCAGCACGCCCCACGAATGCCCCGGCAGCGAAGACCAGACGTCGCGGTTAGCCGCCGAGTCGTCGGCGAACTGAAACATCAACTCTTTTTCGGCTTCCGGCGTGAGTGCGAGATGAAATCCGCGCTCGCTCGGCGGACCAAACGCCGCCGGCCCGGTGACCGGAACCGCGCGAAGATCGGTCAGCGGCAGCAATCGATCGACGACAGGGGACGAAAAGCCCAGCGGAAAATTCTGCTTGCCGGCGACAAAGACGAGCGTCCCCCCCTCGTCGGACACGAAGTTGTCGAGCTGCTGCCAATCGTGAGCCGTCAGGTCGTTGGGAGCGACGTCGCCCAATATGACCAGGTCGAGCCCATCGAACGGAGAATCGGCCGGCTCAATGCCCGGTTGCGGCTTCGACAGCGTTCGCGAGAAAAATGGCTCGTCCAGAGCACCGATGTACGGTTGGCGGAAAACGACCCGCCGGATTTCGACATTCGGGTCGCGACTGAGAGCATTGTCGATAAAGCGAAACTCCCAGCGCGCCTCGCCATCGACCAGCAAGATGCGAATTTTTTCATCGACAACACTCATGGCGAACGAACGGCTGTTGTTGTCGGCACGGGTTTCTCCCTTGCGCGGCTCGACGCGTAATGTGTAATTGCGGCGTCCCACGTCGGCGGCGTCAACTTGAAACTGAACTTCCGCCGTTTGATCGCGGGCGCGAACTTTCCGCTCGATCGCATCGGCGCCCTCGCGCTCGAGCCTCACCACGATCTCTTCGCCACCGAATCCGGAGGTGTTCAGCACGGCGGTGACGACGGGCTTATCGTCTTTCGAGACGGTCTGCGGGTAGTCGAGCGAGGCGATGGAAAGGTCTCGCGGACGAAGCGACGATCCAAACATCACCGGATACACGGGCGTAGCGCTTTGACCCAACCGTTCGGCAAGCCGCGCCGCCTCTTGCCCGGAATTGTCGCGGCCATCGGACAGCACGACCACACCCAATACGGGAGAGTCCTCGCCGTCTGACGTTACAGCGGCCAGCGCCTGCGAAAGATCGGACTTGCCGGTCCGCAATCCGGCGGGCGGTTCGCCGACGACCTGCGAGAGGGTCTCTCTTTCGATCGAAAGGTTGCCGCCGGCAAAGGCCACAAGCTGCACGCGTCCCGCGTCGGCCAAGTCAGACAACAGCGGCGCGTTGGCCCCATCGAGCAGCCGCCGCGCGATCTCTTTGCGCGACAGCGCATCGACTTGGGCAAAGACGTTTTGCAGGTGCTCTTGCCGGGCGGAGGCCAAAGCGGGCTTGTCGGCGGCATTGTCGGCGTCGTCGAACCAATCGGGCTCGCGGCCGGCTTCGTAAGCGCCGATCCAATGGTCGAGGCGATCGCGGTTGGCATCGTTGCCGATCATACCCAGCGCACGAGCCCATCGCAGCTTTTCCGCCGGCGAGGCGTGCGCGTCGCTTGTCGCCATGCTGTCGGACACGTCCACGGCAACGACAATTCGCCCGGCGACCGCGCGGTCGAGCGTCCAGCTCAACACCGGCTGCGAAAACGTCCACGCCAACAACGCCAGCAAGCCGAGTCGAAATGCCAAGAGCACATGACCCACGCGCCGGGGCACCAGCTTCCGCTCGTAACGCAATAGAACGACAATGAGCACCGCTGCCGCCAGCACCGCGAACAACCACACGGCGGTCCAGGCGATCGCTTCGAACCCGTGGAGATTGAGTTGCCGATCGGACATTACGGCCCCGCTGCCACCGCTGTTGGGGATTCGTCGACGACGGCGTGACCGCCCTTCACCAATCGACGGGTGAGCGCCACCTCGCCGACCAGAATGCCCACAAAGGCGAGCATCAGGACGTGCCAGTACTCGGCCTTGTTGTCGCTGGCGAGCATTTCCTGCTTGAGTTGCTCGTCGCTATTGATGAATGTCATGCGCCCTCGACCGGCGAGCGTTTCGCGCTCACGATCATCGAGCGGGCGCAGGTCCGACTCGCGACGGTCGCAATCGACGGCGAACAACTCCGGCCGCGATGCGACCGCAGCATCGCGCACGTCGGGCTTTTTGTCGAAACGATAAAGACCCGGCAAGCGCGTGTCGGCGAATGCAACGGGGGCGTCTGGTTCATCGCCCATGCGCACTGCCTCATGCATCGCGTCGTCGGGGCCGAAAAACGCAGAGTCGCCGACGTTCACGTTCGCAGCTATCGGAAGCACGAGCAGCGTGCCCACGTCAACGTTTCGATCGGATCGGCCGGCGACCAGATGAAACACCATCTCGTGCAGCAATGAGACATAGTCCGGCTTGGCGGGCAGCGTGCTCCAGTCGGCGTCGAGCGGGGCCGTCATCAAGATCACGCGGCCGCGCTTGTAGCGGCTGGAGATGAGGAACGGATCGTCGTTCTCGAATCGCGCAGCGACCAGGGGCGCGGCGCTTCCGGGAGGGCGAGGCTCGGGGCGAGCCGCCTCGGCATTTCTTCCCCGCGTCTCCGCGTCTCCGCGTCTCCGCGTCGCAACTTTCCCCCCACCCTGGCCCTCCCCGCTCGGCTGAGCTCGCCGCAGGCCCGCGGGGGGGGAGGGGAGTACCGTCGTCGACGCGGTTTTTGAACGTGGGCCTTCCTTCACGTGCGCTTCAGCCGGAACGACTTTCCACCAGTGGCTGAAGCGGGCTGACGTCAGGCCGCCGTCGTTCTCGGCGCGGAACGGACGCAGCCATGCGGCCTCGAGGCTGCCGTCTTTCACCGATGTCCCGCGCGATGCGGCTTCGGCCTTCGTGATTGCATCGAGCGAGGCCGGCAGCAACCCGGCACCGTCGCGATAGAGCAGCGTGTTATACGCCGGCGCGTCGACCCGATCACCCGGCGCCACCAACAATCCGCCGCCTCGCGATATGAATTCTTCAAGCATCCCCGCCTGCGTTTCCGTCAAACGGGCCACGTTGGCCAGAACGGCCACGTCGGCGCCGGCGAGGCGCGCCGTGTCGACTTGCTCGGCTGTAATGACCGTCGCCCGGACCCAGGGCGTTTCGTTGGCCTTCGCCGTCAAAGCCGCCGACGCAAAATACGTCTCCCGCTGGGTGGCATCAGGGTGCGGCGAGCCGTCGACGAGCAACAGCGAAATCGCTTCGGCGACGGTGACAACGGCGTCGGCCCGGTTGTCGGCGGGAAGATTGTCGTCTTCGAGAACGACGCTCACGACATGTGACCCCGCCGCGTTGAAGCGATGCTCGAATTCGACGTCAGCTTCCTGCCCCGGCTCGAGCTTGACTTGAATCGTTTGATCGTTCAGCCTTTGCCCGTCCACCTCAAAAAACACAGAGCGCGTCGCGGCCTCTCCCGCGCCCGCATAGGCGACGCGCGTGTGAACATGTAGCGGAAACGCCGCCACCGTTACGTCTCGAGAGAGCCGCAAGCGCTCGAGGGCAAAGTTCGCGGGCGCTTCGGTCGATTTATTGACGTTGACGACCCACACGCTCGGCCGCACGCGCGCATCCTCGCTCAGCACGTCGAAGCGCGTCCACTGAGCAATGTCGTCGGCCGACCAGCCACGGGCCTGGCCGTCGCTGAGCACAATGATCTCACGTGAAACATTGGTCGCCTGATTCAAGATGCGTGCCGCGTGCGAGAGGCTCGCCGGCAGATTGACCGTTCCCGCAGGAGACGGCAATTGATTGAGCTGCTGGCGCACGGCGGCGAAATTGTGAGTGAGGGTTTCAATGACGGCATGCGGCTGCTCGCGGGCATCAATCAATGCGACCGTATCGCCGGGGCCGAGATCTTCGAGCAGCTTGTGCGCCCACCCGACGGCCTGCGCATGGGGCGTGACGCCGTCGCCCTCCCATCCCATGCTGTACGAGCCGTCGACCACGAGAACCACGTCGCGGCTTTGGGTCGATGCAAAGCCCGAGAACAATCCGCCCCGCGCCCAGGGCCGCGCCATCGCCAACACCACCAGCGCGACCAGCCCCATCCGCAGCAGCATCAACAGCAACTGCTCGAGCTTCATCCTGCGGCGAGTGTGCCGCCCCAACTCGAGAAACTGCATCGCCCCCCACTCGACGACGTCATACCGTCTGCGGCTGAGCAGATGCACAAGCACGGGCAGCAACAACCCCGCTAAGCCGAGCAACATCAGCGGATTGAGAAAATTCGAGAGCATGCTGACGGGTATTGTACACTGCTGACGTTTTTTTTGGTGTGCCGCGCAATTTTTTGACCGAATGAAGAGAGAGCGCAGGCTCACCACAGAGACGCAGAGTAGAAGAAGAAAGAATGTGACCACGGATGGCACGGATTGACACGGATAAGAGGATAGGAAAAGCCTCTGAGGAACCCAGGAAGCCAGAAATTTTGAAAAGCCTTTCTCCTGGTTTCCTGGGTTCCTCATCAAAAAATCTAATCTGCGTCATCTGACTTCGGCGAGCTCAGTCGAGTCGCGAAATCTGTGGATCGTATTCCTCCACTTCTCCTCACGTATTGGCTTGCGGCACTGGAAAAAGTGTCACTTGGGTTCTCTCGGTTGGTAAGCTGGGTAGAAGTGGCATTCGATGCGGAGCCGGGTTCAATTTATCGGGAAAGATGTCATAGATAGGGTTCTTCGAAATGAGAGTCTTGTTGAGCGTTGTGTTGTTGGTTGCGATGGGGCAGGGCGCCATCTCAGGCGAGGCGGACGATATTTCCATCACCCGGGTGATCGGACTGGAATCGCCAGGCAGCTATAAGCATCCGGCCACCATCACCGAATTGCGCAACGGCGACTTGTACATCGCCTACTACGGCGGGGAAGGGGAGTATGAAGGCGACACCGCTGTCTTTGGGTTGCGAAAACGCAAAGGCAGCAACGAATGGGGCAA
>JBBDVZ010000011.1:9689-13436 GCA_040903115.1 Planctomycetaceae bacterium
GCGACACCGCTGTCTTTGGGTTGCGAAAACGCAAAGGCAGCAACGAATGGGGCAATCTGCAGGTGATTGCCGACACGCCCAATCGCTCCGAAGGCAACGCCGCCGTGTGGCAAGGGCCCGATGGACTCGTGTGGCTGTTTTACGTCACTAACTACGGGCCGACGTGGTCTTCGGCGCGCATCAGCTACAAGATCTCCCGGGACGGCGCCGAAAGCTGGTCCGATCCGTACCTGCTGTCGTTCGAGGAAGGCACGATGCTGCGCAGCGCTCCCATCGTGCTCAATAACGGCGACTATTTGCTGCCCGTTTACCACGAAACCGGCCGCGACCCTGAACGCACCGCTCCCGACACCTGCAGCTACTTTCTGCGATACGACCCGAAGAACAAAACGTGGACCGAGACCAATCGGATCTTTTCAAAGATAGGCAACCTGCAGGCACAACCGGTGCAGATCGACGATAATTACCTCATCGCCTACATCCGCCGCGGCGGAGGATTCGAGCCGATGAAAGATGGCGTGGTGGTTCGATCAGAATCGCGCGACGGCGGCAAAACCTGGGGCCCCGGCAAAGAAAGCCAGTTTCCCAACCCGAACTCCGCGGTCGACTTCATCAAACTGAAAAACGGTCACCTGCTATTGGTGTTCAACGACAACAACGAAGGCGAACGCATGCCGCTGACGGTGGCCATCTCCACCGACAACGACAAAACGTATCCGCATCGGCGCGACATCGTGAACGTCCCGGGCGACACGGCCGCCTATCCGACGGCGATTCAAACCAGAGACGGCAAAATCCACATCGTCTACACCTCCCGCCGCCGCACGGTCATCAACCACGCAGTCTTCGACGAATCGGCGATACTCGATTACAAAGCCGAATTGCCAAAATGACGATCATTTCGGGCGAATTGGAAACGGCGCATTCTCGCACCGCAAACACGACTTCATTGCGCGACGTTTTCACGTTATGCTAATGATCGCAGGGATTGAGAGGTCGTTGCTGCTTCCCGTCCCGGTCAATTTGCGAGGCGAAAATGTCCCAGTCTGTTCTGGTCGAGTTAAATCTCCCGAGCGATTGGTCGGAATTCCGCTTGCCTCCGGCGTTGCACGATCGCTTGCAGGAGTTGCTAGATCGGCAGGACCGCGAGGGAAAGCTGACGAATCGTGAACGCCGCGAGGCGGAAGCGCTCACGCAACTCGTGGACATGTTGTCGCTCATGAAACTGCGAGCGCAGCGTGCCGCCGGCCGGAACGGGTCATGACGCCCCGTCACATTCCGGCGCAATTGGCGCTTCGAGTGCGGCGTCGAGCAGGGAATCTGTGCGAATACTGTCGGCTGCCACAGTTCTCTCAGGAAGCCACTTTTCACATCGATCACATCCAGCCAAGAGCGGCCGGCGGTCGAACGACGATTGGCAATTTGGCGCTGGCCTGCGTGACTTGCTCCCTGCGCAAAGCGGCCCGTCAGCGCGCTCGTGATCCGCGCACCGGCAAGCATGTTTCCGTCTTTCATCCGCGACGGGATCGCTGGTCCGATCATTTCACTTGGACGGACTCTCTGCGAATCCGAGGCAGGACGGCGACCGGCCGCGCGACAATCGCCCCATTGGGTATGAACCGGGCCGCCGTCGTGGCGATCCGTGAGCAATTGTTCCTGTTGGGAAGATTCCCACCAAAAGAGGATGCCGCGCAGTGATCGCAGCGCAGTTTCGTCTCTCGGTGGCGCCTGTCGTACCCACAGTGTTATCGCTGATACAATGGGCCATTCGCGCTCGTCGGTGACAATCGACACCTACGGCCGCGTGCTCCCGTCGCAGGAGCGCCTCGCCGCCGACAAAATGGATGTGGTCTTCGGACGACTTGAGTGAGGCTGTATGCTTACACGCCGCGCCCAGAACAACGTGCATCACGAGGTGGATGGTTGCGAGATTGCGATATGGGCGATTTGACCGTCTTTTTGTGGCACACTCGCAATTGTACCGCAGGCGATCCGCAGGTTCGCCAGTAGTTGCCCGATTGCCAGAATGGCGTTCGCTTTGTCCATGAGCATTTGGCAAAACACGGATTTTGCGAGATTCGTTGGCAGCTCGGCAAACAATGCGGCGATTGCCGCCTTCGTCGCTTGATTTCGATGATACTCATGAGCATTGAGCCATTCCATCAATCTGTTATCGGAGTTCAGCACCTCCGAACCGTGAGTGATTGTCACGTAGGCGCGGAAATCCTTGCCAGAGAAAATGTCATGAAAATACTCGACCAACGAATGGAGAACCGGGTGCCGAATTCGCTGCTTTAGCGTATTGCACATCGGGTAGAAGCTCAGTGGCTCCTTTTTTTGCAATATGAAAGGACGCAATCGATGGAGAATGATCGCGATTGCGTCGTCGGACGGCACTTGGCACTTTGATTCAACGACTTGCCCCTGCTTCCCGGAAAGCACAATTGGTGCCCGGAAGTTGTCAAACACTCCGGAATCATTCAGACGTTGGCATTCCTCGCCGTATTCGATGAACCGCTTCCACTCCTCGTCCTCGAACGTGGCGTCGATTTGATCCGGCTCCGCAGCACCTGGTGCGGTGAGTGCAATTCGTCGGCTGATTGGCATGTGTATCTCCTCACATTGTGCCAATGGGCGGACACAGATAAAAGCGCAGTGGTTCGTTTCAACATGTGCAAACGCGGAAGCATGGCGAGACACACACCCGACGAAGGCGCTCGAGGTCACTCGGTGCGAACTCGTGGTGTAACCCCCTCATCGGCTCTACAGCGATGGCATCAACCGAAGTGAGGAGAACTTCTGGCAAGTCGTGAGCCTTGCCCTGCCACGAAATCGCTCCGGCCAGCAAGTCCAAGTGGAGATTCTGGCGATAGACTCCGCACTCGCCAACGGCGTTCCCATCCGCGTCGTCTCGGACACGGTGGCCATTCCCACTCTTCGGTGACAATCGACTTTGGCTCAGCCGTCTGGGTTTTCGAGGAGTTGTTGGAGCCGGCCGCGGAGTTCTTCGGGAAGCCGGTTTGACCAGGTTTCGTCAACCAGCCCCACCTCGATCAGATCGAGGACGTGCACCTGGTCCTTCCGGCGGAAGGACGTCAACTTCATGCGGAGCAAGGCCTCCAGGTCGAGGACGTGAAAGGTCGCCGTCACTTTCGCCTCGACAACGTCGGGCGCTGCGTAATCGTACGTCTCTCGCACTTTCTCGCCGGCAAAGACGATGTGCACGGCGTTGCGAGCCTTTGTGCCCGGGGGATCGAGAAACATGTCGATTCCGGAGGAATGACGGTAGACAAAGCCCGCCCCGACTAGCGCCTGCTTGGCGCGTTCGAAATCGGAGCGACGCAGCAGAATGTCGACGTCCTGGGTATTCCGCACCGCCGCCTCATCCACTTCGCCGACCCAGGCCGCGACGGCGTGATCATCGGCAACCACGTAGGGAATTCCCGCCTGCTCCAACGCCTGAGTCGCGCGGCGCAATCGCTGGCGGACCATTTCCACGGCGGTCACCATTCTTTCCCAAGCGAGGGCGCTCACCACGTGGGTGTTCATCAGATTTGCACCTTCGACGCCGGTTGGCTCGCTCGTTGTGAAATGATAACTTTCCGCGTGCTGCACAAGCTGTCACCCGGAATGCGGATGCGGAAGAAAAGAACTCTTTTGAAAGACGTGAGAGGAGAGAGTTGAAAGTAGACCGCAGGAGAGAGTGGAAAATCGAAAGTTCTACTTTCTCCTTTCCACTCTCTCCTG
>JBBDVZ010000012.1:0-13348 GCA_040903115.1 Planctomycetaceae bacterium
ATTGAAAGCGATCTCGGTCGCGGCAAGCGGGGTAGCCCAGGTTGCTTGCAACCTGAGTCGGCTTGGCCGACAAGAGACTGCTCGCCGGCTCGAAGCCCAGAGGAAAAGCGACCGAGTGCCCATTTCCTTCTGGTAGTGGGCAAACCGGCATTCCCAATTGGTGGCAATGAGCTGCGCGTCGCGCCTGTCGGAGCCGCGAATTCGACCTCTTGTCGCTGGCGCGACCTCGGTTGCAAGCAACCGAGGCCACCCGCCAATTGAAGCGAAAGTCGTCTTGAGCCGCGGGGCTTATCCCCGCGGTTGAGTACCGGCGAGATAAACCTGCCGGCTCACTTTCGTTTTTTGTTGCGTTATTTAGTCCTTTTTATCCCCCTCTTCGCCGGCGTCGGTCTCAAGGCTCTCGCGTCTGCCATCGGGGGTGAGGACCAGCTCTTGTCGCTTGCCGGCTTTGCCGAATTTGACTTCGTAGCTGACGGTCGTCTTCTTCTCGAAGAGCAGGTCTGCTTCCTTCCCGGCCGCCTTGCGGGCGGCGTCTATCACGGCCGCCGGCACGTGGTCGGGGCCGGTGCTTTCTTCGATTTCGACCAGGTCGCCTTTTTCGGTCACCAGCACGTCGATGTTGCCGCCGGTCGGCGATTTCCACGAGCCTTCGTAGAAGGTGCTGCCGTGTTCTTTTTCCTCGGCGAACTCGGTAATCTCGGCGCCGGCCGCTTGTTGCTTGAGCGTCTTGAGCGCGGCTGCGGGCACTTCCGACTCCTTCACTTCGCGCTCCTGCTCCTTCTCTTCCTTCGCCTCTTGCTTTGCGGCCTTTTTTGAAGCCTGATTGTCAGCCAGGAGCAAAACCCCAATTCTGCCTAATACGAGCACCGCGACGAGCGATACGGCTGCGAGTTTCCAAGCTTTCATGTCTTCTCTCCCTGCTTGAGCCTAAGTGCGTTGTGGACTCCTGAACGGCATCCTACACCCGGCGAGGTCGGATTGCCATAAAGTTCCGCCGGTCGACTTCGAATCCACGTGAACGGCCGCCGGTACCGTGGTAACATCGATGGGCGATTCTGAAGACGACTTCCCACACACGAGACTCTGCATGCGCCTGCTCAATCTCTTGAATCGACTGGAGCAGCTTCCACAGCACGTCGTCTTCGCGCTCTGTTTGCTTGTAACAGTTTTGCTGATTCTCGTGGGATCATTGGCAGCCAGGCTGCGATATGTCATCCGGCGAGCAGGGCTGTTGTCGAGGTCCGACGACCTGACCGGAGCCGCCAACAGTAAAGCGCTACGCGAACGGCTGGAGGTGGAGATCAATCGGTGCAGCCGATCCGGACGCCCGCTGACGCTGGCTTATATCGACTGCGACCGCTTCAAGCAGATCAACGACACTCTCGGCCACGCAGCCGGAGACCAGGTCCTCAAATCGATTGTGATTGCCATGCAGGCCAACACGCGCAGTTACGATGTGGTTGCCCGCGTGGGGGGCGATGAATTTGTGATGCTGCTGCCCGAGACCGATGAAAAAGCCGCCCGCGCCGCGATCGATCGCATCCAGCACGCCGTGAGCCGGGATGTGTCGGCCGGTGATCAGCCTGTGAGCGTGAGTATCGGCGTGTTCACCGACTTGCATCCGACAAATTCGCCCGATGAAATGCTGCGCGCGGCCGACCGGCTGATGTACGCCGCCAAACGCAAAGGCACGGGGCTGGCGGAGTACGAAGTCCGGTCGGTCGAGAATGCTGGATTTGAGGGTTGAATTCGCGATCGTCGCGACCCATACGAGTAATTCTCACTCTAGACGTACCGGCCGCTCGCCGCCTTGAAAATTAACACGCAGCTCGGCCCATGGGTGATTTCGCTGTCAAGCACTTTTCGCACCGCCTCGGCCAGCGGCATTTTTATGCAGCGAATGTGTTCGGTTCCTTCCGGCGAGGGACTGCCAAGGTGCAGGGTCCGGGCCAGGTAAAGTCGCGTGGGTGATACGACGCTGGCCGTCAGCGGATCGACGACGCCGACGTCGATCCAATGTTCGGCGTCGATGCCGAGCTCCTCGCGGAGTTCCCGCTGGGCCGTCTCGAGCGGCTGCTCATTCGGCTCGGTGCCGCCGCTGACGGCTTCGAGGGTGACTCGCCCGACGCCGAAATGAAACTCCTCGGTGAGATAAACGTTGTTCGCGTCATCGAGGGCGAGAACGCAGACGCCCGACTTCACGGTGACGACGCTGTGCGTGCCGGGCTGTCCATCGGGGCGAATCACGTCGTCCTTGCGGACGCTCAGCCACGGATCGCGATAGACCTCGTGCGATTTGACGATCTGCCAAGGGCCACGTTGTTTCATGTCAGCATCGATCGCCGGTTGATCTCATCGACCTGATCGTTCAGCGTCCACAAGTCGTACAACAGCCCCAGCAGAAACAGGCCGCCAGTGAAAAAGTAGATGATGCCCGTCACGAATTTTCCCATGTAGAATCGATGGACGCCGAACAGTCCAAGAAACGTGAGCAGAATCCAAGCGAGGGTGTAGTCGAGCGTGCCGGGCTGATACCGGAGTTCGGCCTGTCGTTCCATGCTGGGAATGAGAAACACGTCGATCAGCCAGCCGATGCCCAACAGGCCGAGCGTGAAAAACCAGATCGTGCCCGTGATCTTCTTGCCGTAATAGAACCGGTGAAGCCGAACAGCCACAGGATGTAACCGATCGATATCAGGTGCGTGTTTCTGGGGTAGGCGTCCATCGGCGTGGCTCCCACATTTGTCAACCAGCCGCCATTCTACCGGGCGCGCACCGAAGCCGATAGAATCGGTCAGCATTCGGCAACTGTCGGACGGCTTTCTTGGGCCAGTGTCTCGATGTGGCGATGCGGCTGATCCCCGGCGGCAAGGAGCGAACGGCGGAGAAATATCGAACACTTTGCGAACGCGCGGGTTTCGAGCTGACGCGCATCGTACCAACGAGAAGCGAAATCAGCCTTCTCGAAGGCGTGCCGGAATAACCGCCCGACGCCATCCATCGCTTTTCAGCAAGGAGTCATTCATGCAGTCGAATTCTTCTACGAAAGAGAATCGACGTTCACGGCGAACGTTCCTGGCCGGGGGCGCCGCGTCCGCGTTCAGCTTCTCCATCGTCCCGCGCCACGTGCTGGGCGGGGCGGGGTTCACGCCGCCGAGTGAGCGCGTCAACATTGCGGGAATTGGCGCGGGCGGCATGGGAGGGGGCGACATTGCCACCGTCAGCAGGCTCGGGGCGAACATTGTCGCATTGTGCGACGTCGACGAAGAACGCGCTCGTGGATCGTTCAACGCGTTCCCGAAAGCGCGGCGGTATAAAGATTTTCGCGCGATGCTCGACAAGGAGGCGAAGAACATCGACGCCGTCACGGTCGGCACGCCCGATCACGTGCATGCCGTCGCCTCGATGGCGGCCATCCGCGCTGGCAAGCACGTGTACTGCCAGAAACCGCTCACGCATACGTTGTTCGAGTGCCGCGAGGTGACGCGCGCGGCGGCGAAGGCCGGCGTGATGACGTCGATGGGCAACCAGGGACACGCATCAGAGGGATCGCGGCTGACGAACGAATGGATTCAGGCCGGCGTCATTGGCGAAGTGCGCGACGTGCACGTCTGGTCCGACCGCGCGGGCCGATTGTGGAAGCAGGGAATCGGCCGTCCCAAAGAAACGCCCCCCGTGCCCGCCACCCTCGATTGGAATCTGTGGCTCGGGCCCGTGCACGAGCGGCCTTATCACCCGGCCTACGCGCCGATGTGGTGGCGCGGCTGGTGGGATTTCGGCACGGGTGCGCTGGGAGACATGGGATGTCATATCATCGACCATCCCGTCTGGGCGCTGAACTTGGGCGCGCCCTCGTCCGTGGAATCCCGCACGACGCTCGACGGCAGCTTTCTTGAAGGCGACGAACGCAACTTCGAGACATACCCGGTGGCAGCGATTATCTACTATGAATTTCCGGCCCGCGGCAACCTGCCGCCCGTGCAAATGACCTGGTACGAAGGCGGACTGATGCCTCCGACACCCGTGGAGATGCCGGCCGGGCAAGGCCTGCCCGACAACGGCGTGTTGTACATCGGCAGCAAGGGCAAGATGTATCACGGCTCACACGGTGGCATGCCCCAGCTGCTTCCGACCGAATTGCACGAGCAGGCCAAAGCAGTGCCGAAGACGATGGAGCGTTCGCCCGGCCACTACGAAGAATGGGTGGCGGCATGCCGCGGCGGAAAAACGCCGGTGGCCGCTTTTTCCTATTCCGGCCCGCTGACGGAAACCGTGCTGTTGGGCGTGCTCTCATTACGCGCGCCGGGCACCCGACTCGAGTGGGACAGCGCGAACCTCAAAGTCAAGAACGCACTGGAGCTCAACCAATACGTGCATAGCGAATACCGCAAAGGGTGGACTTTGTAGAACGACCCGGTGAAAGGGCGCGGCAAAAGGTTCGAGCGATTCGACCCTCCCCCGGCCCCTCCCTGGAAGGGAGGGGGGTTCGCCGGGTGCCATGCCCACGGCTTTGCGTGGGCATGTTTACGTTCTCCTCGCGTTCGGCATGCCCATCCAAAGCGATGGTCATGGCACCCATCACCCATTTCTGTCTGTCACGCGATGATTTCGGTGATCGGTTTGCCGAAATCGACTTCGAGCCGCTTGCGGCCTGGAATTTCGAGGCGGCGCGAATCGAGGCCCAGTTGTTTGAGGACCGTCGCGTGCACGTCGGTCACATAGTGCCGATTCTCGACGGCGTGAAATCCCAACTCGTCGGTCGCGCCGTGCACGACGCCGCCTTTGATTCCGCCGCCGGCCAGCCAAACCGTAAAACCGTACGGGTGGTGGTCGCGGCCGTCGGCATTTTGAGCGCCGGGCGTTCGGCCAAACTCGGTCGCCCACACCACGAGCGTTTCGTCGAGTAGGCCGCGCTGTTTGAGATCGCTGAGCAGCCCTGCGATGGGGCGGTCGGTCTGCAAACACAATCGGCTATGCCCGTCGCGCAGTCCGCCGTGCGCGTCCCAATCGCCCGCGCCGCCGTTGCTGCCGTGAAAAACTTGCACGAAGCGCACGCCGCGTTCCACCAGCCGCCGCGCGGCCAGGCATTGTCCGCCGAACGTGCGCGTCTCGTCGCGGTCGAGCCCATACAGTTGATGGGTGGCCGCCGTTTCGCCCGCGTCGAACCGCATGATTTCGGGAACGGCTGCCTGCATGCGGAAGGCCAATTCGTAACTCTTGATGCGGGCTCGGATCGACGGATCGCCGGGATACTCGACTGCCGCGAAGCGATTGAGCCGCCCCAGCAAATCAAATTCCGCCGCTTGCTCTTCGCGAAACACGCCGGGGCCGGCTTCGGCGAAGGGCAGGGGGTTCTTGGGATCGGTCGCCAGTTGCACGCCGCTGTGCTCGGGGCCTAAATAATCCGCACCGTGTCCGTTCGCGCCGCCGCAGCAGTCGGCAATTGGCCTGCCGAGGACGACGAACCGCGGGAGGTTTTCGTTGAGCGAGCCGAGTCCATAGTGCACCCATGAGCCGATCGTCGGAAAGTTGCCTTCGAGCGTATGGCGGCCCGTGTGAAACTGCAGTTGCGCGCTGTGATCGTTGTCGGTGGTAAACATCGAGCGCACGAAAGCAATGTCGTCGGCACACTCGCCCAGATGCGGCCACCAATCGGTCATCTCGACGCCGCACTGGCCCCGCTTTCGATAATCGACCTGCATCGGGAAAACGCTCGGATGGACGTGGTGCAGTCCTTCGACCAGCTCCCGTTTGTTCTTCAAATACGGAGATTCGAGTGCCGCCTTGTAGGGCGTCTCGTTGATCGTCTTGCCGGCGTAGCGGTTCAATTCCGGCTTGGGATCGAAGGTCTCCATCTGGCTGGCCCCGCCGATCATGAAGAGCCAGATCACGCTCTTGGCTTTCGGGGCGAAGTGCGGCACCGCAGCAGGTACGGTTGAACCGTCGGCGGCGGCCCGGACGATTCCATCTCGCGACAACAAATCGCCCAGTGCCAGGCCGGTGAGCCCCATGCCGACGTCGGCCAAGAACGTTCGGCGCGAATGCGGATGTGCGGTCACGAGTCGCATTTCAGAGGCCTCCCCGCACGAGTATAGCAAACACGCTTCGCGCGAGGCAAACCGACTTGATTGACGACGGCGGACGCGCCTCACATTGCCGATGGATCGAACGGGTTGAGATACTCGTCTTTAATGAGGTGCATACGCCGAATGCCGGTCACTTTCCACTCATCGCCATGCCGCTCGAAGTCGAATTCCCAGCGTGTGCGGACTCGATCGTGGTACGGCGAATAAGTGGCGGTTGCGTTCGCGCGGAACCGGATTCTGGCGCGCGTCCCCTGATCGAGCAGCGTAACACTGACGTCGGTGATCCGCAGGTCGTCTTCGATGTCGACGGTTTTGATGGCCCAGGTAACCAGCGTCCGCTCGTCGATCGCGTCCTCGGAGAAATGGCTCAAAGTACGGTCCAGATCTTTATCGCGAAACGCGTCGGCAATGTCGTAAACAGCAATCTCGACTCGCTCCGCATCGGTAACAATCAGTCGCTCGACAATAAAGATCACCCCAGCCAGCGCGACAACCGCAACCGCACCCTTCAGCAACGCCTTTTGTGAAGTGGTCCGCCACCACCAAAGCAAAACCAACGCGGCGACGCCGCAAAAGAAGATTGGAGACAACGCGTCTTCGGTGAACCACATCGAAATTATTCCTGTATGCGCGGCATTTGGATGGCATGGTCGCACCGCACCTCGAGTCGCAAACGCGAATTATGTAAGATGCGGACATTTTGTGACAAGCAACATTGCAGGGTTAGAGCGACAGAACGGTCCTTGAATCCTTCAGTACTCTTTGACGGGTGGCAAGAGGCGTCGGTACTCTTTGCAGGATAGGTCTACGGAATTCTGATGGTCGGACTCGACCGATTTGCCCGCCGCATTGCGGGATATTGCTTCCCGATAGAATCCAGGAAGACTCGATGAGCGAATATCAATACGTAGCTTTCCGAGCGATTGATGGCCCGGTGAGTGAAAAAAACCTCGAGTTCATGCGGCGGCAGTCATCGCGAGCCGAAATCACTCCTTGGTCGTTCGACAACGAATATAACTACGGCGATTTCCAGGGGAATGCCAACGAAATGTTGCGCCGCGGTTATGATTTCCACTTACACTATGCGAATTTTGGCGTTCGCAAACTGATGATCCGGCTTCCAAACGGCCTGCCGGACGCCCCGGCATGCGAGCCGTACTTTGAGAAAGGTTCGCTGTGGTTCTCGAAGGACAAGAAAGGCCGGGGAGGAATTCTCCAGGTCGAACCGTTTTTCGAATCTGGCGAACTAGACGATCTGTGGGAATTAGACGATCTGTTTGAGCGCCTGCTTGCTCTGCGAGCCGAAATTCTCGACGGCGATTTACGACCGCTTTATCTAGCTCGGCTTGCGGTGCAGTGTGACAGCAACCACGATCCCGATGAAGAGAAGGAAATCCCGGTCCCCGCCGGCTTGCAGAAGCTCACAGATGCGCAGCGCGCATTGGCGGAACTGTACGGCCTCAGCGAGGCCTTGATTGCTGCGGCGGCCCGGAACAGCCAAGCGCCGCCCAAAGAGAAGGATTCCAAGAACAGGTATGCGGCATGGTTACAGCTACAACCGGAAGTGACAAAAGTTGCGTGGCTTGCTCGATTGATGTCGGACTCTCATTCAGCAGTGAGACGGGAGATTCTGGCAGAGTTTCACAAAAGCCAAGGCAGTCCGTCCTGGCTAACCATCCGCGCGGATCGGACCATCACCGAACTGAGAGCAGCAGCGGAAGGAATTGAGCATGAAAAAAACCGCAAGGATGCCGAGAAGGCCGCTCGTCAGCGCGCGAAGAAACTCGCAGCGATGGCAGCCGATCCCACGCAAGTCATCCGCGCGACCGAGCAACTCGTGAAACAGCGGACCACCGATGCCTACCGCGAGATTGCCGTATCGTTGGCCGATCTCCGCGAGTCCCTTGCTGGCCGCGAGAATTCAAACTTGCCGGAAAAGCAGGCACGCAAGCTGAAGACCAACAATCCCACGCTGCATAAACTGATCTCCGAATTGCGGCGGCAAGGTTTGTTGAATAAATGAGGCTTGCCCGGTGGAACGAATGAAATCGTAACTTTCGTCCACACCAAGATCGTCGAAAAGGGACTGCAGGAGAGGGCGAGAAAGTCCAGGCGGCATCCCGCGGCCGGCCATCCATTGGATTCCATCGCACCTACCCTATTGCCGCCTCACGACAGTCAGGACGGCTATTGAACTTTTCTTGGCTACCCTAACCCTCCCCCGCTGAGGGGGGAGGGGATGAGCGCTGCGTACACTTGGTGAGGTTCGGCGCGAATCACTCTTCTCTCGTTCCCAAGCTCCGCTTGGGAACGCACTCTCTCGAAGCTCTGCTTCGTGTGCGCGATTGAACCGCAGCGTCAGGAACGGTCTCGCATCACGGTTTGAGCGGTGAGCAATCGATCGTCGCGCGATACTCGCCCCCCCACCCTACCCCTCCCCCGCGGCGGGGGGAGGGGATCAGCGCGCGGTGTCCGCGAGGGTAAGTGCGCGCGACTCAGTTTTCGAGCGGCTTGAGCGCTTTGCTCAACACCTTAATGCCCTCGTTGGCGATTGGCTGGCCGGATTTCGGCTTCTGCGGCTCGCCGGCGAACCGGAAGTTTTTGAGTTTCGCGCGCGATTCACTATCCGGTTTCAACGTTGCGACGAACGTTTCCCATTGCTGCTTTTCGTCAGCGGTCAGTGAGTGGTACCACAGACAATAGTCGACGAGGTCTTTGCCCTGAATCGCTGTGGACCCGAACAGCCGTAGCTGGGCGTTGGCGTCTGGGTCGTCCCAAATCGCGAAAACGAAGTTCGGCCAGTTGAGAGGAAACGATAGTTCCTCGTCTGGCACTTTGACGGCTTCTGACCAGACAACCCGCTTCTCTTCGGCGTTCCACTTGCCGTTCGTGTAAACGGGAAGGCTGTTTGTGGCGAGAGAAATCTTCACCCTGTCGAATCCCCGCAGGTCGAACCAGGGCGCAAACGCAGTCAGCCACAATTCCATGATTAGGCCATCGGGAAGCTTTTTTTGGCGATCCAGCATCGCGGCCTCGGCCGCCGCTACGTCTTTGGGACCCTTCTTGGACTCGCGAATGGCAGCCAGTTCTTTTTCCTGGTCCGCGAGGAGCTTGGCCTTCCTTTGCTGGAAGAATTCCGTCTGTTCAAAATACTTTCGCCACGACTCGGTCGCCCGTTGCTCATCCAACAGGAACGAGGAAAGCGTTTCCGGCGGTATGGAGGGCTGGGTTTTTCCAATTTTTGCCGCGAATAATGTGTGGAACCGCGCGACAAGGGCCGCTGAGTTTCCACGTTCGGCATCTTCAATTTCGCGCTCGAGCGCAGGCAGCTCTTCGTACGTGACGTAGCCTCGTTCGACAAAATACTGGCAGGCTCGCAAGACGATTTCCGCCATCGCGGACTCGTCCTTCGTTTTTGTGTTGCCACACAGAAAAAGCACCGACCACGAAAACATGCTCACGTTCTGCACATCGCGGCGGAGTGTTGTATCGACGAACTCCTTGAGCGCGGGCCAGCCGGGCTCCTTGCCGAATTCCGACTCGAACCAACCGATGCCGAGATCCACAAATTGGTCGACCGCCTTTGGCCGCGCTTCGAATTGCGCGTGAAGGTCGTCGTTGCCGCGAAACCGTTCGATGTAGGCGACCGCAGCTCCAAACGGCGACTCAAAGCGGACGTAATGCCCCGAACCACCGACGTCCTGCGGCATTTGCCCGGAAAAGACCTTGGCGGCAAAGACAGTCCGCCCGCCCACTTGCTTGGGGGGCTGGCTATCGTAAATCGCCGCGAGCCGTGCGATCTCCGGACTGTCCGACTTGTCGACGACCTGCTTGTCCGACTCATTGGCAGCGTGCGTGTTGGAGTCGGCTGCCCCTTCGGTCTTTGTCGAGCCGAATTTGACTGTCCGTTCAAGCCCCTCCGGCGTCGGTTTGAGGCTGATTTCGTATTCGCCCCGTTTACAGCTCACAAGGAGAGCGACACACGCAATTCCGGCGAACCAGAATGCGACTTGGCGATTGCTGCGAAACGAAAGTCGCGAAATGCGCATGGCGGCCCCTTCATCATGTCGAACCCGAACCGCTGCCTGTCGGCGCAGAACCGCATCACAACGCGCTTGCCTGGCCACAAAGAATACGATCCCGGAGCAGGGCCACTTATTCCACCGGTTTGCATCGCGGGTTGAACTCGTTCCCAAGCTCTGCTTGGGAACGCACTTCCGCGAAGCTCTGCTTCGCGTGACAAGTGGATCCGCGCGCTTAACGTCGGCTATCGCCGCGCGATGCTCGTCCCCCACCCTAACCCTCCCCCGCGAGGGGGGGGAGGGGATCCTCGAGAGAAGCCCGGCTTTGAAGAAAAAGCCGGGCTTCGTCGTACGGGCATCACATGTTCGTCACCGAGTCGCCGGACTCGCCGAGGACGGCGTTTAATGCCGCGTTGAGTTGGGCGTCGTGGCGGTGGTCTTTCGAATAGATGCGAAAGATCGAAAAACTGACGGGCAGGGCGCGAAACAACTCGTCGTCGTGCAGTTCTTGCGGCTGGCCGAATGCGGGGTCGAGAAGAAAGTTTTGTCCGCCGGCCGGCAGTCGGCCGCTGGGGCGATGGTAATGGCGGGCCACGTCGAACCCGAGCTCAATGTTTTTGATCTCGCGCGGCAACTTCGCGCGGACTCGCCTTTCGATGAGTTCGGGCTCCGAGAAAATCGTCGTGCTCTCCAACGAGCCGGCATGAAAATGCTTCGTCCGCTCGCAGGCCAGCTTCCAGCGCACGTTGCGAGAGAGGATTTCCTGCCAACGTTGACCGAGGGCCCGCGTCTTCTCGTCGTTGCTGTCCGAAAACCGCTGCACGTCGACGAGAAACGACGATTCGGTAAGCTTCCGATATGCATCAAGTTTGTCGAGCGGGTTGCCGTCAAAGAGTCGGCTCATCGTTTCCGGAAAGACTTCCTCGAGCGCCAAATCGAGAGCGCGCACGGTGCGGTGAAAATAAATCGTGCGGAACAAGTTGGCACGCGTCTCGATGAAATTGATGAGCGTCGGCAGCCCGCGCACGTGAATCGTCAGTCCCTGGCGCGTGAAGAAGCTGTAGTGCATCAGTCGGGAAATGTCGAACGCGCGCAGGCTGTAGCCCGACATGAAGGCGTCGCGCAGCACGAAGTCCATGTTGTCGACCGTGTAAATGCCGCTGAACAGCGACCGCAGCTTGCGCAACCAGTCGGGTTGCCCGGCGTCGCCGGCCGTGTCGCGGCTGGGGCGGCGGATCAGCCACGCGATTTGCCGTGGCTCGATTTCCTCGAGCGGCTGCAGTTTGCCGCCCGGATTGCGGCGGATGCGTCGCAACAGCTCGCCGAGCTCGCTTTCGATAATTCGCGCGCCGATGTCCTCGTGCGTGATGCCCCACTGGGCGAGGTAGTGGTCATCGAAGAAGTGCCCGAACGGTCCGTGCCCGACGTCATGCAGCAAAGCCGCCATCCGCAGCAGACTTTCAACGTAGGCGCGCGACGGCACGCTGTCGCACGAATCGCGCAGCGAGTCATACCAGCACTCGACCGCCCGCGACGCCAGGTGCATCGTCCCCAGCACGTGCTGAAACCGCATATGCTCGGCCGATGGGAAGACCCACCAGGCCGTTTGTAGCTGGTGAATGTGCCTGAGCCTTTGCGACCACGGATGATCGATGATGTGTTGCTCGGCCACTTCACCGGCGGGCATTCCGGCCGTCGAAACGAACGGGATGTAGCCGTGAACAGGGTCGTGCGAAAGGCTTTCAGTGGCAAAGTCGCGAACCATGCGGACGACGACTCCCTAAGTGCGCTCGTCAAAATAAGCTGATCATTTTTTGGTGAAATCCGAAGCACGAAATCCGAATGTCTAAGGAAGCACGAATGACCTAAGCACGAGAGAACACCCGAGCCTTTCCTGAGTGCTTCGGGCTTCGGATTTCCTTCGTCATTCGGATTTCGTGCTTCGTCAGTCAACGAAAAAGGCTCAAGTTATTTTGACGAGAGTCCTAAATGGTTGATCGTGGTATCATAGCGAATCGTTGACGGAAACGCTCCGCCGGGTCTACACTGCGATCGTCTCGACGACCCACCCAGAGGTGCCCGATGCTTGGCGGTGAGAAGGCGGAATCCGCTGTGGCGAGTAACGCGGCGGGTCCGCCGGCGATTGGCCGCCGTGCGTTCTTACGGACCGGCATGGCCGGACTTGCCAGCCTGAGTTTGCCGGATCTTTTGCGACTTCGAGCCGAGGCCGGAGCCGCATCGGCGTCGGAACCGACCGCGATCATCGTCGTCTTTTTGCACGGCGGCGCGAGCCATCTCGAAACGTACGATCCCAAGCCCGAGGCTCCGCTCGAATACCGAGGACCCTTCACTCGCATCCCGACGGCAGTGCCTGGGTTGGACCTCTGCGAGCTGCTGCCTCACCATGCGCGCGTCGCCAAGCGGTTTACCATTTTGCGATCGCTGGTGCACACCGGTTTCTGCCACGGTATCGGACAGCAGCAGATGTTTACGGGGCACGCCGTCCGCGAATTCAAGCCGCGGCCCGATCACCCGGAGTGCCTGGCGATCACGAACCGCCTGCGGCACAAGCCGGGCCGCGCGCTGCCCAATTACGTCGGCGCGCCCCCGATTCCCTATTTGGGTGCGGCATATTTGGGTTCAACGTGGGAACCCTTCGCCGTGGGGGGCGATCCGAACCGTCCGGATTTCAGCATTCCGAACATCGGACTAAAGGACGCGCATCAGGTCGAGCGGATGAACGGCCGCATGTCGCTGCGCGCTCAGCTCGACACGCTCGCCCGGCAGGTCGACAAGCAGACCACGATGCTGGCGCTCGACTCGTTCGAGCAGATGGCCTTCAACGTGTTGACGCAACCCGCGGCCCGCCGCGCGTTCGACTTGAGCCTCGAAGATTCGCACGTGCGAGATCGATACGGTCGAAACTGTTGGGGGCAACAGTGTCTGATGGCGCGCAGGCTGGTCGAGTCGGGCGTCGACCTGGTGACGACGACGTTGGCCGGCCCGGAAGCCGGTCGCGTTCAAAACTGGGACGACCACGCGGTCAATCATCACGTCTTCGATGCCATGAAGCACCGTGCGCCGCTGTTCGACCAGGCGGTCGGCGCGCTGGTCGACGATCTGTTCGAGCGCGGGTTGGACAAGCGCGTGCTGCTGATTGTGACGGGTGAATTCGGCCGCACGCCGAAGATCTCCTACGCCGCCGACAGCGCCTCAGGCGTGATGCAGCCAGGCCGCGAT
>JBBDVZ010000013.1:0-13323 GCA_040903115.1 Planctomycetaceae bacterium
AAGAGTGTTTCGCTGCCGGCGCGAAACCAGTGTTCGGCGACGTAACGGGATTTCAGCGCGCCGATGCCGAAAAACGTCGCGCCGGTGAGAATCACACTATGCACAAAGGCCTGCGATTGGCCCGCGCCGATCAAATAATAAATGACGAACGGCGAAAGCGGAATCGCTCCGACTGTCAGAAAAGCGCCGAACGTTACCAGTGCCGCCTTCCAGGGCGAGCGTTGGGCCAGCGACAAGCCCCACTCTTCCCTGAGCATGGTCTCGATCCAGATTTTCCGGTCCGCTGTGATGACGTCGACGACTTCGTTCAAGAGTGGGCCGTCGAAGCCCTTCTGCCGAAAGATCTCGCGCACTTCGCGCGTTTCGCCCTCCGGAATGGCCGCCACGTGCTGTTCCTCGATGCGACGCGCGCGGTCGAGCAATTGCCGGTCGGCCTTGGTGCCCAGGTAATTGCCGACCGCCATGCTGAACCCGTCGGCCAGCACGTTTGCCAGCCCCAACACGATGACGACTCCGTTCGAAAGTCCCGCGCCCACGGCGCCCGCCGCAATCGCAAACGTCGTCACACACCCGTCAATCGCCCCGTACACAAAGTCGCGCAAGAAACTTTGTCCGGGCTCTTCGGCCACGCGCTTGGCAACGGCGGCCTGGGTGTGATCGGCCCGCAGCGCGTCCATTTCGGCGGGCTTTTCGGGAGAGGGCATGCACGATCCTTTAGAGCTTGGGAAGCAGAAACAGTGCGAAGCACGAAGCACTAATGACGAAGGAAGGCCCAAAGCACGAAGCCCGAAAAGATCCACGTCGGCGGTGTTTCATTAGTGCTTCGTGCTTCGGATTTCGTTCGTCATTCGTGCTTCGTGCTTTCATCTCGTTCAAGAAAAGATCGTCTTTGTCGCGCTCCTTAGAGGCGCTTCGACAGCCTTTTGGCGAGCCGTTCGAGGGCCGGGCTGACGTCGTGCTTGTCGAGATGAATGTTCAAGATGCTGAACTTGTCGTCGTTGGCAAGGGCCGCCTGCAGCGACTTTTCGAGGTCGCCTTCGGTGTGCACCTCGAAGCCCCAGCCGCCGCCGAGCACATCGGGCAGGCGGTGGTAGTTCCAATTGAGGATGTCGTTAAACGGCCCGTCAAGGATGAATCGCTCGGTTGAGTAACCCTCGTTGTTGAGCACCAGCACGATGGGATTGAACCCGTGCCGCACCGCCGTCGAGAGTTCCATGCACGTCATCTGAAACGCGCCGTCGCCCACCAGCACAAGCGGCCGCAGCTTGTCGTTGGCGACTTGCACGCCGACGGCGGCAGGAATGGCAAACCCCATCGATGTGTAATAGGCCGGGCTCAGGAACTCGGTGTGCTGATGGATGGTGAGGTCGGCGGCGGCGAACAGCGAATCGCCGACGTCGGCCACCACCACCATGTTGTCCTCGAGTATCTGGTTGATGCAGCTAAAGAGCCGCTTCATCGTGACCTTGGCGTCGGGCTGAGGCTCGAACGGCTCGCCGTGCGTGGGCTTAATCGTGGGCAGAGTGCGTTTGGGGAGTCGAATCTCCGCCTTGGCCAGCCCCTTGATGAAGTCGGCCAGCACGACGTCATGGAAGTGATGATGCCGCATCCGCAGATTCTCACTGGTGGCGTAGATGCATTTGCCGGGGTCGAGGTTGGCGGTAAAAATGCCGAGGTTGATGTCGGTCATAAACGTGCCCAGCAAGATCACGCAGTCGCTCTCTTCGACATACCTGCGGATGCTTTCGCGACCCATGGCGCCCTCGTACACGCCCAGGTACAGGGGATGCGTCTCCCGGACGACCGACTTCCCCAGCAGCGTCGCGCACATGGGAATCTTGTTGGTCTCGGCGAGCTTCAACACTTCCTCGCGCAAGCCGAAGCGATGCACCTCGACTCCGGCGATAATCACCGGCTGTTTGCTGCTGTTGATCATCGCGGTGGCTTCTTGCAGCGACTCGGAAAGCGCGCTCTTATCGCTCTTGTGTTTTTCTAGCAGAGGCTGATGGGGGAACAGAGCCTCGGCCTGCACGCGGTCGCGCGGCAGTTCCAAATACACGGGCCGCTTGAAACGGACGGCCGCCTCGAGGCAGCGGTCGATTTCGCGGAACGCGGTCAGCGGCTCCTCGAGCGAGGCGCTCGCCACCGTGATCTTTTCGAACACGTCGCGCTGCGTGTGGAAGTCGCGCACTCGATGATGCAGCAGCGGATCGCTGCGGCGTTCGTCCATTCCCGGTGCGCCGCTGATGACGATGACCGGAGACTTCTCGGCGTACGCGCCCGCGATCGAGTTGCACAGGCTCAAGCCGCCCACGCAGTACGTCACGCAGACGGCCCCCAGCCCGTGAACGCGGGCGTAACCATCGGCCGCATAGCCGGCGCAGTCTTCGCGCGTGGTGCCGATGACGCGGATCGGGCTTTCTTCCAACATCCCGTAGAATTGCAGCACAAAGTCGCCGGGGATGCCGAAGACGTCGCGAATGCCGTAGTCTTGCAGCCGCTGGATGAGATATCCGCCGATTGTCTGCGGCCTGCCGTTTTTTGGCGGATGCTGCGTGCGACTGGCCTTGGCGCGCGGAGCGGCTTTGGATCGCGGTGCCGCCTTCGCCGGTTGCCGAGACCGGTTTGTCGACGTTTTGCTTTTCGAAGACTTACGAGTCGCCATCAGCCACTCCTTGGGAAGTGGGTGCTGAGCCACCAGGAAATTGAAATCTAAAGACGCCGTGGCCGGCGGGAACTGGCCCTAAAGGACCGGGAACTGGCCCTATAGGAAATCACGTCGAGCCTTTGATGCCGACACTCGAATTCTGGGGACCAAATGGCAATGCGTCAACAGCGGGCCGGCGCCGCTCGCCGATTCGCGGTAATCTCATCAAGCCGTCAAGGTCGTGACTTGGCCATCACGCACACCGTCGCACCGCGTCGGAGCGCCGCCGCCGCGATGCTGCCGATGATGGCGGGGGGCATGCCGAAGTAATAAGCCGAAAGCAACTTGAAGCGCGTTGTCCGGTCGAACAATGCCGAGTTGCCGGAGTTGGCACGCTTGAGCAGACGATACAAGCCGTTCCGAGGCAATTGCGATCTGCGGTTCAACCCGCTTTGGACCCATCCGAAGGGGTTTTGCCTCAGCGAGAAGTGATGCTCGCTGACGCAGTCGAAACCGCACCCGTCAATCAACTGCCGCAGCGCCGCCAGCGGGAAGTGAAACAAGTGCCGCGGCAAATCCAGATGAAACCAGGCGGCCCCCGCCCAGCGCGCCTGCAGGCTGGAGAAGTTGGGTACCGAGATCGCCAGCCGTCCGCCGGGACGAAGTATGCGGCGAATTTCCTCGAGCGTCTCGCGCGGATTGGGCAAGTGTTCCAGCACGTGCCAGACAATGACTTCGTCGAAAAACGCGTCCGGATAGCGTGCCAAAGCCAGGTCGTCGGCGATGCGAATCTGCGCGCGCGGATCGGCTCCGGCCGCCGCCGTTTCACTGATCTCAAAGCCGTGCGCTTCGAAGCCGCGATCGGCAAGCTCCGCAAGCAGCACTCCACGTCCGCAACCGACGTCGAGGACTCGAGCGCCGGGCCGCAATCCGCGGGCCAGCGACCGCACGTGCCGCGCGCCGACAATCCGCACCATGGCTTCGACCAGCGGCTTGAACTTTGCGCCGGCCGCGCCGTAATAGTCGGCCGGGTAAAACGCGGCGATCTCCGCGCGCGTGGGCATCGGAAAGAGCTGACCGAGGCCGCAGCCATCGCAGACGACCACCCGGTACGGCGTCTCGTCGACGGCGAAAAGTGGAACGGCCCGCGTGCCGCCACACACAGGGCAGGGGAGCGTCTCGACCCGCCGGCGGTCGCTTAAAGGAATCTCGCTGACGTGCTCATCGAAGCCGTGGAACTCGGAGTCGGATGGAAGCGGCGTCGATGTATTCATGAACTCGGCCACCAGCGACACGGCATCGATCTCAGCGGGACGGAGTTCCTGCGATTGATTCGTCGCAATCATAGACGATGGTGGCTCGCAACCCTTCTCCGCTTGAGGAGAGCGGTTGGGAGCGGGGTGAAAACATTCAGCGATCAGACCCTCGACTCGACTGAGCTCGCCGAAGTCCCCCAACCCCTCCCTGGAAGGGAGGGGAGATTTGTCGGCCGCCTGTCCAGCGAGTTGGTTGTGTTTCGTCGGCATCGCATCTTCCGGTCAGTCCCCGAATTGCGGCGCGGCCAAATTCCGACGCGGAGGGCCGGCCAGCTCAAACTTACTCTATCGGCGAATCACCGACCGCAGGCGCACAGGCGAATTCTAGGTGCGTCTGCGTCGATTCTTTCAATTATGCAGAAGAAGCGGCAGGGAAGCGACGCGGGGACGCGGAGACACGGGGACGCGGCGAAAGAACGCAAGTATGAATCGCCGCGTCTCCCCGTCCCCGCGTCTCCGCGTCACGTACTTGGCAATCCGACGACCGTAGTCAACGCGGTCTCTCCAGTCACAACATCCGGCGTGGCCTGCGCCGCCTCGATGGCTTTATCGGTACTGTCGGGGTCGACGGTGCGGCAGCTTTTGGTCAGCCGCTCGATGACGTCCGTCAAGTCGGCCCTCCACTCGTCGGCGGACGTGTCCGGCGGAGAGACTTGCAGGAACTCGCCGCACAACAAGATCAACCGCAGCAGGTGGCGAAAGATCATGCCTTCCTGCTTGGTGAGCGTCTTGGCGGTGACGTACTTGTTAAAGTCGCCGCCGAGGGCCAGCAACTCGCCGGCCGACCAGACGGGAGTCGTGCGCAGGTCCTTGACGTCGGGAAATTCGGAATCGAACAGCAACCGCAGCTTCTCGGCGAGCGTCGGAACCCAGCGTTCCTCCCAGGTGAGGTTAAAGCCCGTCTTGGGCTTCAAGTCCTCGGCCGACACCAGCCCGCGCTGCAAGAGTTCGTTGTCGAGCCTGCCCAACGCGAGCGTGCCGGGGGGCAGATCTTCGAAGCGCGGGACGCGAATCAGCTTCGCCATCGAGCCGGGAACGTCGAGCACGCTTTCGAACGCTTGAATTCGCTCGGCGCGGTCGGCCGGGCCAAGTTGCCCGAGCAAAAATGCGCCGTAGATCGGATTGACGCTGCGAAAGACCAGCAACGTTTCGAGCGTCGGCTTCGGATGCGCGAGCAGAGGGCGATATGAACTTGATTCAGGCTCATGCCGGGCCGAACTGCCGCTTTCGCGTTGAGACGCTTCAGCCTGCGCTGCCTGCAATATCGTGCCGAGCAATCCAAGCTTTTTCGCTGGCTGGTTCGATGAGGCATCGGGAGTTGTCGGCGAAGCGGCGCTGCCGTCGGTCGACGCGGCATCGGCGGGTTTGGGGGGCTCGGGCTCGAGCGTCACAAAGCCCCCCGCCCAAAGCGTCATCAACATTCGATCGAGGGCCCGCTGGCCGGCTTCGATCCGCTTGGCGTCCATCAGTCGCTTGCCGACGACGACGCGCAGCCGCTCGACCTCCGGAGATATCTGCAGCAAGTAGGCCAACAGCCGCCAGGGAAGGCTGCCCTTGCTGTACAACTTGCCGGGCGGAGCGATGATGAGTTTTTCGAACTGCGCCTGGTTCCAGTATTGCTCGTTCTTGCGGCGGGTCGGCATCTTCTTCTTGATCTTCTTTTTTGCCGCGAGCAGGCCGGGGTCTTTCGTGTTCTCGGGAATCTGGTCATATTTCTCCTGCCAGCGCGCGATCTTGACGTCGTCTTCATGCGCGATCGCATACACGAAGCCGCGGTCGTCGAACTGCGGCCGGCCCGCGCGTCCGAACATCTGATGCGCGGAGCTGGCGTCGATGAGCGTCTTCTCTCCCGGCGGGCCTTTCATGAGCGAAGTCAGCACGACGGAGCGCGCGGGAAGGTTGATGCCCGCTGCCAACGTCTCGGTGCAGACGGCGACCGACAGCAGCTTCTTCTGAAAGAACTCCTCGACAATCCGCCGGTACTTGGGCAACAGGCCCGCATGATGCACGCCCACGCCTCGCAAAAGTATCTGTTTGAGCTTCGGTCCGGCGCCTTGAGACCAGTCATATTTTTCCGCTTCGGCAGCCAGCAGCTTTTGTTGACCGCCGGCCAGCAACGCTTTCCCTTTCAATTGCTCGGCGACCGACCAGCATTCCTCGCGATTGAAGCAAAAGACGAGCGCCGGCGTGCGACGCGACGGCTCGTCTCCCGAAGCCATGTCCTCGAGTTGCTCGTTGAGCAATTGATCGCCCACCCATTGATAGGACAGCGGCACGCGACGCTCGGTGCTTTGGATCAGTTGCACGCTGCGGTGATGGTTGCGCCTGAGCCAGCCAATGAACTCGCCCGAATTGCCGACGGTCGCCGACAGCAGCAGCAATCGGACATGCTGCGGCAACAGCCCCAACGCAATTTCCCACACGATGCCCCGTTCTCGGTCGGCAAAGTTGTGAAATTCGTCCATGACGACCGAGCCGACATGCGAAAAATCAAAGGCAGCGGGATGCAGCAGCCGGTTGAGCAGAATTTCGGCGACGACAACCAGCACCTGCGCCTGCGGGTTGATCGAACGGTTTCCCGTGACCAGGCCGACATCGTCAGCCCGAAACCCCCAGCGGACGGCGGCGGCCTGCATCTCCTGAAACTTCTGGTCGGTCAGCGCGATGAGCGGGGTGGTGTAGTAGGCAATCTTGCGATGGTGCAGCGCCTCGAACAGGGCCGCCTCAGCAATGAGCGTCTTGCCCATGCCGGTGGGCGCACACACCATCACGCCTTCGTCGCCGGTAAACCAAGCCAGCAAAGCCTCCTCTTGCACGGGGTAAGGCTCATGCACGAGCTGTTCGAGATACAGCGAAGCCAACTCGTCTCGCGTGGGAATCGCTTCTGGCATCGGCGGCGCAAAATCATCACATCGTATTGTTGAGTTGGAACAAGGCTGTCATCATAGGAGATGCCCGAGTGATCAACCACGGATGTCCTAGCGCGGCGTAGCCGCAAACGACTTTCCCACAAGCGACGAGGAACCACGGATGAGCACGGATCGGCACGGATAATCAAATCAGGAAAAAGAATGCATCCACAGATTTCGCAGATTTCGCCGATTAAGTTTTCATGAGGAACCCAGGAAAACAGGAGAAAATGCATTTCAAGAATTTTCCTCCGTTCCTGAATTCCTTAGAGATAGTTCTTGTCTTCTGATTCGTGTCGATTCGCGCAATTCGCGGGCATTTTATCCGAGCCATCCGAGTCATCCGTGGTCAAATTCCGCGAGGCTTGAGCCGATGCAGCATGTTCAACTTCCCGACTCCGCCGTTTGGGCCGACTTCCGTCGCATGATGCCCGTGACCGAGAAGTGGGCCTACTTCGATCATGCCGCGGTCGCTCCCATCACGCGGGTTGCGCGAGACGTGCTTTGTCGCTGGGCCGATCATTGCGCCCAAAACGGTGGCGTCGACTGGTCGGAATGGAGAAAAGAGGTCGAGAAAGCTCGCCGCCTTGCCGCCCAGCTCATCAATGCCCACACCGATGAGATTGCGATCGTTCACAATACCACCGAGGGGGTCAACATCGTCGCGGAGGGGTTTCCCTGGAAGCCGGGCGACAATGTTGTCATCGTCGCCGGCGAGTTTCCCACGAATCGGTTCGCGTGGATGCATCTGGCGACACGCGGAGTCGAACCGCGGATCGTGCCCGTCAACGATGAGCGACTCGATCTCGCACGGCTTGAAGGCATGTGCGATAGCAATACGCGCATCGTTGCAGTCAGTTGGGTCGGTTATGCCACGGGTTGGAGGAACGACCTGGATGCGCTGGTTGAGATCGCCCATCGCAAACGCGCACTGTTATTTGTCGACGCGATTCAGGCGCTCGGCGTCTTTCCGCTGGACGTCGCCCGGACGCCGGTCGACTTTTTGGCCGCCGACGGACATAAGTGGCTGTTGGGGCCGGAAGGGGCGGGGATTTTCTACACACATCGGGAGCATCTGGACTTGCTGCGTCCGGTCGGCATCGGCTGGAACAGCGCAGTAAACTCCAGTGAATATGGCGCAACCGAATTGAGCCTCAAACTCAACGCCGGCCGCTATGAGGGCGGATCGTACAACATGGGTGGAGTTGCCGCCCTGGCGGCCAGCCTCGAGTTTTTGTTGAGCGTTGGCGTGGCGAGAATCTCAGCGCGCCTGCTGGATGTGACCGATATTCTGTCTGCCCGACTCGAGGCCATCGGTGCGGAGATTGGCAGTTGTCGCGACGAGAGCCGCCGCTCGGGAATCGTCGCGTTCAATCTTCCGGGCCGCAGCCCTCTGCAGACCCGAAAACACTGCCTCGATCACAAAGTCGCGGTGAATTGTCGTGCGGGACGGCTTCGCGTCAGTCCGCACGCCTACGCGAACGAGGACGACATCGAGCGATTGATCTCGACAATCGGAGGGCAAACGTAAGGGCCGGAGCGTGGGAGGTGTAGCGCTCAGGGTATCAAGCAACGGTCTGTGGCGCAGTTATCGGTATTGTGCGGAAGAGAAGACTTACATCCAATACGAAAGTGACTGCGCCAAAAAGAGACAAGCCGTTACTGCCAATTCAAATTGATAAATTGGCCCAATTAAGTTAATTGAATGGAATTGGAAGACTGGGTGATGTACAACCATGGACGGTTCCCGATGTCTGCAGCGGCCGAAGCCCAGGAGGAAAGTAAGGGCTGCTCACTGCAACATTGGTTAGGTCACCGCGTTTGCTGGGACGCGTGAGACCGCGCTTTGTGGGTTAACCGTTCAGGAGTGTAGGAACAATGAGACTGCTGCCCCGAGTTTGCATCTTTGCGGTATCTGTTGCGATTTGCTTGGCCCTCCAGTCGCTTTCGTGCCTGGCCGCCACCCCTTCGGAAGGCGCCCCAGCCGCACCTGAAAGCGTTGCCGCCATCGATCCGTTGGCCAAGCAGGTGGATGAAGCGATCCGAGTTTCGTCCCGGCGGTATTTGAACGCGGGAACCCACACACCCTGGCAGATCATTCACGGGGTCCTGGCCCTGCGGCAGGACTACCAGCTCCAATTGGGCGACAAAAAAGTCAACGCGATCGAGTGGGTGTCGGACGGCCCGAGTTTTGGCGGCGAACAGTGGTTTCAAAAGACACAGTTCGGCGGCCGCGCCCATCCCTACTCATACAACTACGCGTTCGAGGGACATCCGAACCAATTTCTCGCCTATATGTCGATGTCGCACCTTCCGCTGGAACATACGTTTAAGGCGGGCAACGACACGATCACCGTCGGCGACATGGTTCGAAATGCACAAGCCGAGGTCAACACCGCGGAAGAACAGACCTGGACCCTTTGGGCCCTCAGCCACTATCTCGAATCGGATGCCGAATGGCAGAATCGGTATGGCGAACCGTGGAGCATCGAACGACTGGTGGAAATTGAGGCGCGCCGCCAGGTCCAAACCGCGGCGTGCGGTGGAACGCATTCGCTGTTCGCGATTAGCAACGCGCGAAACGTGTACTTTATGACGGGCAAGCCGTTGCGAGGCGCATGGCTCGAAGCCGATCAAAAGATCAAGCGGTACGTGCAAGAAACGCGCTACAATCAGAATTCCGATGGCACGTTTTCGACCAACTACTTCCGCGGGCGCGGCTTTTCGAACGATTTCGTGACGCGCATTGGAACGACCGGCCATACGCTCGAGTTCTTAATGCTCGCGCTGCCCGAACCCAGCCTGAAGGAAGAGTGGCTGCGCCGCGCCGTGGCGGCCCTCTGCACCGACTTGATCGAACATCGTAAGGAGCCGGCTGAGTGCGGGGCGTTGTACCACGGCCTCGACGCCTTGGTCATCTACCGCGAGCGCACCAATCCGCAGACCACTGTTGCCAGCGATCAAACCAGCGCGGCGACCGACCTCACGGGCGACCCGGACGAGTCGGCCGAACTTCCCGTCGACGCCCCGCGCCCCGGGCCCGCGGAGAGCCACTGACAGCCGTAGGGTGGGTGCCAACCCACCGGCCGAACGTCAATACGCGTTGATGGTGGGTTATCACCCACCCTACGCGCCGGCGATGAATACCGGTTTCGGCGCGAGCGTTCCATCGTCGCTGCGGAAGCGGGCCAGGCAGACGAGCATTCCACTTGGGGCGATGACTGCGACCGTTGCCGCGTCGTCGAAAATGCTGTCCTTAATTCCGAACGCGCGGCCACAGCGGATGTCGCTAAGCTGCGAATCGGTGCAGTGATAGACCGGACAATCGGCGAGTGCGCTCGTCGGCGGCAGCAGTACGTCGCTTAACGAGTCGGCCGTCAATCGGTCGAAGTCAATGGCCGAATTCAATGCATACGGCCCGACCGCCGTGCGGACAAGCCGGCTCATGAGCGCGCCGCAACCGAGCCGCTCGCCGAGGTCGCGGGCGATCGAACGAATGTACGTGCCCGAGCCGCAAACGATCTCCAGTTCCAACTCGGGAAACTCAATGCCGGTCAATCGAATCTGGTGAACGTCGACCGGTCGCGCGCGAAGTTCGACCGATTGGCCGCCTCGTGCCAGCGAGTAGGCGCGCCGTCCCTGGACATGAACGGCCGAAAACTGCGGCGGCACCTGCTCGATGCTGCCCACGAACTCCGGCAATAGTGCTTCGACCTCGGCGCGCGCGACTTCTTGAACAAGAGGAACGTCGACAACCACTCCGTCAAGGTCGTCGGTGTCGCTGCGCTTTCCCAGCAAAAAGTGAGCCAGGTATTGCTTCGGCTGTTTTTGAATCAGCTCGATCAGCCGCGTCGCCGGCCCCACGCAGACGACCAGCACGCCGGTCGCCGATGGATCAAGCGTGCCGGCATGTCCGGCCTTCGCCGGCCGCACCAACTTCGCCACGCGGTCGACAACCCGCCGTGACGTCATGCCCGCGGGTTTGTTGATGTTGAGAATTCCGAACATGGCACAGGAAGTAGGGTGGGTGCAACCCACCGGCGCACGTCAGAGAGCATTCGTGGTGGGTTGCACCCACCCTACACCGACACCTGCACTCGCTGCTGGTGGTGGGCGATGGCGGCCTCCACGAACCCGTTAAACAGCGGGTGCGGCTTGCCCGGTTTCGATTTGAACTCGGGATGAAACTGCACGGCGACAAACCACGGATGCCCGGTGGCTTCGATGATCTCCACCAGCTCTCCGTCGGGCGACGTGCCGGTGGCGATCATTCCCGCCTCATCGAACTGTCGGCGGTACGCGGGGTTGAACTCGTAACGGTGCCGGTGCCGCTCGCTGATACTCGTCGTGCCGTAACAGGCGTGCGCCAGCGAGTCTTGCAGCAGCTCGCACGGCTGCGCCCCCAGCCGCATCGTCCCTCCCTTGTAGGTCACCGACTTCTGATCTTCCAGCATGCAGATGACGGGGTGCGTGGTATCGGCGGCGAACTCGGTGCTGTTGGCGTCGGTGAGACCGAGCACGTTCCGCGCGAACTCGATCACCGCGCACTGCATCCCCAGGCAAATGCCGAAATACGGGATCTCGCATTCCCGCGCAAATCGCACGGCTTGGATTTTTCCCTCGCTGCCGCGCATGCCGAACCCGCCGGGCACCAAAATGCCATCGACGCCGCTCAAAACGGCCTCCGGGCCTTGCACCTCGAGGTCCTCGGCTTCGACGCGCTTGACCAGCACGCGAGCCGACTGAGCGAACCCGGCATGGTCGAGCGATTCGTAAATCGACTTGTAGGCGTCGCGATGGTCGATGTACTTGCCGACGACGGCGATCGTCACCTCGTGCTCGGGATGGCGGATGTTCCGCATCATCTCCTGCCAATCGTCAATCTCCAGCGGCCCGGCATTGAGCTTGAGCCGGGTGACGATGAGTTCATCGAGCTTGTGCTCGGCCAGGCCCAGCGGAACTTCGTAGATCGAGAATTCCTTGTCTATCTCTTCGATCACCGCCTCCTTTTCGACGTTGCAGAAGTTCGCAATCTTTTCGGCGTTCTCGCGTCCCATTTCCCGCTCGGTGCGCACGATCAAAATGTCGGGCTGAATACCGATTTGCCGCAACTGGCCGACGCTGTGCTGCGTGGGCTTGGTCTTCGCCTCGCGGGCCGCTTTCAAATACGGCACCAGCGTGAGATGGATGAACAGGCAGTTCTCTTTGCCGATGTCGAGCGGAATCTGGCGGATCGCCTCGAGGAACGGCAATCCTTCAATGTCGCCGACCGTGCCGCCCAGCTCAGTGATCACCACGTCGACTTTGGGCCCCGCCAGATTGCGAATGGCCGCTTTGATCTCGTCGGTGACGTGCGGCACGACCTGAACGGTGCGTCCCAGGTATTCGCCGCGGCGTTCTTTCTCGATCACGCGCAGGTAAATCTGCCCGGTGGTGTAATTCGACTCGCGCGACAGCGGGCTGTTGGTGAACCGCTCATAATGGCCCAAGTCGAGGTCGGTTTCGGAACCGTCGTCGAGCACGTAAACTTCGCCGTGCTGATACGGGCTCATTGTGCCGGGGTCGACGTTGATGTACGGGTCGAGCTTCTGCATCCGCACGCGCAGGCCCCGGCGCTCGAGCAGCAGGCCGATGGACGCCGATGTCAGTCCCTTCCCCAGCGAGCTGACGACTCCCCCGGTGACAAAGATGTGCTTGCTCATCAGTCGAGAATCCTTCTCTGGAAAGCGGGCAAGAAAGACAAAAGCCCACGGAATTTGCCCCGTGGGTCTGGCACTCGAATCATCGGGTCTCGATCATACCGCGTGGGCGGCCCGGTCGCCAGAGTCGGAATTCCGTCGCCTCGGCGGCAGGTTCTGGGTATTCTGATGGGTGACTTTCGAGCCACGGGGTTTATCCCCGTGGTCCTCGGCCAACGTGACCGATTCCCTCGTTCCCAAGCTCCGGCTTGGGAACGCCCTTTCGCGAAGCTCTGCTTCGCATCCGGGCTACGTCTCAAGCGAAAGAACGACGGGAAGCGGAGCTTCCAGCAAGTGCGTTCCCAAGGAGACCTTGGGAACGAGAAATTTCCGTCACCTTTTTTCACGCAGGGCAAAAACCATGACCGAAAACGCTCTCGGACGCCGTGATTTTCTGAAAGCCGGAGTTGCAGCGGGGGCCGCAGCGGCTGCCTTCGACGGCGGGTTGTTTCATCCCGCCGCATGGGCCGCCGAGAAACCGGAATCGGCGGCGGCCGAGTTGGGAAAGATCCCCACGCGGCCATTCGGTAAAACCAGCTGGAAGCTGCCGATTTTGGGGATGGGCGGATCCGCCATGATTCAGCAATGGAAGAAGGAATACGGCGTCGCGCTGCTGCCACTGGAAGAGCGGATTGCCATGGTCCGGCACGCTTACGATCGCGGCGTGCGGTATTTCGACACGGCCCGCGTGTACGGCGAGAGCGAGTCGATCA
>JBBDVZ010000014.1:0-13303 GCA_040903115.1 Planctomycetaceae bacterium
GGAGTGTGCCTACTACAATGTAGCAGGCACACTCCGTGTGCCGTCCGCCGGACTCATACAATGCCCGAAATCGTGCAGTTTGAACTGTTCGATCCCGATGCCGACTACTCAGTGCGCGAAGGCAACCTTCCGCATTGGTTTCAGCCGGGCGTGACGTACTTCGTCACGTTTCGCACGGAAGACTCGGTTCCCGTAGAGCTGTCGCGCAAGTGGTACCGTCGCCGCGATGAGTGGCTGCGACGACACGGGATCGACCCGCGTGAGAGCAATTGGCAGGCGCTTCTGCGCGCGTTGCCGATTTCCACACAGCGCGAATTCAGCCGTGACTTCACTGCCGAGTTCATGAGCTACCTTGATCGGGGATACGGCGCGTGCGAGTTGCGGAGACCAGACCTGGCCAACACCATTGCCACTAGCCTGCGGCATTTCGACGGACAGCGCTACCGACTGGGAGATTTTGTTGTGATGCCCAATCACGTGCACTTGCTTTGTTGCTTGCTGGGCAACTCGGAAATCGAAACCAGTGCTACTCGTGGAAGAAATTCACGGCTCGCGAAATCAACCGCGCCTTGGGACAATCAGGGCGATTCTGGCAGGAAGAAAGCTTCGACCATCTGGTGCGCAGTCCCGACCAGTTCGACTATTTGCGAGGGTACATCGAGAAAAATCCGATGCGTGCCGGGCTCAAGGTCGGCGAGTTTCTCCACTACCGTGCCCCAATGTAGCAGGCACTCTCCGTGTGCCGTAGCTCTATTTTGACAACTGAGTCGATCGCACTGCGGCGGACGGCACACGGAGTGTGCCTGCTACTTTCGATCGCTGCTGCGACGGATCCCCCGCGTGTCCAGCCATCGATGCCATGACTCCTTGTCGACATAGTCCTGGTCGAAGTTGAGGTGGCCGAACAGGACTTGGCCTTTGCGCAGGACGTAGAACTTCAGCGGCTCTTTCGGATTGATCTTCGCATCGCGGAGCACATAGATGGCGTTAGCGAAAGTCGACGTCTCCCATTTGCCCAGGCCGACGAGGATATCGCCGTCTCGGATGCCGGCCTTGCCGGCCGGGCCGTTCGGATCGACGAAATCGAGTTCCAGTCCGCCGCGGAACGGTGTTCTTTCGAATAATTTCGGAGTTTGGTTGTCTTGCAATTCTGCAGATTTGGCACCATCGCGCGATAGCTCGTTGGTGATATTTGCCCCGAACATGACGTGGAACCAGCCCAGAGCGTCGTCATCCTTGGCATTTTTGGAGTCGTCCGCCTTCTTGGAGTCGTCGTCGATCGGCTGCCCCTTCTCATCGATGAATTGCAAGAGTCCTTTCATGCCCGCGCGGAGAAGGCCGTCGCGGTTGTCGATCGATCCGCGAACCTTCAACCGCGTTGAGTTCTCATCAAGCTGCGCGCTCACGAAGTCGATCTTTCCTTCGAAGACCTGTGGCTCCTTCGAACCAGGTATCCAATGCCTGTCGACCGTAAATCGAAATGCCTGCCCCCGCTTCGGAACTGCGGTCTGGAGAATGTCGATGGTTCCTTCCACTATGAGGCGGTCGGGGTTCACGATTCGCAGGATCGGATCGCCCGGTTTCACGGTCTCGCCCGACTGTTTAAAGACGTCGGCGACGATTCCCGTGAGTGGGGACATCAAAGGTTTCGAGAGTCTTGCCAGCTTCACGTCTTGTAATCTCAAGTTCAATTGGGCAACGTCCAAGGCGAGCTTTTTACTTGGCAATTCCTTACCGCTTATGGTGCCGCTTTTGTAGGCCGCAAGAAGCCGTTCATGTTCTTCGGCGGCCGCATCGCGCGTCAATGCCGCAATTTTCAAATCGAGTTCCGCCTGCTCGACGCCATCTCTGTTGAAGCTCGCCAACTCGTCTTTCGCCTTGACGGAATCGCCCGGTTGCACCTTGATCGAATCCAACACGCCCGCACGATCGCTCGAGAGCGTGACGTCGTCGAGGAAACGGAGAGTGAACAGATACTTGCGCTGCGTGTCGTCATCGGCTTTTTGCACCTTCGAGATGCGCGGCGTGTCGTCATCGTTTTTTTGCACCTTCGAGAGTAGTCGAAACTGTGCGGTTTGTTGTTGCCACTGCTGCAGCCACTCCGCCGGCGGCGACTCCAGCTTGGTGGAAACTCTGAAAGCGACGCTGCTCCAGTCGAGGGGTTGAATGTTTTGGCCGCTCGCTTCGGTCTGTGCCGTTTTCGGTTCAAATTCTGGCGGTTCGGCGGTCTTCGCCTTTTCGCTCTCGGCAATACGAATGCTCGCATCTTGGCCCGCCGATGACTGTTCGGCCTGTTCCTGCCCGGCGCTCAACGCCGCTCCGTACCAGCCGACGAACGCCGCGGTCGCCACAAACAGCGTCAACACCGATCCGAACAGCATGCGGGAGATTTTCATGGATTCATCCTCGTTCTTGAGAATTTGACGAACGCGGGCCAGCACCTGGTGCTCGGCCATTGGCGATGTGACCAGCTTGGAGAGGGAACAATCCGCAGCGACGGCACTTCGCCGCCGCACAACCAATTGAACAAGCGTTTGGGCGTACTCGCGGGCCTTGCCGGTATTTGCCACCACGCTGCGGTCGCAACAATGTTCGCGCTCCAGGCGAACCCAGGCCGAAACGAACCACACGGCGGGCACGAAAAACATCAGCGCCTCGACCAGCCGCTGGAGCAAATTGACCAGGTTGTCGCGCCGGCGAATGTGCGACAGCTCGTGCAGCAACACCATCTCGAGTTGGTCGGGAGACCAGAGCAGCAGTGCTGCCGGTGGCAACAAGATCATCGGGCGGACGATTCCCACGAGAATCGGGCCGGCAATCCGGTCGCAAATCCCAATCGCCACGCGAGCGCGGACATGAAGCGCCGCGGCCAGTCGCCGTAGCAGCTCCAGCGTTTTCGCGTCCTCGACGGGGCGGCTCTGCCGGCGCAATCGTTCGGCGCCGAGCAGCCCCGTCGCCAGAAACAACAACGTCGTCGGAGCGCCGATGAGCCACAACCACGGCAACTGGGGCACGAGCCCATTCAGCACAGCGCCAACCAACGGGCGAGAGGCGTCGCGCGGGTCGTCGGCGACGGGGGGCGTTATGGCTGGCGAATGTGTGCCGATGTCCGTCGGCTCGCTGACGATCGGAGCGCGCTGCGACGATGACGATATTAAGTTGGTGACCATTGGAGCAGCGTCGCCTGCAGACTTTTCGGACGAGCGCGCGCCGGGCGCGATATGTGGCAGGGCAGCCGGCTCGGCGGAATCGGTCAAGTCGGCCGCCGGAGTTTCGGATGTCAGCGGCTCGAATTCGGCGGGAGAATGCGTTCGGTAGACGTATAGGGCAATCGGCAGCGGCGATGCCGCGAGAATCGCGAAGCAGGCAACCGCAATCGCGTACCGGACGTTCGCGCTTGCCGGTTGCACGCAGCGGCGAACGACCGCAGACGCGGCTCCAATTAATAAGCCCACCCAAACGGCGTGCAGCATCGTCCAGCCGGCGATAGACCATAGTCGCGCGTCGAGGAGTTCGTGAATCATGATGTTCCACCCTTTGGAGGCGTCTTTGCGGACGAGGAACGCTCTCGGCCTTCGGTCGCCAGCAGGCGTCCGAGTTCCCTGCGGTCGGCGGGCGTCAGTTCTCCCGACTCTACCAAGTGCATGACGAGGCGGCGCGCCGAGCCGTCGAACACGCCATTGAGCAGCTTTGCAAGCATGCCGTCGGCGGCGGCATTGCGGCTGACGCGCGCCTTCCACTCAAAGCCGCGGGGGCTGCGCTTGCGTGAGACGAGCTTCTTTTCGAGCATGACGGCGAGCATGGTGGCGACGGTTGTTTTTGCGACGGCGCGCTGCCGCTGAAGGGCCTGGCAGACCTCGCCAAGCGTCGCCGCGCCGGTTTCCCAAAGGACGTGCAGGATTTCCAATTCGACGTCGGTGGGGAGTGAGCTGGGAGGCCGTGCCACGTGTGATTCCTTGCAATCGGTGGTATTGTTTCCGCGGGTTCCGCGGGCCGTAGACGATGGCCGCCGCGCGAAGATCTAATTCTAACGAATTAGAATTGCTGGTCAAGCGAAACTTTCCGTGCGATTCTCGAAAACTTTAAGAGGTGGCATGCTATGCCGTTGAGCCTTTTGGGTGCCACGGGCAGCTTGTCCGCCCGTGTCTGCGAACGTCGCCCGACGTTCGCACTGGCAGCAAGCTGCCAGGGGCACACCGCACTTGGCATCGAAATCGGAGTTCGGCGCGCCGGCCGTCGATCAAACTCTCAACGTTCTTGTTGACCCGGAGAGAAAATCTCAATAGCTTGATAGTTGCGCTGGGCCAAAGTTGCATGCATGTGATGCGAAGTCCTTTGTGCCGTTGGCGTGTTGTTGGTCGGGTGGCTGCGACGGTCACCGGCGCCCGGCCCCGACCGATCGATTTGGCCGTGGCGTCCGCGGATCGAATACAACCGAGTGACTCTTCGTGAAGGAGGTGTGCGATGGCAGGTCAGATGGTGGCGGAAGTGGCGGGGCGGAAAATCAACAGCGACGAGGTCGTTTCCCGCCTGAAACTGGCTGGCGAATGGTATGGTGCGTTGGGCGAGTTATCGGACGAGGCGCTGTTGGCCCAAGCGGCAAAGCAGGAAGGTGTTTCTATCACCGACGCGGAGCTGCAGGAAGAGTTCGACGCGTATCGGATATCCCGCGGTCTCGAAAAGTCCGACGATACGACAAGTTGGCTGAAGTCGACCGGCCTGTCGGTCGAGGACGTCGAAGCGTTTCTCGAAGCGGGCATCTTGAGACGCAAGCTGGCGGCCAAGGTGATCAGTGACAAGGAGATTGAAGCGTATTACAAGCAAAACCCGCGCGAGTTCGAATTCGCTCGGGTCAGCCACCTGGTGGTCGACGACGAGGGGGCCGCCGAGGAGCTGGCCCTCAGTGCGCGTGAGGAAGGCGAGGACTTCGCCGATTTGGCGCGCGAGCACTCGGTCGATGCCGCCACCCGTTGCGGCGGCGGATTTGTCGGTCTGCTCACGCGCTGGGAGACCGAAGGTATCCCGGAAGACGCGGCCGACCGCATCTTCGCGGCATCGATTGGCGACGTGGTGGGACCGTTTTCGTTCGGCTCGGGCCATTGCATCGTGAATGTGTTGGAGGCAGGAAGGCAGCCCCTCGACGACAGTCTTAAGGCTGCGCTGCGGGCAAAACTATTCAGTGGTTGGCTGACGAAACGCGCCGGCCGCTGACACGCTAACGAGGCCAAGGATTAGCAGCCGGAATGGTTCAGGTTGATGACTTCTGTCGTCAGTCTGACGGCAGTTTGTAATATCGCCAACCGACTGCGAAAAAACGTGCGAGAGCAAGTTCTAGCAGCAGTCGATCCGCATCAATGTGTTGGTACTATTAAAGTTACGTCGACTATCGGCGGCCGGTTTTAAGCGAGATTCGACGCTTGGCAAGCGGTTTGGCATAGGTGGTGCGTTATCGAAAACTCAATGGGGGCCCAAGAACGGGCGCAACAGCAAACCTAAGTTTCCAAGATGGGGAGAAGTAAGATGTCTCGCGTAAAGATCGAAGACTTGAGCGTGGAGCGAACGTTGGGCGGCGAAGAGTCGCAAGTGCGTGGGGGCGGCATCCATGTGAGCTTCGGCGGTGGCGGCCATCACGGCGGCCATCACGGTGGCCATCACGGTGGCCATCACGGTGGCCACCATCACCACAATGTTTGGTACCATGACACCAGCCATTGGGACTATGTTCCCGGCCAATACGTTTGGCACTTCGACCACTACGACTACGTTCCAGGCCACTGGGACTACCACCAGACGGGTCACGTCCACCACTAAACTCCGCAGGCGACGTTGTCCCGCGGACCGCTGCTCAGACAACCAAGAATTGCGACCCGGCCCTCGTACTGAAGGCCGGGTCGCTTCGTTCTTTGATACCCGCGAGCCGAGCGACCGCTGGCTCTCCGACTCCTCTCGTTCCGCCGCAGTGTCGTGACTTTGACAAAATGTGTCATCAAAGAGAGACGTTTTTTTGGCTCTCGCCGCTGGCTCCACCACTTCATGACGAAGATTTTGAGGCCGTTGAATCGAGGCACGCACGCCATAAGCGATTTCCACAACGACAGTTGCATCGAAGGTCCGAGTCGTCCGTGCGGGTGCCACTGAGGGGCCGAGCGAAAACGGCACGCTGAGTGCGTTACCTACTCAACGGGAGTCAAGAAATCGGCGGCTTGTATGGAAGCTTGATCCCTCTCATGGCACTCGTCCTGTCCGTTAGGTTTGCGCGCCCCTACAGCCAGCCAACTTGGGGGCAGGCGAGTGCCGCCATGAGATCTCGTTGACGTGCTCGATTGCCAGCACTGCTGGTCCAGGTTCGATGGAGCGAGTCGCGAACCATTCCGATCGAGATTCATCGCCGCGCGACGACAAGTTCGCGGGATGGTTCCCGCCTCGCGGGGCGGGACTTGAAGGGTCGAAAAGCGATTAGTGCCGGTCTTTAAGTCCATGCCAGAGAACCAGTTGCGACGCCAACAAACCCATTCACCCAACACCCCCAGTGAGTTTGTTGCTGTCACGGCACAGACAGTGCGACAGAAACGGCCGGTGAGGGCAACGACGACCATTCAAGGCAAACAATTCAACCACGCAGGAGAAACACACATGTCTCGCGTCAACATCAACGACCTTACCGTGGAACGCAATTTGGACAGCCGCGAATCGGCTGTCGTGGGCGGAGCGCGCGTTGCCATCCGGTTTGGCGGCTCTTCCTATCCGTATGACTACCCGTACGGATGCGAGCCAGACTATGGCTACGACTACGGCTACTACACGTATCCCCAGTTCTACTTCGGATACGGTAACTTCGGCCATCATGGTGGGCACCATGGCCATCATGGCGGGCATCATGGCGGACACGGCGGCCATCACGGGGGACACGGCGGACATCACGGCCATCACTAACAGTGTCAGGGCCGTTTGTTAGATAGCTGATGTCGGCAGCCCGGCCTTTCGCGAGGTCGGGCTGCCTTCGTTTGCGCTATGAATGCAAAAGACTTATCGAACACTTAAAGAATTCAGCGCACAGGTTCGTACGCCCCCCCACCCCGGCCCTCCCCCGCGAGGGGGGAGGGGGACTCCGTGACGGACGCACAGGCAATCACAGTGCTCACGTACTGCTGTTGTATAGCATCACAGGTTGAGCTGTTGTGCCGCGAGGTAGTAGTACGTGCCGCGGCGGGCGATGAGCTCGTCGTGCGTTCCCTGTTCGACAATGGCCCCGTCGTGCAGCACGAGAATTTGGTCGGCGTCGCGGACCGTGGCAATCTTGTGGGCGATGATGAACGCCGTTCGATCGCTGAGAATAGCCTCCAGGTTCTTTTGAATCTCGCGTTCGCTGAAGCTGTCGAGTGCACTGGTTGCTTCGTCGAGGATCAAAATCCGTGGTTTGCGGAACAGGGCGCGGGCGATGTTGATTCGCTGTCGCTGTCCGCCGGAGAGCGTCAGCCCCAATTCGCCGACGACGCTTTCATAGCCGAGCGGCATGGCGGAAATGAACTCGTGCGCGCCGGCTAGGGTGGCCGCTTCCTGGACGCTTTGCAGGTCGGGCTTTTCAGTCCCCAGGGCGATGTTCTCGCGAACCGTTCCGCTGAAGAGCAAATTCTCCTGCAAAACGAACCCAAGCTGCCGCCGATACGACTCGAGATCGATTCGCGTCAGGTCCCATCCATCGATGATGACGCGTCCCTCCGTCGGCCGATAGAGACCCAACAGCAGCCGCGCCAGCGTCGATTTGCCCGACCCGCTGCGTCCGACGATGGCGATGCGCTGCCCCGGACGCGCTTCGAACGACACGCCGCGCAGCACGTTCCGCGAACCCTTGCTGCCGTAATTAAAAAAGACGTTTTCGAACCGCACGTGGCCACGGACGACCTCGGGATAAACGCGAAGAGACGGATCAGGCTGCGGCTCGGGCTCGTTGTCGAGCACGTCGCTCAGCCTGTCGAGAGAGACGCGCGCCTGCTGGAACTGGTCCCAGAGCCCGATCACGCCTCGCAACGGCCCGAACACCATCGACGAGTACATGCTGAAACCCATGTACTCGCCGAGCGTCAAATCGCCGCGCAGCACCAGCGTCGCCCCGTACCAGATGAGCGCCACGCTGTTGAGCAATTGCAGCGCGCCGCCGATGGCGCCGAACTGCTGACTGAGCCGCGCCGTGTGCATCTGCGTTTTGAGGTACTGGTCGTACAGCCCCTCCCACTTGCGGCGGATGGGCTGTTCGACGGCCATCGCCTTCACCATGTCGACGCAGCCAATGCTTTCGATGAGGTTCGATTCGTGGGCGGCCCCTTCCTCCAGCAGCCGGCGATGCTGCCGCTTCATGATCGGGCTGACCAGCAGCGTGAAACCGAGCGTCAGCGGCACGAAGGCCAGCATCACCAGCGAGAGCCGCACGCTCCAGTAGAACATCACCACGAAGTACACGATGACCATCAACAGGCTGAGAATTGCCGACAGGGGGCCGGCGGTAAACAAACGCTGCACGTGCTGGTTGTCGGCAAAGCGGGCCACGATATCGCCGGTGCGGCGCAGCTTGAAGAACCGGGTGGGCAGCGTCAGCAGGTGCGCATAGAACTCCGTCAACAACGTCCGGTCGAGCCGCTGGCTGAGCTTCACGAGCACGAGACCCTGAACCACCGACATCACGATTTGAAACACAGTGACGGAGATCATGCCCACCAGTATCAAATTCAGCAGCGACTGTCCCGCGCGCGGATCTGCGCCGGGCGGGAGGACGCGGTCGACGATCTGTTGAGTGAACAAAGGCGACGCCAGGCCGAACAGGTTGAGCACCACCGAGGTGATCAAGACGCCGATCAGCGTCCGTTTGTTTTGCAGGACCAGCGTGAGGAGGCGTTTGACGGCACGGGTCCGCGGTCGCACTTCGGCCGACGCCTCGGTGGGCCAGACTTCCATCGCGTAACCGCTGAAGTTTTTCGCCAGCTCGTCGCGCGTGACGGCCGTCTTCCCGAACGCCGGATCGGCGACCCACGCGTGTTTGCCGCCCAGGGCATACAACACGACGTAGTGATAGCCCTTCCAAAACAACACGAGCGGCAAACGCAGTCGATCGAGCGCATCGGCTGAGACGCGCAGGTTCCGCGACTCGTAACCGATCTCGCTGGCGGCGTGCGCGAGTTGAGCCAGCGATGCCCCGTCGGCCCCGACGCCGGCCAGGTCTCGCAAACGGCTGACTCCCACCGGTCGTCCGTGGTGTGCGGTGATCATCGCCACGCAAGCCGCTCCGCAGTCCATCATGTCGTGCTGTGCGATGAACGAAAAAGTCCACCGCTTCCAGAATTCGATCGGCCACGCGCGTCGTTTTGGTTTTTCGGCGTGCGGAATGCGATCGGCGGACGCAACGGTTTCCACGGCGTCGGTTGTTGGGGCCGATTGCTCGTCGCGGAGCAACGCCGGCGACTGCTCGCTCTCGAGCAGCGTGGAGCCCGGCTCGACCGCGGGAGCCTCGTCCGCCTTTTGGTCCGCCGGGCTGGCGAGCGAGATCTCCCGGAAATGCCCGGCCGCTTCGTCGGCGCGCGCGTAGGCGGCTTGTTCATCGAAGAACCGCCGCAGCGATGGCGCGTCTTTCAAAAGTTGCCGGAACTCCGCCGCGCCGAGTTTCAGGACCTCGACCGGTCCGTCGGCGACAACCGTCCAGGGAGAAGGGCGGGGGGGATCATCCAGCAGAGCGCCGCCGCCGAACGTATCGCCCGCCGAAAGAGTGGCGTGCACTTTGCCGTCACTGACTGCTTTCACGCGCCCGGTATGAATCAGGTACAAGGCATCCGGCGCGGTTCCCTCGACGACAATCTGCTGGTCCGGCTCGAAACTCAGCTCCTGGAACTGATCGACGAGCTTGCGAAGTTGCGGCGGCTTGAGGTCGCGGCCAATCTGCCCGACCACTTTCACGAAGTTCCACACCGCCAGCCGTTCCGCGTATCGTTCGAAGTACTTTCTGATGTCGGCTTCGCGCGCCAGCAGATCGTTGACCGCGGACTCGGAAACGGCCACGAGCGTGCTGTCGGCCGCGGCGCGGATGGTGGCCGAACGCGGCGCCCGATTCACCAGCGCCAGCTCGCCGAAGTGATCGCCGGGAAAGAGCGTGTTGAGCGGAATCTCACCGTTGCCGTCTTCGCGCAGCACGCGCATTTTCCCGGAATACACGAGATACATCTTGTCGCCGGGATCGCCTTGCCGAAACACGACTTCGCCCAGCTTGTAGTGCCGAAACTCGGCTTGCTCGGCGATCTGCTCCAGTTGCTGTTCGGTCAGCACGGCAAAGCAACTGCAGTTGCGCAAAAACGATTCGAGCTGGTCGACCTTCATCGATGTTCCCACGTCCTAGTCGCGCTGAACGCTACGAAAGAATATCGTCGAAACCGAGTCAACGTAAATGGTAACGGCCGAGCCGCCGAGTTCGCAGAGAAGAGAAAGAACACATCCACAGATTTCGCAGATTGCACAGATTTTTGAGAAGACAACGAAGACAGATTCAAGAATTCTTGATTTCCTGCATGTCTAAGCGGCTCGTCTGTATCCGAGCTACCAGGTCATCCGTGGCCAAAATTGAATGTCCACCGCTTTCACTGATAGACAATACATTGAACATTGCTTCAAATTTGACTGGTTTTCTTATAAAAATCCGCGTCATCTGCGAAATCTGTGGATGTATTCCTTTCCTCCGCGACCTCTGCGGCACTGTAGTCAGAGCCTTCCCGGATGCGTTTTTCGGGTCCGTTTGGGGCAAATTGTTGCAAGGATCAATGGCAGTTGATATGCTGATTTCGTGATTGGTTCGTACTCCCGGCACTGCTGCGGATGCGAACCGGCCACGGGCCTCCAGCCCCGCACTCACTCCAGCGTCGACGAAACGTCCTGCCCGCTGTCGACATACAGTCAGTCACGGACCGACGACAAGCCAACCCGGAACGACCGGAACGAAATCGGTCGACCCACCAAGACGGGGGAAGATGGAATGAACCGAACGTTACGCGTGCTCGGTGCTTTCAGCGTCGCGGCGTCGCTGTGTGCCGTCATGGTGTCCCGAGTGCCTGCCGGCACGGTCGCGCAGCCCACGGGCCTTGGCGACCCCGGCGCCTTAAAGGCGATTCGGCTGGAAGCCGGTCCGGATGGCCAGGGGATCACAATCCGCGGACGCGATGCCCGCCAGCAGGTCATCGTCACCGGCGAATATGCAACCGGCCAGTTCCGCGACTTGACGCATCAGTCGAAATTCAGCGTCGAGCCGGCGGGAATTGTCGCCATCGACGAAACCGGCCTGCTTCAACCCCTGAAGGACGGAACCGCTAAGCTGATGGCGACGGGCGAACACGGCCTCAAGGCTGAATTGGCTGTGAACGTCACCGGCGTCGAGCATCAGCTTCCCATCAACTTCAAGAACCAGATCGTCCCCATCTTCACAAAACTAGGTTGCAACAGCGGCGGCTGCCACGGCAAAGCCAGCGGCCAGAATGGCTTCAAGCTGTCGCTGCTGGGCTTCTATCCCGAAGACGATCACGAGTTCCTCGTCAAGGAAGGGCGGGGGCGACGGCTATTTCCAACTTCGCCCGATACGAGCCTGTTGCTGGTCAAGGCGACCGGCAAGGTTCCGCACGGCGGCGGCAAGCGGATGGAAGCCGACAGCTACGAGTACCGGATGCTCGCCCGCTGGATCGCGCAGGCGATGCCCTATGGCCGCGACACCGATCCGGTCGTGACGGGCATCAAGTGCCAACCCGCCGGCCGCACGATGGATCGCCGCTCGCAGCAGCAGATTACGGTGATCGCCAATTACAGCGACGGAAGCACCGAAGACGTGACGCGGATGGCACTGTTCGAGGCCAACGACACCGAAATGGCCGAAGCGTCGAAAACCGGCGTGGTGCAAACGCTCGACCTGAGCGGCGAGGTCGCCGTGATGGCACGCTACCAGGGCCAGGTGTCGACGTTCCGGGCCACTATTCCGCTCGGCGCGCCGATGGACGCATTGTCGGCAAGCAAGAACTTCATCGACGACGCGGTGTTCGGCAAGCTGAGGGTGCTGGGTATTCCGCCATCTCCCGTCAGTGACGACGGAACTTTCATGCGGCGGGTGTCCATCGATATTGCGGGCTCGCTGCCCACCGAGAGCGAAGTCGCCGCCTTCATGGCCGACGCCGACCCCGCGAAGCGCGACAAGCTGATCGATCGGCTGCTCGACAGTCCACAGTACGCCGACGTCTTCAGCAACAAATGGAACATGGTTCTGCGGAACAAAAAGCGCGACGGCCCGGACACGGCCGGAACGTTCGGGTTTTACCAGTGGATTTGGTCGAGCCTGTACGACAACAAGCCCTACGACCAGTTTGTCCGCGAGCTGCTGACGGCCTCCGGTGAAAAGACCTTCAACCCGCCGGTGGTGTGGTACCGCGAAGTCGACGAGGTCAACGAGCAGGTTGAAGATACGGCGCAATTGTTTCTCGGCCTGCGAATTCAGTGCGCCCGCTGTCACCACCATCCCTTCGAAAAGTGGAGTCAGAACGACTATTACAGCCTGGCGGCGTTCTTCAGCCGCGTGAGCAAGAAGGAAGCTCCTTCCACTTCAGGGCCGGCCACCACGCGCGACAAGCGAATCTTCCACAGCGACGGGTTGGCGATTGCGAAGAACCCGCGCTCCGGGGCCGATTTGCGGCCGGCTTCGTTGGGCGGCCAAGCGCTCGACATTCCCCCGGACCGCGATCCAAGGCGGTACCTGGCCGATTGGATGTCTGACCGCAACAACCCGTTCTTCGCCAAGGCGCTCGTCAACCGCTACTGGAAGCACTTCTTCAGCCGTGGCATCGTCGAGCCGGAAGACGACATGCGGGAGACCAATCCGCCGGCCAACCCCGAATTGCTCAACAACCTCGCGCAGAGCTTCATCGACAGCGGCTTCGATCTGAAGCAGCTCGTGCGGACGATTTGCCGATCGAACACGTATCAGCTCAGCTCGCTGCCGAACGATTACAACCTGAAGGATAAGCAGAACTTCTCGCGATACTATCCCAAGCGGCTGTCGGCGGAGGTGCTTTACGATTCGCTGCACCAGGTGACGGCCAGTTCCGAAGCGTATAGCGGCCTGCCGGCGGGGACCCGTGCGACGCAGCTTCCCGATCCGTCGATCGGGCCGTATTTCTTGAAAGTCTTCGGCCAGCCCCAGGGCGACACGGCGTGCGAGTGCGAACGCTCGCAAGAAGCGAACCTCGCGCAGAGCTTGCACTTGCTCAATAGTGCGGAGGTGCAGAACAAGATC
>JBBDVZ010000015.1:0-13283 GCA_040903115.1 Planctomycetaceae bacterium
AGCGCACTCCCGCCTCGACAAGCCGACGGCCCATCAGGCACATCTGGCCCAGTGAATGCCGGCCATACTTGTCGCGCAGCTCCTTGGGCTCGCGGCCGATGTCGAAAGCCGCCTTCGTTTCGGATGACGTCATCAGGTCGAACGCCTTTTGCTGAAAGGCGCTCAACTCGCGCGCACGACGATTGGCGCGGACTTCGACCGTCTGGCGGTAGCGGTCGATTTGCGCGAACAGGCGTTGGCGATCGTCGAGCCTTGCCGAAGGAATGTCTAACGGCGGAGCCAGGTCGGGGACGGCAAAGTCGGGCGAGTTGGGATCGGCGTCGACGACAAACGGCGCCGCCGACGAACCCAGGTAGGCCGATCCGCCCGATGGATGCTGCCTCGGCAAAGCGACATAGGGCGGCACCGATCCTCGCGGTCCAAACTTGTGCGCGATGATCGACCCGTGGCAGGGACGCTCGTTGTTCGGCGTGAGATTCTGGTTGAAAGCCGGCGTGGGATGATAGCCGGTCAACATGTAATGGTCGGCCAGCCCGTGTCCGGAGTTGCCGTGCGTCATCGAGCGGAGAATCGCGAATTTGTCGGCTTGCCGCGCAAGAAGCGGCAAATGCTCGGAGATCTGCATTCCCGGCACGTTGGTCTCGATGGGGCGAAAGTCGCCGCGGAACTCGGCCGGGGCCTCGGGTTTCAAGTCCAGAGTATCGAGATGGCTCATCCCGCCGCGCGTGTACAGGATGATCAGTGAAACACCTTTGTCGGCGGGCTTGCGGTCAGCCTGCGCAGACGAGGCAGCACGCGCGATGTGCGCCAAGGGGAACGATGCCCCGAACAATCCGGCCGCTCCAATCCGAATGACGTCGCGGCGACGAATTCCGTCGCAACAGCGGGCACGGCGCTTCTGCGATTTGTCACTCATTGTAGCCCTCATGGATTTTCTGGGAGCGCTGCGCGCTGCGGGGTTAGTTGCCGCGGACCGGGGGGATGAACCCCCCGGCTCGTGCGCGCTCAGTGATTGAACAAGAACTCCACGGAATTCATCATCGACCAGGCAATGTCTTCCGCCGCTGCTCGCCGCGAAGCCTTGTGGCTCGCAAGATGGCCGACGGAAAGTTTTCGTTCGGCGTCGGAGGGAAAGCGGCTAAAAAACGTCAAGTACAATTCCTCGGCAAGCTGTTCGTCGTTGCCGACCCGTTCGACCAGACCCGCAACGGCGCCGCCGTCGTGCGACAGCTTGGCGTGGATTTCCGGCGAATTCAAAATGTGAAGGACTTGCGAGACGCTGGGCTCGGTCGTCCGCTCGCACTGGCAGGCCGTCGCGCGAACGGGCCGGCCGAAGAGCCTGAGAAAATAGTGGGGCACGCGGCTGTCCCAAAGCTCGATGGCGCGGTACCCGGCGGGCACTCCGTGAAATTTTTCGCCGATGCCGGTTGTCTGGCAGACCGCGTCGTATAGCACTTCGGCATCCATTCGCTTGAACAGCGCGCGGGAATAGTTGCGCTCGTCGCGCTCGTTGGTCGGGTTTGGCCTCGACGAGAGTTGATACGTGCGCGATTCGGCAATCGTTCGCAACAGGGCGCGCACGTCGAACTTCTGTTGGATGAACTGAGCGGCCAGCGCATCGAGCAACTCGGGATTCGACGGCGGGTTGGTCAGGCGGGCGTCGTCGACCGGCTCAACCAGCCCGACTCCCAGCATATGCGCCCAAACGCGGTTCACGAAGTTCTTCGCGAGCCACGGATTGTCAGGAGCCGTCATCCACTCCGCGAGCAACCGGCGTCGGTCGCCCGGCGGCGAAGCGGCGGGACTGGCAGTTTGCAGCGCGTGGGCGAAAACTTCCACGCCCGTGCGCGGGTTGACCGACGGGCTGTCGGTCAACGCCGCCAACAGCAATCCGCGCTGCGTCGATTTGAATCCGGCTTGCGTGAAGTACGCTCGCATGCCCAGGTAATCGGTCTGGCCCCAGCGGTCGAAGGGATGGTGATGACATTGGGCGCAATCGATGCGAACGCCGAGAAACACCTGCGACAGCGTGGCGGCCACGTCGCCCGGATTGCTGACGGCCCGATAAAAGTTGCCGGCCGGCGCGTCTTCGAGATTGCCTTCGGCCGCCACGATTTCGCGGACGAACCGATCGTAGGGTTTGTTCTCCCGCAGGCTGTCTCTGATCCATCGATGAAAGGAGTAGGCTGGCTTGTGTCCCATGCTGAGCCGATCGATCCGCAGCGTGTCGGCCCATTGCATCGCCCAGAAGTCGGCAAACTCCGGTCGCGCGAGCAACTCGCCGATCAAGCGGCGGCGACGGTCCGGATCGCCGTCGGTCAGAAAGCGCCTGGCTTTGTCGCTCCGCGGCAATGTGCCGATCAGATCGAGATAGATGCGGCGCAGGAACTCGGCGTCGTCGCACAGTTCAGAGGCGACGATGTTCAGCTTGCGAAGTTTCGCGTCGACGTGCTCGTCGATGAAGTTCAGGACCGGTCGCGTCGGATACCCTTCCGTCGGCCCTTCCCGGGGAACGATGGCCCGAAAGACGTCGACGGCGCCCAGGTAGGCCGCCATGATCGCCACTTCGCCGGGATTGGTGCCAGCCCGCACTAACCCAAACTCGTCGACCTCGGCCAAGCCATCGCTGTTGGATTGAAACCGTGCGTGGGCGGTGACATCGCGTTCGTTGCCGCTGGTATCGGTGGCGATCACTCGCAGTTGCTGACCGCCCGACATTGCCATTTGCCGCTCGTGAGGCTCGACGCGAATCGACGCCACGCGCGGCGCCGACGCGTACCTCGCCGGCATGCCCGCGGCGATCCAATCACGCAGCGTTCGATATTCCGCCGAGTCGCGACTGAGCCGGATGCCCCCGCCGTGGGGCACTCCGCCCGATGCCTTCAGCAGCAACAGGCTTTGGTCGGGTGAGGCGGGGAAGACTCGGCGCCCGCGGCCTTCGCCTTTCAGGGCCCAATCGTCGGCTGCCGGGTCAAAACCGAAGACGGATAGCTTAAACCCGTTTTGACCTTCCGCCTTTCCGTGGCAACCGGACGCGTTACAGCCAAAGCGGCTGAGGATGGGGACAATATCGTTCTCGAAATCGAAGCGCCTCGGGGCGGCGGAATCACGAACCGATATCGGAACTTCAATGGTTTCGCCGGCGGCGGTGATCTCAACAATCGTGTCGCCGTCCGATTTTCCAACGATGCAACCGTTGCCATCTATGTCTGCGATACGCGGGTCTCGCGAGCGGAAAGTTGCGAACCGCGTCAAATCGACGGACTTGCCGCTGGCGTTTTCGCCGTCGACCAACACGAGGAATCGGCTGTCGGGCCCCGACAGGCGGACAGCGGGTGGATTGGCGGAAATTCGTTGAATGGAAGCGTCGGCCGCATCTGCGACTTCGGTGTTCGCCGAAAAGCAGCACAGAACAGACAGCAGAAAGCCGCCCACAGATTGCATCGCGGCCCGCCGAGAGACGAATCGGCGGACCGGGCAAACGCGCTGCGTTGGCATTGGAGACGAGCTCACGCGCACCCCCCGGCCCAGTGTTCCAAACGCATAAACGGTTGTTAATCTTACGGTTGCCATCGGGCTTCCGCAAGCCGCAACGAGGTCAAGCGGAAACGCACTGACAATCAGCGCTGCGATACACTACGATATCAGTGCTTCCCGGCGTATTACCGAGCATCAGCGTCGCCAGCTTCCCAGCGACGAGGACGAGTAACGAAATGGCCACAGTCCAGCAGAAAAGTTCCGGGCAACGCTTTATGATCCGGAACGCCGACTGGCGGACATATCAATCGCTTCTCGCGGCGATTGGCGACCGGCCGGTTCGTATCACCTATGACAAAGGGGCCCTGGAGCTGATGTCACCGTCAGACGTTCACGAACGGCTCAAAAAGCTGATCGATCGGATGCTGGTCACATTGTGCGAGGAGCTCGAGATTGCCATCCGCAGCCAAGGTTCGATGACTTTTAGCAGGCGAGAGCTCGATCGAGGCTTGGAGCCGGACGAATGCTATTACATCCAGCACGAGGCCCAGCTCCGCGGCCGCGATGAAATCGACCTCGACGTCGACCCTCCCCCCGATTTGGCCATCGAAATCGATATTAGCCGAAGCTCGTTAAATCGAATGCAAATCTACGATTCGCTCGGCGTGCCGGAGGTGTGGCAGTTCGACGGTGATTCGTTGCGGGTTCACGTGTTGGAAGACGAAGGCGGCTATGCGGAAGTGAACGAAAGTCTGGCCTTCCCGATGGTTCCAATTGCCGCGCTGAAACAACATCTCGCAAGAAGAAACCAGACCGACGAAATATCGTGGATCCGCGAATTGCGCGTATGGATCCGCAAGACGCTCCGAAACACCTGATTTTACAAGACTGCGTGTTTTTAGGTGGCGTTACCGTTCGAACGGATGTCGAGGCAGCACGGATGCGATTCGTCAAGATGCACGGCGCGGGCAACGACTATATCTATGTCGATTGCTTCGACCAGCCGGTCCCGCTGAACCCGCCTCATTTGGCGGTCACGCTCAGCGATCGGCACCGCGGCATTGGAGCCGACGGGCTGATTCTCGTGCGCCCGTCCGAGCGAGCTGACGCGCGGATGCAGATGTTCAACGCCGACGGCAGCGAAGCCGAAATGTGCGGTAACGGCGTGCGTTGTGTCGCCAAGTATGTTTTCGAGCAGGGAATCGCTCGCAAGGATGCTTTAAGAATCGAGACCGGCCGTGGCGTGCTGGATCTCGAGCTTTCCGTGTCCGAGGGGCAGGTCGAGAGCGTCCGCGTCAACATGGGTCGCCCGATCCTGGAAGGCCGATTCATTCCGACCACGCTGCCGGGCGACCCGCCAGTGCGCGTGCCGCTGGAAGTCGCGGGGCGGACTTTAAGCGTCACCTGCTTGTCGGTCGGCAATCCACACTGTGTCGTCTACGTCGACGAGTTGACCGATGACTGGGTTCACGGCATCGGTCCGCAGATCGAACGGCACGGCGCTTTCCCGAAGCGGGTGAACGTCGAGTTCGTGCGGGTCATCTCGCCGCGGCAGGTGGAGATGCGCGTCTGGGAGCGCGGCTCGGGCGAGACTCAGGCCTGCGGCAGCGGCGCCTGTGCGGTAGTGGTGGCGGGCGTGTTGTCGGGAGTGGGAGAGCGCGAGATCGTATGCCGACAGCCGGGCGGCCAACTGCAACTGCAATGGGCCGACAGCGGTGATATCTTTATGACCGGACCGGCGATCGAGGTCTTTCGCGGCGAATGGCCTGACGACCGGCCGTTGTAACGGTTACAATACCGAGGTCGGGGACGTCGTTCATGCGCTTACGCGGCGTGAAAACGCTCTTGCGGCGAACGGTGAAAAGCGATATCAACCGCCCCTCTCTCCTCCACCCATCCCAATGACCAACATCCAGGAACGCGGCGGATATCCGCTCGGCCCGACAGCCAGGTTCGCGCTCGGCGCGTGGAGTCTGTTGTTGCTGTGCGGATTTGCGGTCGCCGCCAGCTTGGAACCGGATCCCAGAGGATACGGGACCCACCAGGCGCTCGGATTTCCGCCGTGCACGTTTCGGGAACTGTTGGGTATTCCCTGTCCTAGCTGCGGCATGACGACAAGTGTTTCGAACTACGTTCGCGGCCGCTTTGGCGACGCGGCACAGGCTAACTGTGGCGGGTTCGTGCTGGCCACGCTTGGACTGGTGCAAATCCCCTGGTGCTGGGCGAGTATTTTTTCGAAGCGGTTATGGGGCATTGAACAGCCCGACGTTGCCTTGTTCTGGGTCCTGATCGTCGTTTGCGGGACGACGCTGTTGCAGTGGCTGATGCGGCTCATCTGAGATTGCGGACACATCACATCGACCGTCGCGGCGCCATTCGGCATGCAGCGGCGGACTCGTCGGCGGTCGCCGACGCTCTTGCGGCAATCCTACAACACAACAAATCGCTCTTGGAACAGAGAAGGGGAGCCCGGCGCCTCGGAAAAGCCGGTCTAGCTGGACTGTTTTGAGAGAGGCGCACACCAGCGCGGGAAAGGAAACTCCTGTCATGGACGAGAGGAGCCGACATCGCATTTCTGTCGCCCGCATTGCGCCGCTGCTGCTGATCGGAACCATTGCGTGCAGCCAGGCGGGATGTTCGCTGTTTGTGATGGCGGGCAAGATGCTCTTTGGCGACATCATGCAGCCCGCGGCCTTTCGCACCGCGACAAAAATCAACATCAGCAAAGAGGCCAAGAAAGTCGTCGTGGTGTGTTCGACGCCGGAAGTGATGAAAGCCGACTTTCCATCCCTCGAGTTCGACATGGTCGAGCAAATCACGCGGACCCTCAAGAGCCATGGCGTGATGGTGATCAATCCCGACGACGTCGCCAAATGGATGGACGACCACGGCGGATACAGTGAAAACCCGCGCGACGTGGCGAATCACTTCGACGTCGATCTCGTCATTCACGCCGACCTGTCGCAGTTCACCTATCGAGAAGACAACAGTCCCGCGCTGTTCCGCGGCCGCGCGAACGTAAACGTTCGCGCCTACCAGGTCGTCAAGGAACAGGGGGGTAAAAAGCGGGTACAGCAGGTGTTTGTGAGCGAGTACGTGTCGGTCTATCCGAAGCAGTACCCGATATCGACGGAGCAAATGACGGAGACAACGTTTCGCAAACGATATCTCGACCACGTCTGCGAACAAATTGCGCAGCTATTTTACGATCACCGCGCCAGCGAGGAGATGGAATAATCGTGAGGTTTTCTAGTGTCTGGACCGACCTGAAGCGGCGGGTGCCATGCCCACCGCTTTGGGTGGGCATGCCATCGAACGCATGGCCACGCAAAGCCGTGGCCATGGCACCCCAACCCGTCAATTGAGCCAGGTCAGTCCACTAGGTCTGTGAGGGAAGGAATCGTCATGAAGTCACATTCGGCCGGCAGAAATCCACGGATTTCCATTGGGTTGCGGTTATTGGCGGTGATGGCGCTCACGATCCCCACGACCGGCTGCCTGAACTACCTGATTGCCGCCGCCTATTTCATCGGCGGGCCCCCCTCGATTGAGCCGGTTTTCGACAAAGAGACCAAAAAATCGATGACCGACAAGGGCGTGACGGTCGCCGTCGTCTGCTTTGCACCCGACGAAGTCAAGTTCACGTTCGACAACATCGACAAGGAACTCGGCAAGTACGTGTCGTTTCGGCTCCACGGCAAGAACATCAAGGTTTTTAGCCCCGACGTCGTGAACAAATGGCTCGACGAGCACAACGACTGGGACAAGCCCGAGCAGATCGGCGCGGCGCTCGATGCGACGTACGTCGTCTTCATCGACCTGCACACTTATACGTTGTTTGCAGAGAACAGCGTCAACCTTTACCAGGGACGCGCCGAGTGCCTGGTCAGCGTGTTCGAAATGAATAAAGACGATAGCGCCGACCGCATCTTCAGCAAAGAGATCAACTCGAAGTATCCGTTGGCCGTGCCGCGGCAAACCTCGGAGACCACCTACTCGACGTTCAAGCGGCAATATCTGTCCCGCTTCAGCGAAGAAATCGGCCGGCTGTTCTACGAATACTACAACGACGAAGACATCGACCACGCGACGTGAGCCATTGCGGCAATCGCACGCAGCGTGCCCTTCGTAGCAGGCACACTCCGTGTGCCGTCCGCGCGCCTGGCGATCTTTGTCCAGGTACTCCCAACGTCAAACGGCCGTAGGTCTCGTCTTGCCGACCCGAGATGGTATGATGAACGCCGAGGCGGCGCATCGTGTCATCGGTACGATGCGCGATCTTCCGCAGCAGCGCGTCGAATCCTCGGAGATCATCGCATGAAAAACCCGACGGCGGCCAACTTGATGGCGCTTGCCCTCGTTTGCAATGCATGCGGCTCATCAGTTTTTGTGTTCGGGGAGACTCAATCGAAGTCTCCGAAGGACGCCGCGGCGAAGGCGCCGGAAGACCTCATTCCGCTCAACCGCTCGAAAACCGTGCTGCTGGATCGAAAAGGCAAACGCGTCCTGCTGAAGGCGAAAGTCGTATTGCGCGAGGGATTGCTCGAGATGCTCTGTTGCCCGACGCAGACGAAAGAGCACGAATCCATTCTCGCGGTCGATGCCAAGGCGTACGTCGTTCATGCGGGTTTGCTGGCACTCGGCGCCAAGCCGGGAAAACCGGCGCAGTTCCTTCCCGAATTCAAGCCGCCGACCGGCCAGAAGATCGACATTTTTTTGCAGTGGACCGACGAGAAGGGCAAGCCCCATCGCGCAAAAGCGCAAGAGTGGATTCGACACGCCGTCCGCCGTTACTACGGCGAGAAGCTCGAGACGATGCCGCCTGACGTCAAGATTCCCAAAGACAGCGAGCTGTACTATGACGACAAGCACAAGGAACTCGCCTGGTTTGGACACATGACCGCGAAGCAGCGCGACGAGCTGACAGCGTTGAGCCAGGATGCCGCTTATCGCAAAGCGATCAAGTCGTTCTTCGATCGGAGCCAGCCGCGGCTCATGCAGGCCGACTTTGTGTTCGCGGGCAGCGGCTTTTACGTCGATGACGACGGCCAGAAGTATTACCAGGCCGAAGGGGGAGACCTGATCTGCGTCGCCAACTTTCCCAGCGCGATGATCGACGTCTCGATCGAAAGCAGCGCATCGGGCGAGCAGAACCTCGCATTCGAGCCGGTCACCGAACGCATCCCGCCGGTCGATACCGACGTCACGATCGAACTGGTCCCCGTCTTTGAAAAGCCAAAAGCGACGGGGAAGTGATCGACGTGCACCACGAGCCGGCGGGTTTAACCCGCCGGTGTTATTCGCGCGACGTGGCCGAAGATCGCGAGGATGAACCCCGCGGCTCGAAATCAAAAATGTGCGGCCAGTGAGAATCGACGCCGCATTGAAAGACGAGCGGCTCCTGCCGAGTCGGATGTACAATCGTCACGGCATGCGCGTGCAGGGCAATCGTGCGATTGGGAAACGGTATCGTCGAGCCATATCGCCGATCGCCGACAATCGGGTGTCCGATGGCGGCAAGCTGGACGCGAATCTGGTGGTGTCGTCCGCTTAACAGCGATATTTCGACGGCCGACTGTTCTCCGACAATGCCCAGCCGTCGATACGTGAGTTTCGCCAGCTGTCCTTGGCCTCCGGTGACAACGCGCGAGTTTTTTCTGACGCGCACGAGCCGATCGGTCAACGCGCCGGTCTTGGGAACTCGTCCTACGACGATCGCCCAATAGATCTTCTGCACGTCGCCGTCGCGAAACTGCGCACTGAGACGCGCTGCCGCTTTCGACGTTCGCGCCATCACAACAACGCCGGAGACCGGGCGGTCCAGCCGGTGGACAGGAGCGGCATACACGTTCCCCGGCTTAGAGAACCGCCGTTTGAGATAGCTCTTGGCGAGATCGATGAGAGTTACGTCGTTCGTCTTGTCGGGTTGAACGAGAACGCCCGCCGGCTTGCGCACGACCAGCAAATGGTTATCGCAATACAACACATCGAGCGAAGGCGTCGGCACAAGGTCATTCCAGAAATGCGGAAACAATACCTATGCCTGATTGGGTAGTGTCCCCAATCTGTGTTGGTCCAGGCGTGGTCAGCAGATCGTGCTTCGCGAAGAATTCGCGTCCAGCTTAGACGACAGTCTTTTGATCCAATCAGCGGACTGCCGATCAATGAAATCGTCTTGCACCAGCTTGCGTGATTCGCAATGCCCAATGTCAATGTATCTCGGACGTATTATCACAATCGAATTCCGCCAATTGGCCAGATGCCAACCTGGGACGTCTGCTTTGAAGGCCGCCAGAATTGATTGAATGATGTGCGTCGTTGCCGTTCTGACATCGTCCTCGTCCAGTCCGATTATGGCTATTCCCGGATGGGCATCTGGCACAAACTCAATCCAATCTTCAGCGAAACGCAGATCGGAAGTCAGAATAAGATTTCCGCGCGGGATCAGCTCGCTAATCACCTGTGAGTCTTTGATTCCGCTGCCGCACCAATGCCTAGGAAATCTCTTGGGCGTGACTTTCCCTTCGGAAATGCATGCTTGCGCCAAGTGGCTTGCATTAACGTCTTCGTCAAACTGGACGAAATTCATGGAACGTGGGGGTGGTCAAGGATGATTGAAAGTCCGCGAAGGAAATTAACAAGGATGTCGTGGTCAAGCTGTAATCCATCGGTCAAGTCCTGCAAACTATCGCCATCAGCGATTTGAGCGAGCACTTGCGATGCCGTGAAGCGAGTTCCTTTCAAAACTGGAATTCCGTGTCGCCTTTCGCGATCAACGTCGATGCTGTCTCTCAGCATCAGCACGCCCATATATGTTCTGTAAGCAATGTGCGCTGCATGCGATCCAGGCCTTGATGGATTAAAGGCATCCTCCCATCCTGTCGCCTCTCGCTTACGAAATTGCAGATCCTCCTGTACGATTGGTCTGGGACACTTCGTCTGTGGTCCGAGAATCGAAACATGTGGTTTCTGTGACCCGGGACGAACGATACCTTCTTGCCAATTTTCAGCTTTCATTGCTTCACTCCGATTCGCTTCCAGAAGAGAATACGGCCGTACTCCAATTACACTCTTCCATTGCGGTCACAATTGTTCGTGCCTTTAACTCTGCTCTCTCACACTGCTCGCGTAGCGACGTCACGTCATCGATATCCATCGTTAGGTGGATATCCTTGATTCCGTCTGCGGTAGAGTAATCAATCACCAGCGTTTGAGTCACAATCATTTCAAGAATGCGCGTTGCCTCTTCGTTGAACACGGGGCGAATGTCCGACAAAATTCGCACCTTGTGTAGAGTGAATGGTCGCTCGTAACACAATGCCATTGCCTTAGAAGAAATCATCAATGAGCTGTCTGGGGTAATTCTCTGGACGGCGGACGCCAATTCCGGAACAACCTGTTTCCATTCGGCAAGTCGCGAGTCGTCAAGCGGTGGGCGGCCATAACGCACCATTGCTGTTGTCAATTCCGCAATGGTCTGTTCGACGTTTTGCTGTAGGATCGCCGATCCGCGTGAAATGTTCCAAAGTGTTGTAAAGATTGCATGAACGCTTTCCAGAGGAATATCGCAGGCTCGCGCAACGTCCTTGGCCAACTCGCCAATGCTTGACTTTGGTTCGGCCTCTACCATTGCTCCAACTACCCGTCCTAAGCTTTGACTATTCTCCAAAAAAAGGGCAATCGTCGCTGCCATCTCGTCGTCTAACTTGATTGGAAACGTGGCCTTGGCCATGAGTTCACCTTTTGTTTGCTTTTTCTGAACCGCTGACCATTCTGCGTGTCATACACTTTCCACGCAAGTGAGCCCCGGCGTTTTCCTCAATTGAGCTTATCGCTGACCGCTGTAAAAACAAAAAAACCTTTCGCGGGCCGACGAATCCAGTTCACTTGTTTTGAGAAAGTGTCTGAACTTGTCGGTCGCGAAAGGTTGCGTCCCCCCCGACGCCGCTCTGCCGATGAAGCGTGATGCTTCGTCGGAAGTTTCGGCGCACGTCAAGGAATCCTCGTCTGGCTTGGGACGTTACCGAGGATTAGGGGGCGCGTTGTGTTTTCAGGGGGCCGTGCGCTCCGCGCCGCCGAGGGCGGCTTGCTCGGCTTTGTATCGGGCGATTTCCGCCTTCATGATTGGCAGCCGCTCTTCGGGCCCGGCCGGGAAGAACTGCACGTCATCACGGAGGTAAAACGGCGATGGCAATGTTTGGCCGGCGATATTCGTCTGAAGTTCGCAACCGGTGGACATCGTCAGGGCCAGCAATGCACCAGCCAGCACCGCGAATTTCGGCCAGCTTTTGATGGCGTTGGTTACCATTCGTGACCTCTTATTCGAGCATGTAATCCCAAAGGGTGTCGCCCGGCAGCCGCACGAGACGCGGATATCGGGTCGACAAATGACCGCCGATCGGTGCCCATTGCGGCACAAGCGATTCGATCAGCATTACTATCATCGACCGACACAATCGAAATCTGCGGTAGAATTTGCCAAATCTGCGCGGAATTCGACGCCGTCGGGGAATAGGCCTCAAGAGGCACCGCGGCGTATCTCACGCCGAACCATCGACTTGCGATGGTACGATGAGGGCAGGGAGGGCGAGGCTCCTGCCGAGCCGTTTGCGACCAAGACGCTCGAGGGACGCTTGCCCCCCCCCCCCGGCCCTCCCCCGCGAGGGGGGAGGGAGTTCCGGAGGCCGCGCGGAATGACGCAAAGGGGCGCTTTCACTCGCGGTTTCGCATCAGATCCAGTGGGAAAGCTGAAAGGCGCTCAGCCTAGGTAGTGCGCTTCCGACCGTCTTTCCCCTCCCCCCTTGCGGGGGAGGGTTAGGGTGGGGGGGGCGAAGGCTCGAAAGCGTGCGAAATCGCGAAGAAGCAGAAGCGACTAAACCGGCTCGAGATCCGTTGCCGCCGGTTTCATCTGATCGCGCAGGGAGAAGCCCGGCTTTGAAAGAAAAAGCCGGGCTTGCGGGGTTATTGCGCCTTGAAAAGACGTTGCAATTCTTCGAGGGACGTCCTGCCCTCGGCGACCAATCGCAGCCCTTCCTGCTGAAAGGTCAGCATGTTCTCTTTTTTCGCCTGGCGTTTGATCGACTCGACCGTCGGGCCGGCGGCTATGACGGCCCGCATTCCCTCGGTCATTTCGATGAACTCGAACAAAGTCGTTCGCCCAAGATAGCCGGTCTCGCCGCACGCGTTGCACGGTTCGGGGGCTTCGACTTCAACCCCTTCCGTTGGCACGGGCGGCGTGGGAGGGCGGTAGAGGACGCGAGTTTCCGGCGGAAGCCCGATGCGGGCCGCCATTTTCGGGTTGGGCCGGTACGCCTCTTTACACTTCGAGCAGAGGAGACGGACCATTTTCTGACTGACGGCAGCAACAAGCCCGCGCGCGACCAACTCAGGGTCGCCCAACCACCTGTTGAGCTGCAGGATTCCGTACGCGGCGTCGCGTGCGGCAACTTCGGCAATAAAGGCGACTTTTCCCTGCATCTTAAAAATCGTGGCGGCCGTCTCGGCGTCTCGAATGGGATCCATCAGGATCATGTCGGCTTCGACCCGCAGCGCGCGGCCGATTGTTGTTTCCAGGTCGTCGTTCGCACCGGTCTTGAAGTCGACGACGTGCGCCAGGTCACGGCCGTCCAAATCGGCCATGTTGTAAATCGTGTACAAGTACGAGTCGATGCATCGAACGACGCCGATGGTGGCGGTTGTCACACCCGAGCGTGGCGGGCCGCACACCGCGATCAGTCCCCGCTTCTCGGAAGTCAGGCTGCGCACCCGCTCGCGCATGCGCGGGGGGATGCCGACTTCTTCGGGCG
>JBBDVZ010000016.1:0-9042 GCA_040903115.1 Planctomycetaceae bacterium
GCCGGACGCTTCCAATTGAACCGAGGGGGCGACGCTGTTGCGAATCGCCACCGCGTCGCCCAGCATCGCGGCGCTCATGTTGTCCAGTAGCACTATGTGGGGAAGACCTCCCAATGCGTCGCGGAGTTGTTCCAACGTCTCAACTTCCACCTCGACGGGAATTCCCGCACCCACGGCGCGCCTCGCCTCTCGCACAGCTTCGGCAATCCCGCCCGCTTTGCCCGAAGCCATCCAGGCCGCCAAATGGTTGTCCTTAATCAGGCAGCCGTCGAAGAGTCCCATGCGATGGTTCGCGCCGCCGCCCGCGCGCACGGCGTACTTTTGCAGCGCTCGGTAGCCGGGCAAAGTCTTGCGGGTGTCGAAGATCGTCGCGGCAGTGCCGGCGACGGCATCGACATATCGGCGAGTCAAGGTCGCAACCCCGCTGAGATGCGTCAGAAAATTCAGCGCCGTGCGCTCGCCGATCAACAGCGATCGCAATGGTCCGGAAAGTTCGGCCGCAACGGTCCCCGGCTGCAATGGCAATCCTTCATCAACAAAAGCCTCAAAGCGAATATTCAAATCAAGCCGCGCGAAGACCATGCGTGCGACCGGTAATCCCGCTAACACGCCCGCACGTCTCGCGACGAGTTGCACGGCTCCCTGATCTTGAGTGCCGATCAGCGACGAGCAGGTGACGTCTTCGCCCTGCTCGCCCAGATCTTCTTGCAGGGCCAGCTCAATCAATCGCTCGGCGGCCGTTCGCTCGCGATCGGAAAATGAGAGTTTTGCGCGCGTGGCTGGCATGGATTCAAATCGTGCTTTTGTCGTCATTTGGCTGCTTGCTTCCCGGCAGTTCGGGACTTATCACGCCCATCGTCGCCGCCGCGAGCGCGTCTTGCAAGATCGCGACGCGTGTGCTGAAATGCAGTTGCGACCTCCCCTTTCGACATTTCCCAGCAAGAACTGACACGGACATGATTATCGGCGTGCCGCGCGAGATCAAACAAGACGAATACCGGGTCGCACTTTTGCCCGTCGGAGCCGAGGAACTTGCCAAAGCGGGGCACCGTGTGCTCATCGAGCGCGGCGCCGGTTCGGGGAGCGGAATTCCCGATGCCCTCTACCTCGAGAACGGGGCCGAAATCGTCGAGGCACCCGAACGCATCTACAGCGAGGCTAATCTCATCGTCAAGGTGAAGGAGCCGCAGCAGTCGGAGTGGCCGCTGTTGCGGCGAGGCCAGGCGGTCTTTACGTACTTTCATTTTGCCGCCGACGAACAACTCACCCGCAATCTTCTGCAAACGGGGATCACGGCGCTCGCCTATGAAACTCTGCGTGGCCGGACAGGAGATCTTCCGTGCCTGACTCCCATGAGCGAAGTCGCCGGCCGCATGAGCATTCAGGAAGGCGCGAAATACCTGGAACGCCCGCAGGAGGGTCGTGGCATTTTGCTGGGTGGAGTGCCCGGCGTTCCGCCGGCGCGCATCGTCATTCTCGGCGGTGGGATTGTCGGCAAGAATGCCGCCCGCATCGCGGCCGGCTTTCAAGCCGATATCGCGATCCTCGACATCAACGTCGACCGTTTGCGGTATCTTGAAGACATCATGCCGGCCAACGTGAATACGCTGTTCAGCGATCGGCACAATATCCGCGAGCAGATTCAGCTTGCCGATCTTGTCATCGGCGCCGTGTTGATTCCAGGGGCCCGCGCCCCCAAGCTATTGACCGCGGCGGATTTGAAATTAATGAAACCGGGTGCCGTCATCATCGACGTGGCCGTCGATCAGGGAGGCTGCACCGAAACGACGCGGCCGACAACGCATTCGAACCCGACATACATCGTCGACGGCGTCGTTCATTACTGCGTGACCAACATGCCGGGCGCGGTCGGTCGCACGAGCACGTATGCGCTCTGCAACGTGACGTTTCCATACGTCATGCAGATTGCGCGGCAGGGAATTCACGGCGCGTGCGCGCTCGACCCAGGATTGGCCGAGGCAGTGAACATGCATAACGGGCAATTGACAAACCGCGCGGTCGCGGAGACGTTTGGCATTCCTTACGCCGAGTACGTTCCGGCCTCGCCCGGTCGCTAATTTTGGCGCGATACAACCCCACGGACGGACGTCCGTGGGCTTGAATCGCCTTTTGATGGGAATTTCTGCAAGTGGCCTTCAGCCTTCGCAAGCGCGGCACGTTGCATTTGCCGATCACGTTGAGCGTCGCGCTCATGACGCTCAACATCGCGCTGATGGTCATCTGGATCGTGCTGTTTGCCCAGCTCGACCAGTATCCCATGTTGACCATCGGGACGATCGCCTTCTCGCTGATCCTGGTCGGACTGTCGATTTATATGTTTCTGACCATCAAGGCCATCCGCCTCAACCGCAGGCAGGCGAATTTCGTCGACAGCGTCACGCACGAGTTGAAGACCCCCATCGCCTCGTTGCAGCTCTACTTGGAAACGCTGCAGATGCGCTCGCTGACGCCCGAGCAATGCGCCAACTTCTACGGCATTATGGAGACGCAACTCCAGAGGCTCGACGGGCTGATCAACCAGCTTTTGGAGGTAGGGCGGCTCGATGCCATCGGACACCAGTCGCAGCCGGAAGATTTGCTGTTAGAACCACTGCTGCGACGCTGCGCGAGCACGGCCTGCACGAACCACAATCAAGACGCGGACAAGATCTTTACCTTCGACGTAGCGCCGGCGATCGTCAATGCGCGCCGCATGGTTGTCGAGATGATATTCGGGAACCTGTTCGACAACGCGGTCAAGTATGGGGCCGAGCGGCCGCTCGTCGACGTCGAAGTGCGCGTCAAGGACCGCGGCCGCGTCGTCGTGAAGATCAGCGACAACGGGCAAGGGGTCCCGGTCGAGCATCGCAAAAAGATCTTCAAACTATTCTATCGCGGCGGCAACGAGCTCGAGCGGACGAAAAAGGGGACGGGGCTGGGTCTCTACATCGTTCGCACGCTCGTACACATCTTGAAAGGCAAAATCAGCGTGTACGACCGCGCTGTCGGATCGGGCAGCGTGTTCGAAGTCGAGCTTCCCGGGAGGGCGGCAGCATGAGGATCCTGATCGTCGAAGACGAAGAGGCCATGGCGCAGGGCCTCAAGTTCAACTTCGAGCAGGAAGGTTACGACGTCGTGACCGCTGGCGACGGATCGACCGCCCTTGCGCATTTCCAAAAATCTGACCAACCGCCGTTCAACCTCGTGATTCTCGACCTCATGCTGCCCGGCATGAGCGGGTACGAGACGTGCAAAGAAATTCGCAAGATCAACAGCGACGTCCCGATCCTCGTCCTCAGCGCCCGCTCGCTCAGCGAAGACAAGGTCATGGCGTTCGACTGCGGCACCGATCAGTACCTGACGAAACCGTTCGCCCTGCCCGAACTGCTCTCACGCGTGCGCAACCTCACTTTCCGCCGCGGCGCGAATGGGGCCGCTTCCGGGTCTCCTCAGCTTGCATCTCTTTATCGTTTCCAAAACGTCGAGGTCGATTTCGACAAGTTCGAGATCCGCGTGGGCGACCGCCGATACAATCCCACGACCATGGAACTGGAGCTGCTGCGATTCTTCATCGAGAACGAAGGCAAGGTCCTCTCCCGTGCCGAGATTCTCGAACGCGTCTGGGGCGCCGATTCGAACGTCACGACGCGCACGATCGACAACTTCGTCCTGCGGCTGCGTAAGATGATCGAAGCGAATTCCTCCGAGCCGACGCATATCCTCTCGATGCGCGGCACGGGCTACCGATTTGTCGCCCGCCCGTAAAGCGGGCAGCGTCTTGGAATCCGATTGGACCGGCGGAATTAAAATGAGGAAACATGCCCACGAATTTCGCGAATCGACACGAATGAAGAGAAGCTCTCCAAAGAAATTCGTGTGCATTCGTGCAATTCGCGGGCTGGTCCGTTCGTCATGCCGGGCAAATCATTTTGCCCACCATGATTTTGCCATCTGCCTGAGTCTCGGCTAACGGCGCGATCGGGGCCTCGAAGCCGCTGTCGAGTTTGCCGGCTCTTGCAGGAATGCAAACGCGACGATCACCAGCAGGGCGGCGACTACGAGTGCGCGGTTGCGGTTGCGCGGGTCATCGAGAAATGTTCGCAGTGGCAACGTGTACCACTCCACACTCGATGTCGACTGAAGCAAAGGCTCCGGAGGGGGTGACGCTTGCAGGCTCAAACGACGGTCGACGGCGATCCGTTCTTCGCCCGGGCGAACCGCGTCGAACTCGAACCGAGCCAACTCCTTGGCAAATTCGGCGTCGGTTTGCAGGGCGGAAGCCACCTTGTCGAAGTACTCGACTTGCCGCTCCAACCGCACGAGCCGCACCTGGTTCTGGTGGTACTCCTTCTCCAGCTCCAAGAAGGCGAGCACTTTGGGCGAAAGCACCGTCAAGGCAAACAACGCGACCGCCACCAGCAGGCACGCCCAGAACAGCAGCGAGACGAGCCAGCCGAGGTTCGATTGTTTCGATATGGACCGCGATGCCATCAGTACTGTCCGTCGATTCTCAATTACACGAGACGCGGGGACGCGGGGATGGGGAGACGCGGTGATTCACACATACGTCATTTTTCCGTTCCCCCACGTCTTTTTCCGTTCCGCACTCCGCGCTCCGCACTCCGCGCTCAGATCGTTCCCCCGTATCGCGCCTCGGTTCCCAGTATCTCTTCGATCCGCAGCAACTGGTTGTATTTGCAGACGCGGTCGGTGCGGCTGGCCGAGCCCGTTTTGATTTGCCCGGTTCCGAGAGCGACGGCTAAGTCGGCGATGGTCGTGTCTTCGGTCTCGCCCGAGCGATGGCTCATGACGGCCGTGTAACCGTTGCGAAACGCAAGCTGCACGGCGTCGATGGTTTCGCTCAGCGTTCCGATCTGGTTCACTTTGACCAGAATGCTGTTGGTCACTCCGCGATCGATGCCTTGCTGCAGCCGCTTGACGTTGGTGACGAACAAATCGTCGCCGACGAGTTGGCATTTGTCGCCGATTCTCTCGGTCAACAACTTCCATCCGTCCCAGTCATTCTCGTCGCAGCCGTCTTCAATCGAGCAGATGGGATATTTCTCGATCCAGCCGGCCAGCAGATCGACCATGCCTTTGGCGTCGAGCTTTTTCCCTTCGAGGTTGTACGTGCGCGCCTTCTCGTCGTAGAACTCGCTGGCGGCGCAGTCGAGGGCGATCTTCACATGCTCGCCCGGCTGATAGCCCGAGTTTTCGATCGCGGTGAGGATGACGTCGATCGCGTCTTGGCTGCTTTTTAAGTCGGGCGCAAATCCGCCTTCGTCGCCGACCGCCGTGCTCATCCCTTTGCCGGCGAGCACCTTCTTCAGGTGGTGAAACACTTCGACGCCGCAGCGCAGGGCATCGCTGAACGTCTCGAAGCCCAGAGGCACGATCATGAATTCCTGGAGATCGATGCCGTTGTTGGCGTGCTGGCCTCCGTTGATGATGTTCATCATGGGTGCGGGCAAGCGGTTGGCGCCCACCCCGCCCAGGTAGCGGAACAGCGGCAAGTAACTCGCGCGAGCCCCCGCATGCGCGCAGGCCAGCGAGCAGGCGAGGATGGCATTAGCGCCGAGGTTCGATTTGTTCTCGGTGCCGTCGGCTTCGATCATCACGTGATCGATGGTCGCCTGGTCGGTGACATCGAGTTCCAGCAGCACGTCGGCCAACCGCTCGTTGACGTTGTCGACTGCCTTGAGAACGCCCTTGCCCAGCCACTGCTTCGGATCGCCGTCGCGCAGTTCGCAGGCTTCGTGCTCGCCCGTGCTGGCGCCGCTGGGAACTGCCGCGCGTCCGATGGTTCCGTCTTCGATCTCCACATCGACCTCGACGGTGGGATTTCCGCGACTGTCGAGGATTTGGCGGGCGTGGACCGCCGTAATGGCCATGCTCATGGGTTGTGCTTCCTCATCTGCCGGTTAAGACACGGGGCGTGGTTTCGCAGGTCTCTTTTAGCAAATTTTCCCCTCCGGCTTCCATGGGACCATGGATCGTGCGCGGCAGAAATAGGAAATTCACGGAAGATCTACCGCACGGCCTGCTTGTACACGTATCGACGGGTGGAAAAGCCGCCTTGATGCGACCTCTTTCGCGCGACCCAACCGGCCCATCGAACACGATTGAACCGGTGGATTTTCCGGTTCTGTCGATCGCACTCAGTCGGCCAAAGGTTCCGATCGTTTGCGGCATGGCGAACAGTCGCCCTGTCTCGCCGCTGCGGCGAAGGGCGTGTAGAATTGATGGTTCCGCGTATTTCATGCCATCGGCGAATTGTCCCCGGAAATGTCTGACACGAACGTCAATACGGCCGCCCAGTCCCGCGATTCGGCGAGGATCAAAGCATCCGAGTCCTCCAAGTCCGCCGGTTTGCAGCGTCTGGAACTCGAGCCGATGGATCCGCAAATCACTTCCATTCAACCGGGAGGCGGGGTTGTTATCAAACTTGAGTTGGCGTGGGGCAGGTTGCGACGCCGGTACTTGAAAACGTTTCGACCTCGGTACGTCGAACGCATGCGGCAACTTCGGCGCGGCGACGTGAACGGCTGTCCGCACGAAGTCCTCGATTCTCGCGATCTCAAGTTCTATCGAAATCAGCCGGGATATTACTGGGAGCCGGCCGATGATCGGTTTCGTTGGCGGGACCGGCTTCCGTTTGCGCGCGACGGACTCGCGGAGCTCTTTGTCTTTATGGCACTGACATTCCTGCCGGCGGCGGGATTGGCCTGGTTGATCGTATCATCCGAGCTGGGCGGGTTCGTCGAGGTATTCGGTTGGCTGGTTGTCGCGACCTTGACGATTGTCGGCGCGCTGATTGTCTGGTTCTTTCGCGATCCCAATCGTGTCGTTCCCACGGGCCAGGCTGTCGTAGTCTCGCCCGCGGATGGCACCGTGGCTGCCATCGAAGAAATTGAGCACGACGATTTCATTGGCGGGCCGGCTGTCATGATCGGCATCTTTTTGTCGATCTTCAACGTGCACATCAACCGCATGCCGATTGCCGCGCGCGTCATCGGCCTGCGATACAAAAAGGGCAAGTATCTCAATGCGCTGCGTCCGGAGTCGGCCCGCGAAAACGAGCAGTTGGCCGTTCGCATTGAGGGCTCGGACCCGCCGCATCACCGAATGATCGTGCGGCAAATCGCCGGGGCGATCGCGCGGCGGATTGTCTGCGCGATAAAACCAGGCGACGAGTTGGACGCCGGCGCCAGGTTCGGCATGATCAAGCTGGGATCGCGCACCGAACTGGTCATGCCCCGCGAACCGGGGCTGCTCATCAAAGTGGAGATCGGACAGAAAGTGCGTGCCGGCGCGACGGTGATGGCCGAGTTTGCGCCAAAGCTTGAGCGGTCAGCGAAAGGGACTCGATGAAGAAGGTCAAGATGTTCTTGGTCCTGCCGACGCTGTTGACGCTCGGCAACGCGGTTTGCGGCTTCGGGGCGATTACGTTCGCGGCGAAGATCGGCCCGACGAGTCTCGAAGGCAGCGAATTGTTGCAGCCGAGCATCGGCGGGCGATTCGGGAACGAGCTGTTTGTCGCCGCCATTCTGATCTTTCTCGGCATGTTGTTCGATATGCTCGACGGTCGTGCCGCCCGCTGGGCCAAGCACACTACCGACTTCGGCGCCCATCTCGACAGCTTGTGCGATGCCATCACGTTCGGCATTGCGCCAGCGTTTCTCATGCTACAGTTTGTACGACACGAGCACTCCGTTGGTGCAGCCGCCGCGCTCCTGTTCCAGTATCCGCCGCGGCTGTTGTGGGTGATTGCGGCGTTGTTTGTGGTGTGCGTATTGCTACGGCTTGCCCGGTTCAACGTCGAGACCGATGACGAAGACACTCACGAAGAGTTCAGCGGCTTGCCTTCACCGGCGGCGGCGGGCACCGTGGCTTCGTTTCCGCTGGCCATGTACGGCTTGAACAATCTTGCCGTCGACTCGGACGCGGTCGGCCAGCATATTGCCGCGTGGTTGATTCCGGCGATCAAGATCGCCTTGCCGCTGATTACGTTGGCCGTTGCCTGTTTGATGGTCTCGCGGGTGCGCTATCCGCACGTCTTCAACCAGTTGTTTCGTGGTCGCCGAAGCCGCCAGCATCTGATTCAGCTTGTGTTCACGGTGGCGGTGATTTCTCAGGTTCACGAGATGGCGGTCCCGCTCATTTTCGGCTATTTCGCGTTCGCCTCGCCGCTGCGTGCCATGTGGAAAGAGGTCGTGGCGCGGCGGCTTTACAAGCCACGCGAGATCTGAAAGAATCAAAAAGGGGACAGGTCCATTTTCCGAGTCCGTTTTCAGTCGGATTGCCCAAGGGCAAGAAAATGGACCTATCCCCTTTTTATCCAAGGCGTAAACACCGTCGATGTTCACAGGGCTCGTTGAAGGCCGGGGAATTGTTTCCGAAATCCGGTCTGAGGGCGCGGCCATTCGGCTGGTTGTTGCGGTGCCCGATACGATGGCGCGCAGCGCGCCCGGCGATCAATCCGAACTTGTCGGTCAAAGCGTCGCCATCAACGGCTGTTGCCTCACGGTGGTTCAAATCGATGGGCACAACTGGTCGTTTCAGGCCGGGGCCGAAACGCTCACTAAAACCAATCTGGGTCGGCTCGCTAAAAATGATCCTGTAAATCTCGAGCGCGCCTTGCCGGCCGACGGACGACTGGGCGGACATTTCGTGCAGGGGCACGTCGACGGCGTCGGCAACGTCGCGGCAATCGCCCGCGACGGCGATTGGGTAACGATGCGGTTCACGGTCGCCGAACAACTTGCGGCGCAAATGGTGCCGAAAGGTTCCGTCGCCATCGACGGGGTCAGCCTGACTTTAGTCGACGTCGGGCGAGACGGCTTCAGCGTGGCTTTGATTCCCCACACGTTGGAATCGACGACGCTGGGAAGCCGCACAGTTGGCGACGCGGTCAATATCGAAACCGACATCCTCGGCAAATACGTGCAGAAAATAATTAGCGATCAGCGATCAGCAATCAGCGATCAGCTTTCAGAAAATGCAAGACATCCTCCTGCTGAATACTAGACGTTGTGCATTTGA
>JBBDVZ010000016.1:9142-13236 GCA_040903115.1 Planctomycetaceae bacterium
ACCTGTTCGAGCGGAGCGGGTTCCATCCGCGGACGGATCTCGGCCAGAACTTTCTCATCGACCTGAACATCGTCGACTTCATTGTGAACGAGGCACAGTTGGGCCCGGACGACGTGGTCCTCGAGGTCGGCGCCGGCACGGGGGGCATGACTGCGTTCCTCGCGCAACAGGCCGCCGCCGTCATCTCCGTCGAAGTGGACGAGAAAATTTTCCGGCTGGCCGAATCATTCGTCGCCGGGTATCCCAACGTCACGCTGCTGCGGACCGACGTTTTGAAGAACAAGAACAGTTTCTCGCCGATCGTGCTGGAAACCGTCGAGCAAAAACTCGCGGAAGACCCGAACCGCCGGTTGAAACTCGTCTCCAACCTGCCGTATAGCGTGGCGACGCCCGTCGTTTCGAATCTCGTCGCTACCGAATTGCCCTGGGAACTGATGGTGGTCACCATTCAGAAAGAGCTGGGCTACCGAATGGCCGCCAAGCCCGGACGCAGTAATTATGGCGCGCTCTCGGTTTGGCTGCAGGCGCAGTGCCGCGTGAAGATTCTCAAGATATTGCCGCCATCGGTGTTCTGGCCGCGACCGCAGGTCCGCTCGGCGGTGGTCCGTTTGCTTCCGCATGAGCAGCGTCGAAAACGGATCGAGGACCGCCCGTTTTTCCATGATTTCGTTCGCCGGTTGTTTCAACAGCGGCGTAAATTATTGCGCAGCGGGCTGATCGGCATGTATCGAAAACAGCTTCGAAAAGAGGACGTGGACGCGCTGCTTCAGGCACTCGAGATTTCGCCGCAGGCTCGTGCCGAGGACATGGGCGTCGAAACGTTGGTCGAGCTTTCGAATCGCGTGCATCAACGGCTGCGGGACGACGTCGGGATTGATGTCATCGGAAGGGAAGGGGAGTGAGCCATGGATCAACGAATCGCATATCGGGGCATGACGTTTGACGACGTGCTGATCGAACCCGGCTACAGCGAGGTGATGCCCGCCGAGGTCGACGTGAGCACTCAGTTGACCCGCAACATTCGGCTCAACGTGCCGATTGTCAGCAGCCCGATGGACACCGTCAGCGAAAGCGAGATGGCCATCGCCATGGCTCAGGAGGGAGGGATCGGCATCGTTCATAAGAACATGTCGATCGAGCAGCAGTCGCTGGAGGTGGACCGGGTGAAGCGCAGCGAGCACGGCGTCATTGTCGATCCGGTAACACTGCCCCCCGACGCCAGCGTCCGCGAAGCGTCGCGGATCATGGATGCGCGAAATATTGGAGGGGTGCCGATTACGCAAAATGGGGTGCTGAAGGGCATTTTGACGCGCAGAGACCTGCGCTTCCTCGATTCGCCCGATACGCGGATTTCGGAAATCATGACCAAGGCCAACCTTGTAACTGCCAGTGAGAACACCACTTTGCAGGAGGCGCAGCGGATTCTGCTGGAAAAAAAGGTCGAGAAACTTCTCCTGGTTGACGAAAACTATCAATTGAAGGGGTTAATCACAATAAAGGATATCGATAAGAATCTCCGGTTCCCCCGGGCCTCGAAAGACTCGCGCGGAAGGCTCCGTGCGGGGGCGGCAGTGGGAGTCGGCGATTACGAGCGCGTCGAGGCGATGCTGGAAAAGGGCGTCGACCTGGTCGTCGTCGACAGCGCGCACGGCCATTCGCGAAACGTCATCGAGACGGTCCGTGAAATCAAACGACGCTGGAACATCGACGTCATCGCGGGCAACGTGGCCACCGCCGAAGGAGCAAAAGATCTCGTCAAGGCCGGAGCCGACGCCGTCAAAGTGGGAATCGGGCCCGGCTCGATTTGCACGACACGAATCATTTCCGGAGTCGGAGTGCCTCAGTTGTCGGCGATTGCCAATGTCGCCGCGGCACTCGCCGACGAAAACGTTCCCATCATTGCCGACGGGGGAATTCGATACAGCGGAGACATCACCAAGGCGCTGGCCGCCGGCGCCCATACGGTGATGCTGGGCGGGCTTTTGGCCGGACTGGCCGAGAGTCCGGGCGAGTTGATTCTGTACCAGGGACGTAGCTTCAAGCGGTACCGTGGCATGGGCTCGGCCGGCGCGATGATAAAGGGGAGCAGCGAACGGTATCGACAATCAGTGGGCGAAGACGATGGCAAGACGTCGTCGAAGCTGGTTCCCGAAGGGGTCGAAGGTCGCGTCCCTTACAAAGGTCCGTTGCACGGGCTGCTGTATCAGTTAATCGGTGGACTTCGAGCCGGCATGGGATACGTCGGCGTCAACTCGATTTCCGAACTGCAAACCAAGGCGCGTTTTATTCAGGTGTCGCCGGCGACGGTGAGGGAGAGCCATCCGCATGACATTGCGATCACCCAGGAATCACCCAATTACACGGCCGAGCATTCGCCGCTGGAGTCGAATTAGCGCTCTGGTTCTCGCCGCGGCGGCAACCTGCGGCCCGTTCGCGGGCGTTACAGCCACGGCCACCGATCCCGACGAGGAGGCAGTACTCGAACGATTGCTGCCGTCTCCGGACGTGCAATCGCTCGAGACGCGATGGTTTGACGACGATCAGGAGGAGATGGATCGCGCGTCGCAGCCCTTGCCCGCGACTGACGAACTTGCCGGACGGCGCGAGTCGCAGCCCGTTCCCGTGCGGCCGGCGATTGAAAGCGCTCCCGGCGCGCCGTCTTTCGATCCGAGCCGCTCGCCGGTCGATTCGATTCTTCACGACGCGGCCTTGGACCGCGCGCCAATCGAGCCGCGAGCTTCCGCCAGGTCGAAGAGCAACCCGCGCGGGGATCGTTCGCCGTTGTCCGACTTCGGCGTTTTTCCAGAGGTGAAAGTGGAAACCCGGTTGGGCCAGGTTCCACCCGCGCCCATTGGCGAACCGCAAACGCTGGAAAGCGAAACGGCGCGACCCAACTACGCCAACGGATCGCTCAAGGCGGTTCTGCCTTATGCCGACTACCAGCCGGACGGGTCCGATCCCTGTCTCAGTCAATGCCCGCGTCCGGAGGACTGCAAGGATCCGGGGGAAGGCCGAGGCTTTCTCGAGTGTCCTCCGATCGTGCAACTCAGCGAGGCGCCGTACGAAGGCCGCTTGTTCGCGGAAGGACTCTTCACGTGGGAAGCTCCCGACCTCTGGTATAACCCGTTGTATTTCGAAGACGCGGCCCTGGAACGATACGGCCACACGTACGGCTGTGTGCTGCAGCCGTTTGTCTCGGCCGGAAAGTTCAGCGCGCACCTGCTGGCACTGCCGTACCAGATGTCGATCGACCCGATGTGCAGCAGGCAGTATTCGTTGGGTTGGTACCGGCCGGGAGAATGTGCACCGAAGCTATGCTACCAGCCGCCTCTGAACGCCGATGCCGCCGCCGCAACCGCCGGGTTTTACACGGGAATGTTTTACATCTTCCCGTAGTTTGATGGTTCGAAGTTTCGAACAAGGGTGCCTGGGGTCGAACGAAGTAAGCCCCCAGAACGCTGCGCCACTCACACGGATCACGGCTTCTCATCGATTGGCGGCTGTGTAGGCGCTTGGAATTCTTGGCTGTCGCGCTGGTACGCGGCTGGAATTGTGAACGGCAGCGTTAGCGTGTCGCCGAGGGCGCTCATCGGCAGATCGACCAAAAGCGTGTAAAGTCCAACCGGAATGGCCATCGGATCGTTGTTGTATTCGTGCACTAACATTCCGGTTCCGAACATGGCGTCACAGAGTGTGCCGCCATATATGAGCTTTTCTGCCGGCAAATGCCCCGCCTGTTTGATGCTGATTTGGCCAGCAGGGGGCGGAGGGACATATCGGTCTTTGACGTTCAGGATTGTTCCGCAACCGTTCAGTGAGGCGATCGAAGCGCTCGCCACAAATGCCAATCGGAGGATTTGTGTCATTGGCGAACGACAATCGAAATAAGGTTCTGCGAGTGCTGAAGCCCGATGGCGGCGGTACGAGGCGGGAATTATTCGAAGTTCTCGCGGGCAGCGATAGATCGCTTTCCGTGCCCGCATTGACCGAGTTCGCCTAGTTCTGCTATCTTCCCCGGCCTTATTTTCCCCGGGGCATGTTCTGCGCTCGCCCTGGCTCAACGGACCAGCCCGCCGCGGCGGGCTGCTCGCCAT
>JBBDVZ010000017.1:0-13192 GCA_040903115.1 Planctomycetaceae bacterium
TGATGTCGCCCGTGCTGGCGAGCGGGACGCACGCACGGCGCGAAGTGTTCGATGCCGCTGCTGTCGCCCGACGTCGCGACGGCGACCTCGATCTCAGGCACGTGGGACGCGACGCGAAAATGCCCTGGCAGACCGACGGGCCCCGATGGCATACCGTCGATCGGATCGCGCACAACGGCCGGCCGTGCCGCTGGGACGGGTCCGCGCTTCAACTCGTGATCGACCAGCTCGAACAGACCGACGGCTTTGCGCCGGCGAACTGGAATCAGCGCACCATCGTCGAAATGATGGGCGCCTCGAAGACGGGAGGCTGGTTCCTGCACGCCATGACCGGCGACGAATGGCTGCTCACGCTCAAGTTTCGCGTGCCGAAGAACACGTTCGACCAGGACCGCCTGCGACGACAGATCGACTTGAAAAGCATCGATGAGATCGACGAGTTGCCCATCTACGGTCGCAGCGCGCGTGTCCGCGTGCGCAACCTCAAAGGCCCGTGGCAGGAAATCACGGTGCACGTGCATTGGCTGCACGATATCGAAACGGCAGGGTTCCGCACGTTCCTCGAAGACGCCAAACGGGCGTATTTGGGACAGGTCAACAGGGCGCGGCTAAACCCCGACGACCTGATGCCTTGGAAAGTTCTCGGGCGCAAGTGGCACTTGCTCCGCAAGGGCTTTCCCAGCGGCAAGCGCGTCGGGTGGGACGTCGAGACGCTGGAGAAACTGTTCGACTTGCTGCTGGAAGTTGCGCCGGCCGGCGACGTCGATTGGGCGAACAAGCAAGTCGTCTATTTCCGCTCGTGCGACAAATCGGACATTTGGGCCGCGGTGCATACCAAGCGTCGGGGCGGAATTGATTTGTCCCTCTATAGCAAGCCGGGCCGTTACGCGCTGGGGCGGATCGCCGAATTCGGCCGCGAACGCGAGATCAGCCCGGACCGCAGCGGCCGCGAGGAGATCAAGATTCGATTCACCGAAGCGCGGCAAGTGCGCGCGGATGCATTGAAAGCATTTTTGCGCGAGCACGCGGCCGATGGTATCCGCACATGAGCCACCGGGTCGGTCGCATGTCGTCACCCCGAAGGGGTCGAAATCACAAAGCCCAGGGTCGCGCAGCGCACCCTGGGTTGTGGACCCGTCCATCGGGCGAAAACCCTGAAAGGGTTTCATCAACGCGCTTAGTCCCATACGTATCGTTCGTCGAATTCAATCCCGTATTTCTTCAACAATTTCCTGAATTCGTCTTGGAACGATATTTTTTAATGATGTGCTTCTTGATCGGCGATGTATCGCCGCAACGCATCGACGTGTGACGGACTGATTGAAAACGCGCCGTAACCGTCCTGCCATTCGAATTCCGCAAGCGACGGATCTCTTGATTTGATCCATTTCGAGGAATCGCGCTTCAGGTCGCGAATGAAGTCGGCAATACTTTGTTTGCGGCCAAACCGGCAAAGGATGTGCACGTGGTCTTCCACGCCGCCGACGATCAATGACGGTGATTCGAGGTTTCGGCAGATGCCACCGAGATAGTTGTGCATTTCATCGCGGAGGCCCGTTTGTTGCAAAAACGGTTTGCGGTTCTTGGTGGAAAAAACAACGTGCACGTAGATTTGCGCGAGGGATTGAGGCATCGGTGATGGTCCCTCAGCAACGCTCCGTGATAGAACCCCGTTGGGGTTCACGGAGGTGATTTACGCCATTTCAAACCCAGGGTGCGCTGCGCGACCCTGGGCTTTGAGATGGAACCCCTATCGGGGTTCTTCAACCGCACACGTCAATCTAAATTTTTGCATACATCTGATTCGCGGCTGCGACGCCTGCGCCGGGTCGGAGCTTCACACGCTGGTCGATCAAACAGCGTTCGAGGGCTGCCAGGAACAACAGTACGTTCGACTCGCGGCTCGTGTGGCCCATCAGGCCGATGCGCCATGTCTTGCCTTTGACCGGTCCCAGGCCGCCGCCGATCTCGATGCCGAACTGGTTGAGCAACTGTTTGCGGACAGCCACGTCGTCGACGCCGGCGGGAATCATCACCGAGTTGAGCATCGGAAGTTGCTGCCCCTCGGCAACCGAATAGTCGATGCCCATCGCCTTGAGGCCTGCTTTCAGGGCCAGGTGATTGCGCATGTGTCGCTTGTGGCGGTTTTCGAGTCCCTCTTCCAGCACCAGGCGCAACGCTTCGTGCAAGGCGTAGTTCATGTTGATGGGCGCGGTGTGGTGATACGCGCGCTCCTCGCCCCAATAACTGCGGACGAGCGTCATGTCGAGATACCAGCTCGCGACTTTGGTCTTGCGCTTGTCGATGGCTTCGACGGCCCGCGGCGAGAAGGTGACCGGCGCCAGGCCCGGCGGACAGCCGAGACACTTCTGCGTGCCGCTGTAAACGGCGTCGAACTGCCATTTGTCGACTTCGACCGGCACGCCAGCCAGCGAAGTGACACAGTCGACGAGCGATAGCGCTCCCGCGTCGTGCACGATGTTTGCGATCTCATCCAACGATGGCTGCCATGCGCCGGTCGAGGTTTCGGCATGCACGATGCCAACGACCTTAGGGGAAGTCTCCTTCACCGCCTTGGCAATCTCGTCGGGCGTGAAAACTTCGCCGAAGCCGCGCTCGAGTTTGGTGACGACGGCTCCCGCGCGCGCGGCGACGTCGGCCATGCGGCCGCCGAATACGCCGTTGACGCAGACGAGCATCCGGTCGCCCGGCTCGATGAGGTTGACGACGCAGGCTTCCATGCCGGCACTGCCCGTCCCGCTGACGGCGAGCGTCAGTTCGTTCTGGGTGCGGAAGACTTGCCGCAACATCGACTGCGACTCGTCCATCACCTTGAGGAACGCGGAATCGAGATGACCGACGGTCGGCGCGGCCATCGCCGACAGAATACTCGGATGAATATCGCTGGGACCGGGACCCATCAAAATGCGAACGGGGGGAGCGATTCGCGGCGGCAGCGTGTGTGACATGGATTCGTCTATTCGTCTTTGATCAGCTTGCTGATTTGTTTGAATTCCGGTGCGGCGGACGTTTCGCACCACTCGAACAGCACCGATTCGGTCGTCGTCAGCGTTGCGCCCGACGCGCTCAGGCGATCGAGGGCGATTTTCCAATCGAGCTTGCCGCGGCTGGCGACCGCGTCGGCGGGAATAAAGACGCGAAAGCCCTGGGCGATCAGATCGAGTGCGGTTTGCTGCACGCAAACATGCGCCTCGATGCCGGCCACCACAATCTTGAAACGGTCGTCGGGCCGCGAGCCCGCGATCCCCCAGCCCAGCGCTTGCGCACCGCTGAACCGCTGCTTGGTGGGGATTGACTCGAAAAACTTCGCCAGCTCGGGGGTCGTTGCTCCCAGGCCTTTCGGATATTGCTCGGTGGCAAATATCGGCACGCCGAGCAGCCTGGCCCCCTCAATCAGCCGCCGACAATTGCGAATCACATTTTCGTCGACCGGTATGAACGGCAAGAGCTTCTCTTGCATATCGACGATCAACAGCCGGCTGTCGCCTCGCGACAACAGCTCGGGGCTGCGGAACAGCTCAGAGGCGTCGTTCATTGCGCGGATCCCGTCCCAAGGGAGAAACTAACTCCGCCTCGTATTGTCCGGGCGCGCAACGAGGTGTCAAGCGCTGGTGATTCGCGATGAGCATTCGCAGCAGAGACGGAGAGGACTTGGAAAAGAGGAGAAGAATATCCACAGATTGCGCAGAGGGACGCAGATTTTTTGTGAGGAACCGAGGAAGCCAGGGGAAAGCAGTTCCGGTGGTCAAATCGAAACCACAGTGATACAGAGAAAGAGTGGAACCGCAGATAAACGCAGATGAACGCGGATCAAGTTTTTTTGTGAGGAACCCGTTCTGCGGCGGTTATCATGGTCCTTTTCATCGCTCGGGATTTCGCTAATGCGCAGTTTTCCACTGAGGATCGACATGAATGCCGTACGAATTCGTCGCCCTATTCTTCTTTCGATGTCCGCAGCAGTATGTGCGCTGGTGTCCGCGGAGCCTGTCGATCCCAAAACAAAACCCGATCGACTGCAATTACTAAAAACATTTGCGACCGAGTTCGTCGATATCACGCCGGGCAAAGGGAATTTTCCACGGTCGTTTCGCATGGGCTCGAACGCGGGTTTCGCTTCGGAGCAGCCGCAGCACGAGGTCGCGTTCGACTACAGTTTTGCAATGGCCAAGTACGAGGTGACGCAGAGCCTGTATCAAGCGGTGATGGGGAAGAACCCCAGCGTCTGGGGCGGACCGCGGAATTCCGTCGAAATGATGACATGGCACGAGGCCAATCGGTTCTGCGCGCAGGTCACGCGGCTCCTGCACGAGGCGGCGCTCATCGAGAAAGACGCAACAATTCGATTGCCGAGCGAGGCCGAATGGGAATTTTGCTGTCGCGCGGGCGCGTCGACGGCATATAGTTTCGGCGAGACGGCCGTCGCGGCAGGCGACGCCGGGAACCAAGCGTCACTGCTGAACGAGCACGGCTGGCATACAGGCAATGCAGCAGGCAACGATCCGCCGGTCGGCGCTCTGAAACCGAATGCCTGGGGGCTGTACGACATGCACGGCTATCTTTGGGAGTATATCAGCGATCGGTGGCATCCGGATTACAGCGGGGCGCCTGGCAACGGCAAAAGCTGGGAGAACGGCGAGCGCGGCGGGCAGCGCGTGATGCGAGGCGGGTCATGGCGAGATCACTTTCCCGATCTCCGCTGCGCGACCCGTTGGCCGATTCCCGACCACGTCCGCAGCGACGCCATTGGGTTCCGTTGCGTGAAGGCCAAAATCGCCCCGTAAGGAACAGGCGGCGCCGCACTTGCCGCGACGTGCGACGAACGACGCGGCGACCTCGAACCGGCCGAGTTTTTAGCCTCCGAGCGACCCAGTTGAAATTTCGCAGTGGAGATCCGGTGGCATTTCGACTATTCTTTTTAGGCTACGGCACAGGGTTCCGATTTCGACGGATCATCTCAGAGTTCAATGATTGAAGGAACCAGTAAGCTTACGCTTACCGCTCGCCCATGCGAGTAGAGTTCGTACACTCCGCGAGGCGCACCACGAATAGCTCAACGTGCGGCGAGCGCGTGCACGAAGGGGCAATTTGCCCCGGCCCCAGAGGTCGTATCAGGATTGTTTGCTGATGAGTTCGAATCAAATCCCCACAGGGGACGTGGCGTCACAAGATCATTCCTCCGCCGTCGAGACATCGCCGGCACGCGAACCCGACGACGGCATCGCCGTCGAAGCCTCGCAGCCCGCAACCCAGCAAACCGATGACGTGTCCTCGGCTTCCACCGACTCGAACGGCGCAAGCGGTCCGCAATCTTCAGCCGAGAGCCGCAGCGAAAGTCCGCGGCGTAAGCCTCGCCTGAATCCGAAGCTCGGCCGAGCTCAAGCCAAGGCGGTTCCGTCTCTAGGTCCCGGGCCGACGGTCTTGATCGCAAATCCCCCCCAATCAACAGCGAACGCGCCGGCGTCGTCCGTCGAAGACGTCGCGAGCGAGCCAGCGGCATCCATCGCTGACGACGCCGTCAGTTCCCAACCCGAACCCGCCGCGGTCGATCCTGCTCCTGCTCCTTCCGTTCGTCCGGAGCCGGTCGAGATCCCTCCCTCCCCCGCCGATCTCGATGCGCAGATGGAAGCCGAGATCGAAGCGGCACTGTCAAGCGGCGAGGTGCATGGAGCCACTGTGGTTTCGCCGCCGCAACCATCGGCAGAGTCACCTCGCGCGCCCGTCCAGGCGCCCACCGAAGAGACGCTGGAAAAGGGAATGCGACTGACGGGCAAAATTCTTTCGGTCCACGGCGATGATGTGTTTATTGACCTGGGCCTGCGCTCGCCGGGCGTCGTGCCGAAGCGGCAATTCGTCTCGGGCAAGTCGCCGGAAGTTGGCCAGATGATTGAAGTGAGCGTGGACCGAGTCGATCGCGAGGACGGGCTGGTTCTCGTCAATCTGCCCAAGGGCCTGCGCAAAGCCAGCAGCAACTGGGAGTCGATCGAGGTCGGGCAGATCGTCGATTGCATGGTCACAAAGACGAACAAGGGAGGACTCGAGGTCACGGTCAGCAGCTTGCGGGGCTTCTTGCCGGCGGGACAAGTCGATCTGAATTACATCTCGGATCTCGAACCTTACGTCGGACAAAAGCTGCGCGTGAAGATCATCGACGCCAACCCGAAAAAGCGCAATCTCGTCGTCAGCCGGCGGGCCTACCTGCAAATCGAACGCAAGGAAGCGGAAGAAAACCTTTGGAAAACCCTGGAGGTGGGACAGAAGTTCGCAGGAACGGTGTCGACACTGAAAGACTACGGCGCCTTCGTCGATATCGGCGGGGTCGACGGATTCTTGCATATCGGCGAGATGAGTTGGACGCGGCTCAAACATCCTTCGGAGCTGCTGCAGCCGGGCCAGAAGGTTGACGTCAAAGTGCTGGCGCTCGACCCGGAGAAGAAAAAGATCAGCCTCGGTATGAGGCAGCTAACCCAAAACCCGTGGGCCGCTGCCGCCGATCGATATCCGGCGGGCCAGACGGTCTCCGGCCAGGTGACCCGGATTACCGATTTCGGGGCATTTGTCGAGCTCGAGCCCGGACTCGAGGGGTTGATCCACATCAGCGAGCTGGAATACCGGCGGGTCAAGCGAGTCGACGAGGTCTTGAAGGTCGGGCAAACCGTCGTGGCGAAGGTGCTCGAAGTCGATTCCGAGCGGAAGCGGATCGGCTTGTCGCTGAAGGCGCTGCTGCAGAATCCGGACGAGCGAAAAGACGAAGAAGATCTCGCTCCTGCCGCCGTCGATACCCCCGCGCGCAAACGCAAGTCGCCTCTCCGAGGGGGAATGGGACAAGGCGGCGGCAGGGGACTGTTTGGCAACCCTGGCGATTATAAGTAGCCCGGACTCACTGCGTCGCGCCGGGTGCCATGGCACCCACCGTTAATACGGGTCGGTCGACTACAGCAGCGTGTCGAGCAGCATGCGCAGCTTGCGCATCTCCAGGGGCCGGTTCATCTCCTCTTTTGGCGAATAGATCAGATCGACCGAGAGCGCCCGCTGATAATCGTTTCGCCGAAGCATGGCGATCATCCGGCTGTAATCGATCTCGCCCAGCCCGATTTGAACCTGAAGTTGTTCGGGGGTCGAGTCGCGCAGGTGCACGTGATAGACGTAGGGAAACACCTGGTCGAACGACACGCCGCGATGCGGCCCGCAAATGTAGTAGCTGGGGTCGAGCGTGAGCCCCAGGCCGGGCACCGCCTGGCACAGTTCGACCGCCGTGTGTGCGTCTTCCGTCAGCATTCCGGTTTGAGTCTTTAGCGACAGGCGAACGCCGTCGGGGTTGACGACTTTCAGAAACGCGCGCAACCGGTCGATTTCGCTGTTGAAGGGAGTCCCCAGCGGAGAGGCGGGAACGGTGATCTGCGTCACCCGAAGCTGCTTGGCCACCCGTGCGACGCCAGCCAGCGTCCGCACGTCGACGTCCTCTTGGAGGTGGAGAGCCACGGGAGTGAGGCGACTCATTTCCCGAAACTGTGAGGCAAACTGTTCGGGCTCTTTGGCCACAACCGACGTTTTGAGGTGCGAGCCGCCCTCGCTCATCCAGATTTCGATTTTGTCGTATTCGAGGTCGCTGATCAGCGAACAGGCTTCGGAAAAGCTCTTGTCGGAAAAGCAGCGAGACGACGCGGCGACAAACACTTCCCGACTCCCTTCACGGAACGCTAGGGCAGATTGCCCTTTTGTATCACCACCGCGCACCTCGATTTCTCGAACGATTTTGCCGCAAAGTGGGGTACATCATTTGTGAAACGGCTCTAAACTCTCAATCGCGCCATGTCACCTTCGGAAGCGTGCATTGCCACGCTGGAAGCGTGCGGTCGGCAAAACGCCGGTGAATGGCCCAACGTCGGTTTTTGCCTCGCGAACCCACGCCTTCCGACCCTGAGCCCGCCGCCAACTCGCGACGTGTGACCTGTTCGATCATCCAAACTGACGGCATCCCTCAACGACGTCTCAGCCGGTCGTCTGAGCGACAAACTAGACGTTTATTCCTTATGTCGAAAGGGTTTGCGATCTGGGTACCGTGGCAACGCGTCCGCGATTGAGGCCAGAATCGGTGGTAATTTAACGCGATTACATCGATTCTGCAAGGTCGGACGACTGTGCACGCCGGGACGGTTTTGCACGATCGGGGAATTGTTCATGTTTCGACGATCATGCTGCCGATAACAGCATTAACCAATCTGCCGGCCGTCGATGTCATGCGTCCGGTTGTGCGCCAAAATGCCCGATGCGAAGGGGGAACGCGAGCAATGAACCAAAAACTTGTCTGGGGACTGCTGTCCTGCTTGTTGGGCCTCCTTTGCCTGGGATGCTCGAATACCAATCAGGTGATCCGCGGACAGAGCCCGGCGACCGTGGGCGTTTACCACGGGGACCGCGGAGTCTTCACCAAGGCCGACGCTCTGGGCCGACGCCCGCATTACGTCCAAATTTCGCAGCACCCCGGTGGTCCTGAGCGCGTCGAGTATCTGACAAAAGAAGGAGTGCCCGTCGACGCTCGCGGCAATTGGTTCCCCCCTGCCCAACAGGGCGATTGTCCGGACGGCGGCTCGTATCATCAAGGCCCGTGCGGCAACTATCAGTACCCCACGCACGTTCACAGCTTCAGTTACTATCCACCGAAAGACCTGGTTTACCCGCAGCCCAACACGCCGGCCGCCGTGATTCAGTACCCGTACTACACGGTCAAAGGCCCGGACGATTTCTTCCTGAACTAGGCCGATTGGGCAAGGACGCGATTTTAGAAGCCCGGCTTTTCCAAAAAGCCGGGCTTCTGGCGTTAGTCGGTCACGATGGAATAGTCGGCTTCCTTCCAGCCGCGAAATCCACCATCCATTGATATGACGTTGGTGTAGCCCATCTTTTGGATGGCGTCGGCTGCCAGGGCCGATCGGTATCCTCCGCCGCAATAGAGCACCAGCTTCGTGGACGGATTGGGGATCTTCTCCTCGATGTCGCGCTCGATGACGCCTTTGCCGAGGTGCACCGCGCCCGGGAGATGCCCCTGAGCGTACTCGCTCTCCTCACGGACGTCGACGAGTGTAAGCGTTTCACCCGCGTCGATGCGGCGCTTGACGTCGTCGACGGTGCACTCGCGAACGCGGCTCCGCGCATCGTTGACAATCTTCACAAAACCGGGCGAATGGTGCTTGGCCATATTGCGTAATCCTTCCACAGAATTGTATGACGTGACGTAACGACGTCGATGATCAATCGCCCCCCACCCTGACCCTCCCCGCTCGGCTGAGCTCGCCGCAGGCCCGCGAGGGGGGAGGGGAATTCTAGTTGTGAGGTCGTCAGGTCTTTCCCGCGTCTCCGCGTCTCCGCGTCTCCGCGTCCCCGTGTCTCCGCGTCTCCGTGTCACCCCCGCACGTGCTTCTCGACGAACGGCAGCACTTGCGCGTAGGCATCGGCGATGCGCGTTTCGTCACCGCCCGCCAAGCCGTGGTTTGCATCGGGAACGGTGACGAACCGGTGTTCGACGCCGTGGCGCTTGAACTCCTGCTCCATCAGCGCCGACTGCTCGTAGGGCACATCCGTGTCGAGCGTGCCATGGATCAGCATCGTCGCCGGGTAATCGGCCGTGACGTTTCGCACGGGCATGTACGGGGCGATGTTTTCGGCCTCATTGTGCGGATCGAAGCCGGTGACCAGCTTGGGCCACAAGCCCTGCTGCCGGCAATAGAGATAAAACTTCCCTCGCTGCTTGCCATTGATGCTGCCGTCGGCGACGGGCTTGTCGCCGAACCCGTTCAGCGCGTCGGCCTCGGTGACCAGAGGCTGCTTCCGATAGAACTCGCTCGGCTTGCTGTACCAGTCGCCGACCAGATCGCCATAGCCCCAGAACGAGACAAGCACTGCCGGGCGCGGTTTCGCGCGCAAGCCGGCCGTCAACGTCAGATACCCGCCGGCCGAGCCGCCCATGACGGCGATGCGTTTGGTGTCGGCACGAAATAATCGCGGCCCCTGGTCGTGCACCCAGCGGTATGCATCCTCGACGTCTTCCACGATCTGCGGCAGCTTCGTCTCGGGCGCGAGCCGGTAATCGATCGAAACAATCACATAGCCGGCGTCGAGAAACGCGTTCTTCACGCGGCGGTCGATCGATTTGCGATTACCAAGTATCAGTGCTCCGCCGTGGATCCAAAACACGACCGGCCTCATCATGTCATCGTCCGGCCGCAGGACATCGGCCTGAATTTCTAAGTCGCCGACTCGCTTGTAAGTGTGAGTCTGTTGCAGAATCTTTTTCTCGTCTGCGAACGCAAACGGCGAACACGAAACGGCCGCCGTCGCGGCGGCAGCGTGTCGCAGAAAGTTGCGGCGATTGGTGCGGCCTCTCATCAATCATTCTCCGAAGCACAAGAGTTGACGGGCTTCAAACGGAATCCATTGTGCCAGGCGTCTTTTACAGCGACAACAATCAACCCGCGCGCCCAATCTTATCCATTTTTGGTCAGAAAGCCGTCGATCGCGTTGTTCACCGCCGCACCATTCTCCATCGGCGACATGTGGCCCGCCTCAGGAACCTCGACGAACCGAGCATCGCGGATTCTCTCGGCCACCTTTCGCATCTCGTCGGGCGGAGTGAGTGCATCGTGTTGGCCCACGATCAACAAGGTCGGCACGGCGATTTTGTCCAGCATGTCGGTCGAGTCTCGGCGGTTGGCCATCCCGCGCAATGCCGCCGCGATCGACTCGGGATCGGTGTTCACAATCATCCGGCGGATATGTTCCACCAGGTGGGGCTGCCGCTGTAACGTTGATTCGGCCAGCAGCTTCGGCATCATCGCTTCGACGGCTGCCTCCGAGCCGCCTTCGATGACCGCCTGAGCGAGCTTCATTCGCCCTTCGATGGCCTGGGGCGTGTCGGCGGCGGCCTTTGTGTCGCAGAGAATGAGCGAGCCGACCCGCTCGCCGTGTCGCCGAAGAAACTCCCAACCGATGTAGCCCCCCATCGACAGCCCGCAGTAACACACCGGCTCGTCGACATCCAGAGCAGTCAGCACGGCCGCCAAGTCGTCGGCAAACTTGTGCATTTCCACGGTTCCCGCGGTGACGTCGCTTTGTCCAAAGCCGCGCAGGTCGGGCGCAATGACGCGATGGGTTTTCGAGAAATGTTCGAGCTGCTGCTGCCACATCGTGTGGTCGAGCGGAAACCCGTGCACGAACAGAATGGGAGCCCCCTGCCCCGCGTCGTACGCATTGAACGTCATTCCGTTGATTTGAATCGTCGGCATTGTCTTACCCCAACGTGTGGCTGATAGCGTACTTCGAGACTCCAGGTATCATATCCAAACCGGCCACAACGGACTTTCCCCGACATTTGCTTGACCTGCCAACACCCCGTATTTACAATGGCCACCGATAAAGAAACTTCGATGCGTGCGCCGAAGGGATGATGGTAGTCCAATCGCACGCCCCGTTCGTCAACACCGAGAGGGCTCTGGCATGTTGCGAGTCGAAGCGGGTCGCACCGCGAAGTATTGCGACGGGGTTAGCCGCCGCAGCTTCCTGCAGCTTGGCGTGGCGGGAATGGGAATGGCCGGCCTGCCCCGCATCCTGAAGGCCAAGGAAGCCTCGGCTCAGCAGGGCCTCGCCGCAAAAGACACCTCGGTCATCCTGCTTTGGCTCGATGGCGGCCCCAGTCACATGGACCTCTACGATTTGAAGCCGGAGGCACCGGCCGAAATCCGCGGCATCTGGAACCCCATCCGCACAAACGTGCCCGGTTTCGACATCAGCGAGCTCTTTCCGCTGCAGGCCCAGGTGGCCGACAAGTTCTCGATTATCCGCTCGCTGCACCACGACACCGGCGACCACTATACCGGCGGCCATTGGATGCTGACCGGCCGCGGCGAGGTCAGCGGGGGAAGCATCCCCGGCCGCTCCCCGTCCATCGGCTCGTGGGTGACGCGCGTGCTCGGAGCCCGGCAGCCGGGAATGCCGCCTTACGTCGCCGTCCCCTACGCTGCCAGCATTGGGTTGCGTCCGGGCTACTTTGGCGCGAACTTCCTCGGGAATCAGTACGGGCCGTTCGAAACCGATGGCGATCCAAATAGCCCGACCTTTCAAGTGCAGAACCTGCAGATGCCCGTGCCGCTGACGATCAGTCGGCTCGAGGACAGAAAGGGCCTGCTGCAGACCATCGACACCCTTCGTCGCGATGCCGACAGTTCCGGGACTGCTAACGCCATGGACCGTTTCGAACAGCAGGCGTTTGAGTTCGTCACTGGACCGCGTGCCCGCAAAGCCTTCGACATCAACTCCGAAGATCCCAAGTTGCGCGACCGTTACGGCCGCAGCAGTTGGGGACAAAGCACGCTGTTGGCGCGACGGCTGGTCGAAGCAGGTTCGACGTTTGTCACTTGCCATTTCGGCGGCTGGGACCATCACTGGAGCCTGCAATCCGGTATGGAGAACAATCTTCCGATCATCGACAAGCTCGTCAGCGCGCTATTCACCGACCTGTCGCAGCGCGGTTTGTCGGAAAAGGTTCTTGTGGTGCTCTGTGGCGAATTCAGCCGCACGCCGCGCATGAACAACGGCGGCAATGGCGGCCCGCCGCTGAGCATGGGGACCCCCGGCCGCGATCACTGGGGCAGCGCCATGTTTTGCCTGATGGGCGGCGGCGGCGTCAAGGGAGGCCAAATCATCGGGTCAACCAATCCCCAGGGAACCGAACCGGCCACGCGCCCCTTGCGACCAGGCGACATTCACCACACGATTTACCATGTGCTGGGCATGGACCCGCACACGGCGATCTTGAACCACCAGGGCCGCCCGATTCCCGCCATCGACCACGGCGCGCTCATCAGCGAACTCGTGTGATTCATCAAAGCCCGCCCGCTGCGCCGGGCGGGAATTCCCACGGGGCACTGCCCGTGGGCTTTGGCGCGCTGACACGTGTTTCACGTCCCCGATTCCGCCACCAGGTTCGCTTTCACGAAATCTTCGTTGAGCGTAACGCCCAATCCGGGCCGGTCGGGAACTGCGATCACGCCTCCCTTGGCCTGCATTTTCTCCAGCGTCAGCTCGTGGCGGAGCGGCAGGTCTTCGACGCAGTCTTCGAACAAAAAAGCGTCGCGGCACGTCGCCAGCCAATGCAGGCTGGCCGCCACCGTCAGGGGAC
>JBBDVZ010000018.1:0-13177 GCA_040903115.1 Planctomycetaceae bacterium
CATGCAGGCCGTTTACTTCGACGGCAAACAAGGCGAAACGGTCCGCCGCGAGCCGATACCGGCCAGCATGGCGAAAGAGGCCGCCGAAGCGCGCAGCGAAATGCTGGAAACGCTGTCGCTTTACAGCGACGAGCTGATGGTCGCGCTCCTGGAAGAGCGCGAACTTCCGACGGCTCAAATCAAAAAGATCATTCGCGACGCCGTTCTGACTCAAGAAGTCACCCCCGTGCTGATGGGCACCGCGTTTCGCAACAAGGGGGTGCAGGAAGCGCTCGACGCCGTCGTCGACTATCTGCCCAGCCCGCTGGATCGTGACATTCATGCCATCGACCTGATGGCCGCCAAAAAAGCCGAAAAGGCCGAAGCGGCCAACGGCAGCGGCGAAAGCGGCGATCATCGCGTCGTGCTCGCCAGTGATCCCGACAAACCGCTCGTGGCGATGGCCTTTAAGACCGTCGTCGAGGCGTTCGGACAGCTCACGTATTTTCGCGTTTACCAGGGCACGATCACCAAGGGCCAGTCGTACACGAACATGCGCACCGGCAAGAAGGACCGCTTCGGCCGCCTGGTCCGCATGCATGCCGATGAGCGGGCAGACATCGACGAAGCCGAAGCCGGCGACATTGTCGCCATCGTCGGGGTCGACTGCGCTTCCGGCGATACGTACTGCGGCGATGGCGTGAAGTACTCGCTCGAGAGCATCTTCGTTCCGGAGCCGGTGATTCGGCTTTCCATCGAGCCTCTGAAGCGGGACGGCGCCGATCGTCTCAGCAAGGCGCTCGAGCGCTTCCGGCGCGAAGATCCCACCTTTCGCGTCGCCACCGATCAGGAAACCGGCCAGACCATCATCGCCGGCATGGGTCAATTGCATCTCGACATTTACGTCGAGCGCATTCGCCGCGAGTACAATTGCGAATGCCTGATCGGTGAGCCGAAGGTCGCGTATCGCGAGTGCCCGACCAAGACGGTCGAGTTCAACTTCAAACACAAGAAGCAGACGGGCGGTTCGGGTCAGTACGCGCACGTGGTCGGCAGGCTGGAGCCGCTGCCGGACGACGCCGTCGAAACGTACGAGTTCGTCGACGACGTCACCCAAGGCCGCATTCCCCGGGAGTATATTCCCGCCGTCAACCACGGCTTCGAGCGCGGGCTCGAAAAGGGCCCGCTGTGCGAGTGTGAAGTGGTCGGCGTTCGCATGATTCTGGAAGACGGCAGCTATCACGACGTCGACAGCTCGGAAATGGCGTTCAACATCTGCGGGTTCAACTGCATGCGCGATACGCTGAAGAAGGCTAAGATGGCGCTGCAGGAACCAATCATGAAGCTCGAGGTCGAGGTCCCCGAGGCGTACCAGGGGCCTGTCACCGGTCACCTCTCGAGCAAGCGCGGGCTGATCCACAACACCGAAGTTCGCGAAGGCGTGAGCGTGATCCAGGCCGAAGTGCCGCTGGCGATGATGTTCGACTACGCGAACGAGGTGCGCTCGATGACGCAGGGCAAGGGCACGTTCACCATGGAGTTCTCACGGTACAAGCAAGTGCCGTCGAACCTCCAGGAAGAAGTCATCGCCCGCCGCCGCGCCGAAAAAGAAGAACGCCTCGCGATGGCACACTGAGCCGTCGGGTGCTGGTTGCCACTGGCGTCTCGCCAGTGCTCTTCGCGAACGTGATGCGGCCGCTTGCATTTCTTGAGCGTGCAACACAGCAATCCGAGCAAGATGCACTCGGCCCATAAGCACGCACTGCGGGCGAGTCTCGATTGAAAAGTGCACGGGCAAGACGCCTGCGTCACTTGTCTATTCACGTTCCGCGTTCCGCACTTTGATTCACGCCTTGCGCGACGTTGGTCGCCCCTCACGGCTTGCATTTCGGCCGCTTGAGACTCAGAGTGATTGTAGGTACACAATCACACGTCACAAGCCATGGGAGCAACGCGATGGCCGAATCGAGCCGCAGGACGTTCCTCAAGCAGACAGGACTGGGCGTGGCATCCGCCGTCGCCCTGAATTTGCCGACCGCTTCGGCGCGTGCAGCCGGCGCAAACGACCGAGTCGTGGTCGCCTTGATTGGCTGCGGCGGGCGCGGCCGAAGCCTGATCGACGGCTTCGAAAACGACGAGGCGGGCGAAGTCGCTTACTTTTGCGATCCCGACAAAAACCACGCGAACCAGGCGGCGAGCGAGACGAAGACGAATCGCTTGCCAACCATCGTGACCGACCTCCGCCGCGTCCTCGACGACAAGACCGTCGACGCCGTCGTCATCGCCACGCCCGACCACTGGCATGCCCCGGCGGCAATCCTGGCATGCGACGCGGGCAAACACGTCTACGTCGAGAAACCCTGCTCACACAACCTGCGCGAGGGGCGGCTGCTTGTCGAAGCCGCGCGGAGAAACAACCGCGTCGTACAGCACGGCACGCAGAGCCGCAGCATGCAACTGATCGCCGACGGCGTGCAGATGCTGCGCGAAGGGATTATCGGCGACGTGCTTGTGGCGAAGGCGTGGAACGTGCAACGCCGAAATGACATCGGGCACGCCCAGCCGTCCGATCCGCCCGCCGGCCTCGATTACGACCAATGGGTGGGACCGGCAGCTTTTCTTCCCTATCAGTCCAATCGCCTGCATTACAACTGGCACTGGTGGCACAACTTTGGCACCGGCGACATGGGCAACGACGGAGCTCACGAGTTGGACTACGCCCGCTGGGGACTCGGCGTCGAGACGCACCCCACGCTCATCAGCGGGCTGGGGGGCACGTATTTCTTCAACGACGATCAGCAGTTTCCCGACACGCAGCAAGTCGCCTTCGAGTATCCCGGCGACGGCAAACAGGGCAGCAAGCGGATGCTCATCTGGGAAATGCGCATCTGGTCGAGCAATTATCCGCACAACGTCGACAACGGCACCGAGTTTTTCGGCACGAAGGGACGTATGCTGCTCACCAAGCGCGGCAAACTGGAGGTTTTTGGCGAGGGGACCAAGCGCGTGGAAGCGAAGCTGAACGGAAAGCCGGCCAACTTGCTCTCCCACATTCGCGACTTTTTCGACGCCATCCGCACGGGCCGCAAGCCAAACGCCGATATCGAAATCGGCCACACGTCGGCGTCGCTGTGCCACCTGGGCAACATCGCCACGCGAGTCGGCCGCACACTGCAATTCGATCCAAAGCACGAGGCAATTATCGGAGACGACGAAGCGAGTCACTTACTGACGCGCGAATACCGCGATGGACATTGGGCGATTCCCGCGGGCGCGTGATGGCAATCGGAACAGTCGCGGGGACGCGGAGACGCGGGGAAAAGGCCGCAAGCGTGATGTCCCCGCGTCTCCCCTTCGCCGCGTCCCCGCGTCACCTCCAACAGCGGAGTCCAGCGAACCGCGTTCGCTCATACAAGCTGCGCGATCGGGCGTCCGCTGAAGAGAATCGGCACGGGACGGCCCGAAAAATCGAGGTAGTGATGCGCCGGGTCGATGCCCAAGTGGCGATACACGGTCGCCAGCAGGTCTTGCGGCGTCACTGGGTCGCTGATCGGGTATTCACTCTTTGAGTTCGTTTGCCCGACGACTTGACCCATGCGCAGCCCGCCGCCGGCAATGAGCGCGCTGAAGGCGTGCGGCCAATGGTCGCGGCCGAGCCCGATTTGGTTCGAGAAGTTCGTCGGCGCATGGGTCACGCGCGGCGTGCGGCCGAACTCGCCACAGGCGATGACCATCGTCCGGCGATCCAGCCCGCGGTCGTGCAAATCGGAAATCAGCGCCGTCAACGCCTGATCCATTTGCGGCAGCCGTTCGCGCTGCGCATAGTCGAGATGGAACGCGCCGGCGTGATCGTCCCAACTGAAATGCTTGGTGGTGTCGTTGGGCGCGGTCGCGTCGACGTTGATGACCGCTGCGCCCGCTTCGACCAGTCGGCGCGCCAACAGGCAGCTTTGTCCCCAGCGATGGCGGCCGTAACGATCACGCAATTTCGGCTCTTCGCGGCTGATGTCGAAAGCATCGGCCACCTGCCGGCTGGACAAAAGCTGAAAAGCCGACGCGCGAAACTTGTCGATCCCGTCGAGCGAGCCGAGCAAGTCGAGGTCGCGGCGGAACCGGTCGAACTGCGACACCAGCGACTTGCGGTCATCGAGTCGGTGATTGTCGATGCCGGTCGCCAGCGTAAGGTTCTGTGGCGCAAAATCGGGCTTCGAGGGGTCGCCCGTGTTGAACGCCTGATGGCTGACCCCGAGATAAGTGGGCCTCGTCATAAAGGGACACCGCTGCACGCCGATGTATTGCGGCAAGCCGTTGGGCCGCGGTCCGCGCATCGCCCCGGCAATCATGCCGAAATCGGGATGTTCGGAGCGTGCCTGCGACGTGGGATCGGGAACGCTGGGCGTCTTCCCGGTCAGGACTTCGATGCTGCCGTCGTTGTGAGCCGACATCTCGTGATGCAGCGAGCGGATGATCGAGAACTTGTCGGCCATCTGCGCCTGCAGGGGCATGTATTCGCAGATTTCCATGCCCGGCACGTTTGTGGGAATCGGTCGCAGCGGCCCGCGATACTCGGCGGGCGCATCGGGCTTCATGTCGTAGGTTTCGAGCTGGCTCGGCCCGCCCCACATCCAGAACATGATGACCGACGTGTCGAGGGTCGCGGTTCCCGCATCGGCCCGCGCGCGCAACACATCCGACAGCGTCAGGCCCCCCAACGCCAACGTGCCAACGCGCAGAAACTCGCGCCGGTTCAGCGGACCGCGGCAAAGGACGTTTTTCTTTTGTCGCACGCAACCCTCGACGTTTGTGGCTGCAGAGGTCCCAACACTCCATGCGGTATCATTATGAAAGGTGAAGCTCGGGGGGACAAGAGAGGTTCGATCAGAGCCAGTGAATACCAACTATTGCGTCAGAAACTGCACGCGGTGGGCCATGGGAGTGCCGGTGCGCCATTTGCGCCAGAGGTAGAATTCGAGGTGCGGACGATCGTCGGTGACGACTGCAGCGGGTGCGGGCCATTGGCTGACGTCGACGCCTTGCAGGCCGCCGAAATAATCGATGGGCACTTCGTTCCACTCGTTGAGGTCGCGGGCAACGTCCGCGTTTTCCAGCCGGGCGCGGAGCGCCTTCTTCGAAAGCTGCAGCGGTTTCATGCTGCCCAGCACGTGCATGCCCGTGTAAGGCACGCTTTGCAGCACGTAAGTGTGCGGAAAGACGTCGGCGATCGTTCCCAGCAACATGTGAAAGGTGTTCCAATCGTCGACGCCGGCGATTGAGCCGGGCACCGGAATCCAATGTGCCAGGATGCCCCCCTCGGTCAGATGATCGCGGGCCAGCTCGACGAAGTCGCGCGAATACAGATGGTTGACGCCCGCCGCGTCGATCGGAGGCGGCGGATCGATTGTGATCACGTCGAACCGATCACGGCTCAGCTTCAAAAAGTTTCGCCCGTCGTTCGTGACCATCTTCCCGCGTGGATAGTTGCGGACCCGCTCGGCGTCCTCGTAAAAGACGTCGAAGGCGTCGTAAACCTCATCCACCAACTCGACGACGGTGACGTCGCCGCCGTGTGCGATGGCCGAGCGATACGTCGTGCCCATTCCAAAACAAATGACGAGCGTGTTTTCGGGATTGGGATGCAGCAGCATGGGGAGATGGGCCATCATCTTGGTGACCGTGCCCTTGTAAGTCATGCCGGCCCCGTTCACCAAGAGGTTCGACTCGTTCGGATTGACTTTTGAGACGAGCGCCGTGGTCACCCCTTGCAGCCCGGGTTTGTGGAAATGCACTTCCCAACTGGGAGCCTGCCTGGCCATCCGCTCGATAAACTCGCTGCCCGAGAACGCACTGCGAAGGCTGAAAGCCGCAAGAACGACGGCCACACCGGCGACCGCGGTCGCCGCGACACGAGCCTTTTTCTGTGCCAGCGGCTGCATGATCCCCAGTGCGACGGCAATCACGGTGAAGGCGCTGATCGCCGCCAGGCAATAAAGCGATTCGAAGAAGTCGAGCCGCGGTGCGATGACGAATCCCGCCACGAATGCGCCGGCCATCGCGCCGATGGTGTTCCACGCATAGGCGCGGGCGATGCGCTGCCCTTGCGCATCGGCCTCGTCGCGATCGAGGATGCGGGTCGCAAGTGGAAAGGCGGCACCCGAAAAAACGGCGAGCGGAAACAAGATGGTGGCCGCCTTCATGTAATCGGCCAGAATGATAGAGAGGGCCACATGCTGGCCCGAAGTGAGCGAGTCGCTGAGCCGGTCGAACAGGGCAATCGCAGCGACCGTCCAAATTCCGATTGCCAACTGGGTTGCCGCCAACCACACCGGCAAGCCGGCCAACCGTGTAACGGCCAGCGACATCAGCCAGCTTCCGACCGCCAGGCCGACGAGATAAACGACTAGGATCAGCGCGAACGCATAGCTCGAGTTGCCGATGACCGTTTCCAGCGTCCTTGTCCATAACACTTCCGAGGCCATCGAGACCCCGCCGCCGAGCGCCAGCACCGCGAGCGCCATCGTCCCCAGACGGTCGAGCGGCAAGCGGGTCCGCTGAGGGTGACTCAGTCGCTCCGATTGGCTCCGCTTGCCGATGGCGTAGGCCAGAATTGCGACGACGAAGTTCAACCCCGCTGCCAGCAACGTAGCATTGCGCGTGCCGACCAACTCGATCAGCACAAAGCTGGCGGCCAGTGCGCCGGCCGCCGCGCCGATGGTGTTGGCCGCGTACAACAAGCCGACTTTCCAAGTGCCGCCGCCCGTCGTTGAGCTCCCCTTGAAGAACTCCGTGAGCAGCGGCAATGTCGCCCCCATCAGAGTTGTGGGCACGCCGAGCGCCGCAAAGGCGAGTATCGCGCGGACGGCGTAGCTGAGCCACACGGGCGAGTCGACGTCGACCAGCGCGACGAATAACCGATCGACCAGGTGAGTGAGCGCCGGAAAAACGACGGCAAAAATGCCGATGCCCAATTCGAGCCACGCATAAGCCGTCATCGGGTTCTTAATGCGGTGGAGAATGCGGCCCGCGTACCAGCTTCCCAGTGCGAGGCCGAGCATGAAGCTGCTCAGCACAATGGCCACCGACGGCGTCGTGCTGCCGAATAACAGCGACAACCAGCGCGCCCAAAGGATCTGGTAGACAAGCGCCGCGGCACCGGACACCGCGAAGATGACGTAGACCGCAGCTCGCGCGCGCCACGGGACGGCGGTAGCTCGCCGCTCGATGGACTTGGAACGTGGGGCGGTCTTCGTGGCTGTCATGGATCCAATTTTGTCGGCGCCGCGGTGCGACTTCGCAGCGTTTACTCAGAGAGGCTCGTATCCACCCGACGTCGTGAACCTGGCTACGCCACAATTCCCTCGACGATCTTGCCGTGCACGTCGGTCAGGCGGAAGTCGCGGCCTTGGTAACGGTACGTGAGTCGAGTGTGATCGAAGCCCAGCAGGTGCAGCACAGTGGCGTGCAGGTCGTGTACGTGCACGCGGTTCTCGACGGCGTTGAAGCCGAATTCGTCGGTCGCGCCGTAGCTGACGCCCGGTTTCGCGCCGCCGCCGGCCAGCCACATGGTGAACGAGTTCGGATGATGGTCGCGGCCATCGCTGCCTCCCTGGACCATTGGCGTGCGGCCGAACTCGCCGCCCCAGATGACCAGCGTCGAGTCCAACAGCCCGCGCTGTTTGAGGTCCTTGATGAGCGCGGCGCACGCCTGGTCGGTGTCGTGACAGTTCTTCGCCAGGTCTTTCACCAGGTTGCCGTGCTGGTCCCACGCCTCGTGAAACAACTGCACGAAGCGCACACCGCGCTCGACCAGCCTGCGGGCGAGCAAACAGTTGTTGACAAACGACGGTTTGCCAGGCTCGACGCCGTACATGTCGAGGACATGTTTCGGCTCGGTCGAAAGGTCCATCAGGCCCGGCGTGCTGGCCTGCATGCGGAAGGCCATCTCGAATGAGTTGATCCGGGTGGCGATCTCAGGATCGCCTACGACGTCGTACCGCCGGCGGTTAAGTCGGCTGATGGCCGCCAGCGACTCGCGCGCCACGTCGGCATCGACGCCGGGTGGATTGGATAGGTACAGCACGGGCTCGCCGCTGGTGCGGAACTGAACGCCCTGATACATCGTGGGCAAAAAGCCGCTTCCCCAGTTCGAGCTGCCGCCGCTGGGGCCTTTCTTCCCCGAGCTGAACACGACGTACGCGGGCAGATCGCGCGACTCGCTGCCCAAACCGTAGGTCACCCAGGCTCCCATGCTTGGCCGGCCGAACTGCTGAGCCCCCGTATTCATCAGAATCTGGCCGGGGGCGTGATTGAACGCGTCGGTGACCATCGAGCGGACGATTGAGATGTCATCGACGACCGTCGCCAGATGAGGCAGCAGCTCCGACAACTCGGCCCCGCACTGACCGTGCTTTGCGAATTTGTACTTCGGTCCCAGGAACTTCGAATTCGGCGTGATGAAAGCGGCACGATAATCCTTGATGAGCTCGGGCGGCGGCAACGTGCCGTCCAACTCTGCCAGCTTGGGCTTGTAGTCGAACATCTCGAATTGGCTCGGCCCGCCGGCCATAAACAGAAAGATGACGTTCTTGGCCTTGCCGTGATAATGTGGCTGTTTCACCGCGAAAGGATCCGCGCCTGTCGGTGTCGCCCCTTCCGCTTCCTGGCCCATCAGTTGGCGAAGCGCGATCGCACCCAGGCCGACGCCGCATTGCTGCAAGAACCAGCGCCGTTGGGTGGCGAGGAGGTCCGTTCTATCCATAGTCGTGTTACTCTTTTGTAATTGTCTCATCGAGGTTGAGCAGCACGCGGGCCACAACGGTCCATGCTGCCGCGTCGGCGGCGGTCGCGCCTGCGGGCAGCGCGGGTGGCTGTTTCGGATCGTTGGCCGCCAGTTGCCAGGCTTTCGCCGCGTCATCCGCAAATCGTTTTTTCTGCTCGTTGAGTAGCGTTTGCAAATCGCTCAGTTCAACGTCGCTGGGCCGGCGGGCGACACAGCGCCGGAAGGCGGAAGCCAATCGAGCTGCGTCTGTGTCGCCGCCTTCATGCAGCGTTCGTATTGCGAAGGCTCGGGCGCATTCCACGAACAAGGGCTCATTGAGCGTTGTGAGCGCCTGCAACGGAGTGTTCGACCGCGCGCGTCGGACGCACGACGTGTCGGCATTGGGCACATCGAAGTTCTGCAGCACCGGGAACGGCACCGAGCGGAACTTAAACGCATACATCGATCGGCGGTAGCGGTTCGGTCCGGTTTCTTCTTTCCAGGTTTTGGGGCCGTAACTCGCGGGGGGCTGAAACAGAAAATCGGGAGCGGGCGGATAGACGCTAGGCCCGCCGATCGTCGGGTTCAACTGGCCGCTGACCGTCAGCGCAACGTCGCGCACGATCTCGCCGTCAACCCGTTGCCGCGGAAATCGCGCCAGCAACCGATTCTCCGGATCGCGTGTCGACAAATCCGGCCGTGCCAGAGACGCTTGCCGGTACGTGCTCGACGTGACGATCCAGCGGTGCAGGTCCTTCATCTTCCAGCCGTTCTGCATGAAGCGCACGGCGAGCCAATCGAGCAACTCCGGGTGCGATGGGGCTTCGCTCTGCACGCCGAAATCCTCGCTGGTGGCGACGATGCCGCGGCCGAAGTACGCCTGCCAAACGCGGTTGACCAGCGCGCGGGCCGTTGTGGGCGAGCGTTCATCCGCCAACCAACGCGCAAACGTGAGCCGCGTGGGCGGAGCGTTCTCCGGCAAAGGATGCAAAAATGCCGGCACCCCCGGTTCGACGGGCTTGGTCGGCTTGAGAAAATCCCCTCGCGCTAACAGCGCCGTCGTGCGCGGCATATCGCGAGTTTGCAGGACCAATTGCGTGGTGCCCGGTGGATGTTGCTGCCAGAGCGCCTCGATGGCTGCGTTGGCTTCTTTCCATTCCGGAACCGTGGTGCGCCAATGACTGAAGACGGCATCCCGCTGCGCTGGCGAACGCTGGTCGGGCAGGATTGCAACAATCGCTCGGACGGCGGCCGGCAACGGATCGGCCTGAACACCGTCGGCGGCTGTTACCGCAAAGCGGAACCTCCCCAAGTTATTGTTTTGATTGTCGTCGCTGTTCCAGCCGCCGTGCATCTGTCGCAGCGTAAACGTGAGGACCGCGCCGGCGGGAAACTCGACGGGCTTTTCGAGCACAAAGACTGCCTTTCGCGGAACGTTGGTTAGGCCGGGCCCGACGTCGATGGTCCATGCCGTATCGTCGTTGCCGTCGACGGCAAACGCGATCGGCCCCGTGACGCGGCGCTTGTCGGTGCGATCATCGTAAATCGCCTTGAGTGGCGCTTCGGCCGGGTTGACGTCCGCCGAGGCGGACACAATTTTCACCGCGGCCGTCTTGCCGGGATCGTCAGCCGGCGCGGCCGACAGCTTGAACTCGGTCAACGCGCACGTCCCTAAAATCGAACGCCCGGGGCCGCCGCGAGGCAGCGTCGAGTCATTGAGCAGCTCGAGGCGGACCGCCGTGATGCGCCGCGCGTCGGTCTTCGCGGTGAATGTGGTTTCATGCTTCGTCGGCGCGTAACCGGCCGCGAGAATCGATGCGTCGGCAAGCACGTAATGCTTCTGCCCGCCGGTGGCATCATCTTCGGGCCGCACGACGGTCCACTCGGGTTGATCGCCGCGGACGCTTTGCTCCCATTTCGCGAGGCGCTCGGTCCAGTCGGCGGTCTTGTGCTTGAGGTCGTCCTCGATCGCACGTATCTGCTGGAAGATTGCGGCTCGCTGTGCCTGCTCGTCGGGCGTATAAACGGTTGCATTGGCTTCGTCGCAGTTGTTCAGGAAGGCGAACATCCGGTAATACTCTTCCTGAGTGAGCGGATCGAATTTATGAGTATGGCACTGCGCGCACTGGATGGTCACGCCGAGCATTCCTTTGCCGATGGCATCCATGCGGTCGAACATCGCCTCCATGCGGAACTGCTCGGGATCGATGCCGCCTTCTTCGTTCGTCATCGAGTTCCGCAAAAAGCCTGTCGCGACCCGCTGATCCTGCGTCGCATCGGGCAACTGGTCGCCGGCAATCTGCTCGACCAGGAACTCGTTGTACGGCAAATCGCGGTTCAGCGCGTCAATCACCCAGTCGCGATAGAACCACACGAAGCGCGGCTTGTCTTTCTCGAACCCGTCGGAATCGGCATAGCGTGCGGCGTCCAGCCACCGCTGGCCCCATCGCTCGCCATAATGCGGCGACGCCAGCAAGTGCTCGACAAGCTGAGCGTAGGCGACGTCATCGGTCGTTAGACGCGCGACCCAGTCATCGACTTCTTCGGGAGTCGGCGGCAGGCCGATCAGATCCAGATAGAGCCGCCGCACAAGAGTCGTCGCGTCCGCCTCGGGCGACGGCGAGATTTGTTCGCTCTGGAGCCGAGCGAGAATGAAGGCATCGATCGGGTGGCGAACCCATTCGGGCCGACTCACCGCGGGTACATCCGGCAGCGTCGGCGCGGTGAAGGCCCAGTGGATCGACCACCGTGCGCCTTCGGCAATCCAACGCCGCAATAATTCAATCTCGGCCGCGGACAGCGTCTTCTTGGAATCCGGCGGCGGCATTTGCTCGCTAGGATCGGACGAAGTGATTCGGCGCACGAGTTCGCTTTTCTCGGGATCACCGGGCTTGATCGCCACGTGGCCGTCGCGATCGCGCGTGGCATTGGCGCGGTTGTCGAGCCGCAAATCGGTCTCGCGCGCATCCGCGTCCGGGCCGTGACATTTGAAGCACTTGTCCGCAAGAATGGGTCGAACGTCGCGCGTGAAATCGACAGTTGCAGTGTCCGCGGCGGTGGCGATCCGCGACGTCGCCAGGCACGCCAAAAGCGCGGCGATAAATCGGGAGATGGCTTTGCCGGTAAACTGTTGCATGCGGGGCGCTATGCTGCCGAGGAAGGTGTGCGGCCCGAGCCCGGCGTTGCCGAAAACGGCCGTCGATCACCCTGTACCTCAAGTGTAGCACTACCGCAGACTGCTGAAAAGCGGCCCTGAAACCGGGTAGTGGTACGTTTCCGCGGAAGCACTCAAATAGGTCCGTCATCTGTACGATCTGGCCGTGAAAGCCGGTAGGCCGTGCCAATCAGGATCACGGCTATGCCGAGCGCCGTTGCCGCGGTCGACCAATCACCTTGGATGCCACGCCAAACTCCAACGATGGCAGTCGTAACAAGCATCGATCCAATCACCATTGCGATGATACGGAAAACCGGTCGGGTTCTGGCTTGCTTCTCTCTCATGGCTCGCCTCCGGTTTACATTTCCCACCGAATCGCATCGTGCAGGTTTTCGAGCGACCACAGCCACCGCGAGGGCTGGTTCGAGATTCCGAGTTTAATATGGTACCGTGTGCTGTCGGGTATATCCCGCTGGAATTGAGCCGTGCGGCTATCCCGCGGCTCGAAATTGCTTTTGCTCCATTTGACTCAACTTCAGGACAAAGCATGACCCGATACGCAAACGTGTTCGTCGTTGTCGCTGCTGTGCTAGTCGGCGTTTCGAGCGGGGCCTTGGCCGCTGAGGATGACGGCGGACCGGTGAAAGTTCGTTCCGAACGGTTTTATCCCGTGCTCATGCCGAGCGGGACGCTGTGGGGCGTCTCAGTGCAGGCGCTGGCGGAAGGGCGATTGGCCGTTTGCGCCGTGGAGTCGAGCGACGGCGGACGCACGTGGGGCGAGCGTCGCACGCTGGTCGAGCTTCCGCGCGTCACTCCCCCCACCACAAGCTGGGGCGACGGCGTTCCTCTTGTCGACCGCAACGGCGTGCTGCATTACTTTGTTCTCAGGTGGGACCAGACCGACAAGAAGGCCCCGTTCCCGAAGCTGGCCCTGTGGCACCTGAAGTCTCCCGCCCCGTACGAAAAGTGGACGGAGCCCAAGCTGTGGTTCGACGGCTACATCGGAGCGCTCCTTTCGGCCGTTGAAATGCCCAACGGAACGCTCGTCTCGCCGTTCGCCTACATGACCGATCGGCATTACAGCAAGCCCGCGGAGGGCCTCATCGGTTACATCTACATGGGCGAGCACACGACGACGGCCGTGTATTCAACCGATGGCGGCGATACGTTTCAGAAGTCGCCGACGCCCGTGAATCTCAGGGCGTCCATCATCATTGGCAATGAGAACGGTGCGATCGAGCCGGTCTGTCTGCCGCTGAAGGACGGCCGCGCGTGGATGCTGATTC
>JBBDVZ010000019.1:0-12873 GCA_040903115.1 Planctomycetaceae bacterium
CGAAAACAAACGGACCCTCGACGGCCGGGCCGTAGATCAGGCACACGGCGGCGACGAGGATCGAAACCCCCAAGGCGAGCATCAACGCGCGCCGCGCGCGCCCGCCGGACGCTCGAAGGCTCGTCGGATCCGGCGATGCCTGGGTGCTTGAGCGATGATTCATGCGATGAAAAGACCAGCCGCCGGTGGCAGAGCTGGCGCGGCGAGGCCGTCTATGTCATCGACGAACAAAACGACGATGTCTCCCCCTTTGCCTCCCGGTCGGGAAGCGCTCTTTGCGGTGGTTGGCCCTGATCGCTATTTATAAGTTGGGCTGGCTTCGGTTTCGAGGGGGAGGCTGGTTTTCTCTCGCCTCAAGCCAGCATGCCATCGCGCCGTACATCCCGCAGTCTGCCGCGTCGTGCAGCTGTTCGGCCCACGAGAATGCCTGGCCGTGGTTCGATGATGGGCGGATCGCTGCGGATGCCGTTAGAAGTACACTATTTTGCTGCACGGTCGCGTCGGAGTGCGTTGACGCAAAACATTTTGGCGAAACCACAATCGGGCGTCGTGCCATATCCGTCGATCGCGGGCCCGAAAGAGTCGGCTGGGGCCGTTCAACGACCGACCGCTCGGTTTCCGCTGGGCCACGTCGAGGAAATCGAGCAACAACTCCGCTGCGGTTTGTGAACTCTTCGCAAGCATCGTGACTTCCGATTCACAATCGGCGATGGCCGGAAACCCTTGGGCCAGCACCGGGCCCGTGTCGATGCCCTCGTCGAGGTAGTGAATCGTTACGCCGAGATTCTGATAGTCGCCGAAATACATCGACCAGAAGACCGAGTCCTGGCCCCGATATGCAGGCGTAATCCCGCGATGGACGTTGACCGCGCCAAGGCGCGCCGTCAAGTAAACGGCAGGCGACAACAACGGTGCGCCGCTGACTACCAATACGTCGGGAGCAAGAGATTGGAGAAGCTGAACCGTGGCTTTAGAGTTTATGTCAGACGCTGGCACATCCAGGTGTTCGCCGTTGGCTAAAACGGGTGGCACTGATGATCCGAACAGCTGGTAACACACCTGCTTACTGGTGCGTCGCCGAAGTGGCTGGTAGAATAAACAGCGCTCGGCGAAGCGTACGAGTGTTTCGAGCGGAGCCCGGCGAAGTTTTTTCAGCCGCGACGACGCCGTCCCGGGAGCGTGCACAACGCGCAGGATCGTCCCAATGGGCCGGTGCTTGTGGAGGGTACGTATCAAGTGAATGTTGAATGGCCCACACTCACCGACAACAACGATGTTCATAGTCGCCTGCCTCCACGCGCTCCATCCATAACGGGTCTTTGGTGGCCGATTCCGCCTGATCCTTCGTTTCGCATACGGTGATCATATCTGCTTCGTTCTGACGCCGTTGCGCTCCATGCCGCGATCCAGCGTGGCGTCGCTTGCCCCGCCGCCCGGCCATCGACCGAATGCAGATTCAAATCGGCGGCGCCCGAGCGAACCCCCGCCAGGTGACAGTCGCGGTAGAACGATCGATCGGTGCCCTTACCCATCGCCTTGCCGTTGGGGACACTGGCTTGCCAACCAGGCCGCGAGATGTTCTCGCGGGCGTCATACAAGACCCAACGCGGGTCGGCGTACGGTCCGTCGGATTGCGTCGTGCGATGGCGCACGTAGCTGACCGCGCCGTGCTCGGCCAGTCTTTTTTCCCTGCGGCGCAGTCTATTGCGAAACCGGGGGGAGCGCGTGGCCAAATAGGCTTCCCACGAGTCATGTGCCGCAAGGTTGACGACCACACTTATACCTGGCGTTTCGCAAGTCGCGGCGAAGCCTGCGTTGTCGAGTGCCAGTTTCGTATGACCTCCGTCGGCAAGCGCATCGACCAGAGGTAGAATGCCAATGACCTGGTCGAGGTCATGGACGATCAACATGCGTAAACGCTTGCCCGCTCCCAAGTGCTTCCAATAGGTCTGGAGCCGGCTCAAGGAATGAAAAGACGAGGCGCCCGGCGTGCGCTCCCAAATCTCGTCCCAGGCGGGGCGAAGGGCAGCCAATTCGGCCGAATCGTTGATTTCGTGGACTGTGATCATGAGAGCCACGAATAGTGACGGGAAGTCAGTCGCCGCTTTCGATCGTGAGCGATGCACGAGTTTTTGCATGGGGCGAGTGCCTGACCGGCCGCCAAGTGCGGATGGTGTTTTTCAAGCGACGCTCGATGGTTCGCTTGCCGCGTATCAGTTGGGCCACCAGGGACCGCGGCGGGAAATGAACGTAGCGGTATACCGACCACACGCGTGTCAGCCAGTCGCGCTTCCATTCCAAGGCCTCGGGTCCCATATCGTAGGTGTGATCGCCGCGCGCAAAACTGTCGGCGATCAGGCGGGCTTTGATGACCGTGCCGACTCCCTCGAAAGCGAACGCCGGATCGTAGGCCGATTTGATTCCACATACACTGCCGCGAAAATGATAAGCGTACTGAAACGCTACCGGTCGGTCATCGACCAATATCAGACCTAAATCGACCGCGCCCGACTGTGCCGCCGCCAGGTGACAATCCCGGTAGAACGCTCGGAACTCTTCCTTGTTCAGCATGCTTCCGCCAGAAGCGCTGCCTTGCCAACTGGCTCGCGAGATGGACTCGCAGGCATCGTACAAGTCCCACCGCGGCTCGGCTGGCAATCCTTCTGTTGCGTCTGGACGGTGGCCGACGTAGGTGACCGTGCCACGCTGGGCAAGTCTCTTTTCCTTGCGGCGCAGGTTCTCGCGGCACTTACTCGTGCGTGTGGCCAGGTACGCGTCCCAAGTACCATGCGCCGCAAGGTCGATAACTGCACGTGGGTTTTGCGTTTCGCGAATTGATTGGAAGCCGGTCGCGTCCAATGCCAGTTGAGTGCGACCATCGTCCACTAGCGCATCGACCCACGGCAGCTCGAGAATGCGCCAATCGCGCGGGGTGCGGCGAATATGAGCCAAGGCGGCCGTCAGCGTGGTCTGGGGATCCGCGCCGATAGGGCTGTAAGCGGTCCCCCAATCGTCCAAGGGATAGGTCAGAATGCGGATCGGCTCTGATCGGCGTGCCGTGCGGACCACCAGCGGCACGATCCCGACCGCCCGGTCTTGGTCGTAGGCGACCAGGACGCGCATCCGCTTGCCGGCCGAGAAATGCTTCCAATAGGTTGTGAACCAGGCCCACGAATGAAAGAACGAAGCGGCCCGCGTGCGCTCAAGCAACTGGTCCCACTCCGCTCGCACGGTCGCCAGTTCAGCCGCATCGTTGATCTCGCGCACGCTGATCATAGAAGTGCCAAATCGCAGAGTCCTCAGTCGGCGGAAGGCACTCCAACCGGCGAAGAAACTCGTGAAACCCGAGAATTCCTGGCCGGCCGCCAACGTCGCACGGTATCTTTCAATCGACGCTCAATGGCTCGCTTGGCGCGAACCACTTGTGCCACAATCGCGCCGGGCGGGAAATAAACATAGCGACGCATGGCCCGCGTATGCGTCAGCCAGCGCCGCTTGTATTCCTGACGGACGGATCCCAAGTCGATCTCCCGGTCGCCCCGGGCAATGCTGTCGGCCAACGCGCGCGCCTGCACGACCGTGCCGGCTCCTTCCTGGCGGTACGCCGGATCGTAGGCGGTCTTCAACGACACAAGGTTGCCGCGATACTGATAGCCGTAGCAAAAGGCCACCGGTTGGTCGTCGACTCGCAGCAGGTTCAAGTCGGCGAAACCCGCACAGACTGCCGCAAGGTGCATGTCCCGGTAGAAGCCCCGAAACTCCTCCCTGTTCAGCATGTTGCCCCGCACACTGCCCTGCCAACTGACTCTGGAGATCGCCTCGCATGCCTCGTACAAGTCCCAGCGCGGGTCGGTTTGCCCTCCTGCCTCTACTGACGGACGATACCGCACGTAGCTGACCGCGCCCCGCCGCGCAAGTTTTTTCTCCTGTCGGTCCAGGTCATTGCGCCATTTGCCGCTCCGGCTCGCGCAGAACGCCTTCCACGAACCATGCGCCCTTAGGTCGATAATTGCACGCGGATAGTGCGCTTCGCAGGTCGCGCTCAAGCCGCATTTGTCCAGCGCCATTTTCGTGCGACCTTCGTCGGTCAGCTCATCGATCCACGACAATTCGAGAATGTGCCAATCGCGCGGCGTGCGGCGAACATGATTCAACGCGGCCGTCAATGTCGTTAGCGGATCCGGGCCGATCGGGCGATAATAGTTCGCCCAGTCGTTCTCGTCCAAGGGGTACGTCAGTACCTTCACGGGCTCCGATCGACGCGAGGTGCGGACCACTAGCGGAACGATTCCGATGGCCTGTTCGTCTTCGTAGACGACCAGCACGCGCAGACGCTGGCGCGCTCCAAAGTGTTTCCAATAGACCTGGAGCCAGGTCAACGAATGAAAGAACGAAGTGCCCGGCGTACGTGCGAATAGCTCGTCCCAAATCGGCCGCAGAGCGGCCAGTTCGTGTGGATCGTTGATTTCGTGAACTGTCGTCATACAGTCGGAGACAATGAGACCCGGGAAATCGGACCCTGGGAGCACTCTTGTCGACCGTCTGCTCCGTTCTGATTCAACGAACTTTCGTGTCCAGGCAGTTCGCTCGTTTCGCCTGTTTCATCCGGTACATTGCCCGATCGGCTTCGTCCACCAGCGCATCCGCCGCCGCATGTCCGATGGCCACTCCGACGCTCACCGAGACTTGCAGCCGGCCGTCCCCCGCGCGGATCGGTTCGCTCAATTGGGCGTGGATCCGCGCCGCGATCTGTTGCACTTCGGCGTCCGTGCGGACGTCTTCAATCAAGGCCACGAATTCGTCGCCGCCGTAGCGCGCCACGAAATCGCCGGGACGCACGGAAGCCGCCAATCGCCGGCCGAGCACTCTGAGCACCAGGTCTCCGGTCCGATGTCCCATCGTGTCGTTCACGCCCTTGAAGCCATCGACGTCGATGAACAACACCGCAAAGCGGCTGTCTCTCCGGCGGGCCCGGCGCTCGGCGCGGCGCAAACGCGATTGGAGCGCGCCCCGCGCCGGCAAGGCCGTCAGAAAGTCGCGGCTCGCATCGCGGCTCACCTGCTCGTCGAGTTCGCCGTAGGCGGCGTCTTGGACGACCGCAACTAACATCGATTCCTTGCCAAGATCGATAAAGTCAAGCTGGACTCGCGCGGCCAGCGAGCCGCCGTCCTTGCGACGCTGACGCGCCGGCAGCGTGCCCGCCACACCTTCGCCCCCCAGCAGGCGATCGAGGCTCGTCCGCAAACCGCCGTCGCCGTTGTCGGAAATCACGTCTTCCAGGCGCATTCCTCGCAACTCGCCGCGGTGGTAACCAGAACTGCGCGCGGCAGCGGCGTTGGCATCAGCGATCCGCAAGTCGGCATCTAAAAAGAACACGGCTTCGCTCACCATGTCGAGTGCCTGGACGATGGCGACACGCGATGCACCCCCGAGAGGTCCGTCCTGGCGTGAGGCCGGAATCATTCCCTGCCGAGCGCGCGTAGTGGCCGCCGAGCCGCTGGAAGACACGTCGTCGCCGAGGTCGGCGTTCAGCGTATGATTGATCATGACGCAGATCCTTCAGTGGAAGGAAAGGTGATTTGGCATGTGCTTGGTCAGTCGCCATGCCGGCAACGCGCGCTTGCGCAATGTCGTTTGGCTGACCCAATCTTGTAAGTTGTGCTTTAATCGTTGCATGGTTTGCATTGCCTGTTGTTCTCGGCGGTCAACTCGCATCAAGCCGTGAAAACCGGAACCTGGGCCGCCGCCGACGGCCTTGCCAGAAACACGCCATGCTCGCGACAGCCGCGGCTGGTGTGTATAAACACATGGCCGCCGAGTTTGAGCGCGACAACGCTGCCGATATCCTGATAGCCCATCCGATAGACCGAATGCAGAGAGCTGAAATTGTGGGAGTTAACGTAAGAAATCAACCCTTTGAAGCCGCGACCAAGATACTCGCGCAAGGCTCGGTTCATGCCGATCGCGTGCAGCCGCATGCCGCGATACTTCGGAACCGTGAAGCCTGAGTACATGTACATGAAATCGCGACTGAAATGGACCGTTAAACCGTTGTCGTTGGTTGGGTTGTTCGAGTACCAGCCATAACAGGCTAGCCCATCACCATCGAGAGCGCCGAAACATTCGTCGCCCTTTTCCAGCGCATGCTCCACGAAGAGTTCCGAGAGTTTGTTTTCGGGGTTTCTGGCCAACTCAAACAATTGGCTCCTGTATAAAAACTGCCACTGAAGTGGTTCCTTGCTCTCGAGGTAGTCCGGATTCACCGCTTCGACCTTCATGACCTTGGTGATCCTGAAGTCGACGCACAAATTGATGCCTTCCATCAAGACCTCATAGGCGGTCTTGGCAACGCCGAAGTTCTGGATATCCCTGCGAATCTTTGCTCCTATAGCAGTCAGTTTCATGGCATCGGATTCTCTTTCGTCGATGGAGTTGGGGGGTGATGGGGGTACAGGGGTTCGCGGCGGTCACCTCGCATCAAGTCGTGAGAACTGGCTCCGCGGCCACCGCGGTCGGCTTCGCCAGAAACACGCCATGCTCGCGACAACCGCGGCTGTTGTGCACAGATACATGGCTGCCGAGTTTGAGCACGACGACGCGGCCAATATCCCGACTTTTCGCGTGCCTCCTAGTAAGCGTTTGCAGGCAACTGAAATTGTGCAAGTTAATGTAATATATTAACCCTTTGAAGCCGCGACTAAGATAGTCGCGCAAGGCTCGGTGCATGGCAATCGTGATGAGCCGCTTGCCGCGATACTTCGGAACCGTGAAGCCTGCGTACATGTACATGTAGTCGGGACTGAAATGCACCGTTAGTCCGTTGTCGTCGGTTGGGTTGTTCGAGTACCAGCCATAACAGGCTAGCGCATCACCATCGAGAGCGCCGTAACATTCGTCGCCCTTTTCCAGCGCAGTCTCCACGAAGCGTTCCGAGAGTTTGTTTTCGGGGTTTCTGACCAACTCAAACAACTGGCTCTTGTTTAAAAACTGCCACTGAAGTGGTTCCTTGCTCTCGAGGTAGTCCGGATTCACCGCTTCGACCTTCATGACCTTGGTGATCCTGAAGTCGACGCACAAATTGATGCCTTCCATCAAGACCTCATAGGCGGTCTTGGCAACGCCGAAGTTCTGGATATCCCTGCGAATCTTTGCTCCTATAGCAGTCAGTTTCATGGCATCGGATTCTCTTTCGTCGATGGAGTTGGGGCGTGATGGGGGTGGCACGGCTCGATCCGGCTCAGATCCGGGTGCAAAGTGGTCAGCGCGATATGTCCGGCCGTAGCAATGCCATATTTGCGGTCGAGCCGTCGCACTTTGTACCCAATGAACCAGTCTGTCCCATGCTGTCGCACGGCGAACGCCGCGCACCATGGGATCGTAAACGCCGGCCCACGAAACCGGAGCAATCCAACGAAGTGTCGCCAGCACAATCGCGGCATCGTAACCGGTTTCGATACACGACCACGAATCGTCGTGGTTGCGCAGTTAGCGCCCCCTCGTTCAGTGTTGCACTCGGTGCGTGCCGCCAAGGCACGCAACGCTCGGTTGAAAGGATCGTTGGCGTTGTCGGTCATTTCACCTCCCCCATGCGTGGTGCCTCTGTACCGGACCGACGATTGCCGGTCGGCGCCGCGCGAAGATTGCTATCCATACGACAAGTCATTCACCGGCGGTGCCGTGGCACAGGGATCAAAACTGCGTAGACCGGCCCATTGCATGGCCAGCAGGCTCAAGTACAAGGGATTCAATACCAGGTATCGCTGCCACAGCCGGCGCGGTTCGTTGACCAGCCGGAACAACCATTCCAATCCGTTTCTCTGCATGAACTCAGGCGCTCGGGCCAGGTGGCCGGCGTGGAAGTTGAACGCCGCGCCCACCGCCAATATCGGCATCGACAGCGCCTCGCGCAGCTCGAAGGCCCACACTTCCTGCCGCGGGCAACCCAGACCCACAAACGTGATTCGCGCGCCGCTTGCTCGGATTTCCGCGACCAGAGCCGCCCGCTCCCCCGCGTCAAGACGCCGAAACATCGACGCACGACGGCCGGCGATGCACAGCGACGGAGCCAGTTTCAAGAGCCGCTCGCTCAACTGGTCGAGCAGCTCCTCGGTCCCGCCGAACAGGAAGATCGGCAATTGCTGGTTGGCCGCCTGCTGGCACGTCTTGAGCATCAGCGACGGACCGTCAACGCGGTGCTTCAAGCCCACGCCGTGCAGCCAATTGAGCCCCCAACGAACCGGTTGACCGTCCGGAACTAAAAGATCGAAGCTGTTGAGCCGGTGCCGATGCACACAGTCCAGCACTCCTGTCATCAGCCCGTGGACCGCAAGCGCAGAGACCGCCAGCGGCTGCGCGGCATTGGCCGCCGCCAGAATCTGCTCCACCGCCGCGTCGAAGTCGACGGCGCTAATGCGGACGCCCAGCACATTGTGTCTACCGCGGTCGATCATCGGGCCACCGTCTCCTGCCAGCTGTCGGCATTCACTTCGTGGATCTCTGCGAGAATGTCGGGCACGTCGTACTGCAGACGCCAGGCCGGATAGTGCGTGGAGAATTTGCTCACGTCGCTGATCCACCAGATGTGATCGCCGGGCCGGCTTTGTTCGGCATAGCTCCACTGCAGTTCGCGTCCGGTGATCGTTTCGCAAATCGCGATCGCCTCGAGCATCGAGCAGTTGCTGTGCCGCGAGCCGCCGATGTTGTAGACCTCGCCTGAGCGCGGATTCCTGAAGAACTCGGCAAAAGCCCGAATCAGGTCGGCGCTGTGAATGTTGTCGCGTACTTGCTTTCCCCGATAGCCGAAAACCGTGTACGGCGCGCCGGTCGCCGCGCACCGCATGAGATAGGCCAAGAAGCCGTGCAACTGCGTGCCGCAGTGGCTGGGACCGGTCAGGCAGCCGCCGCGAAAGCAGGCGGTGCGCATGCCGAAGTAGCGTCCGTACTCCTGGACCATCACGTCGGCCGCGGCCTTTGAGGCTCCGAACACGCTGTGCAGCGTGTGATCGATCGACATGTCCTCGCGAATGCCCTGCGAATAAACGTGGTCCGGCTCAATCTCAAAACGCGTGGCCTGCTCGACCAGCGGCAGCCGGTTCGGCGTGTCGCCGTACACTTTGTTTGTCGACGTGAAAATGAACACCGCCTGCGGTGCCATCTGCCGCGTCGCTTCCAACAGGTTGAGCGTCCCCTGAGCATTCACCGCGAAATCGGTTTTCGGATCACGCGCGGCCCAGTCGTGCGACGGTTGCGCGGCCGTGTGGACCACCAGGGCGACGTCGCGGCCGTACTGCTTGAACAACCGATCGATCGCGTCGCCGTCACGGATGTCGGCCGCCACGTGCAAGTACCGCTCGCCCAACTCGCGCCGCAGTCGTTCAGCCTGTCGGGCGGTCGATGCCTCGGGTCCGAAAAACCGGCTGCGCATGTCATTGTCCACGCCGACGACGAACATGCCTTGCTCGGCGAAATACCGCGCGGCTTCAGAACCGATTAAACCGGCTGACCCGGTGATGATCGCGACGCTCATGATGCAAATCTCGTTACCCTGCGCAAAAACGGTCCACTGTCGTTGCCTCTCACCGTACTTTCCCTTCGCGTCCTCCTTTCATGTCACCCGCCAAATTCGTCCGTGCTCGGCTCGCGCTACTCTCTAGCGGAATTGAAACTGATCTCGCACCCGCATGATCATGTACCACGGGCCCAACGCCAGCGGGCGGTATCGCGACGCACCAACCCAGCGACGCGTGCGATGCCACAGTCGCCGCACGGTGCGCGTCGCCGGCCGCGTATCGATCGATCCCAAAGCCAAAGGCGCGGCGCCGGTCATGAAGGCGCGCTTATACGTCTCCGTTCCCTTTCCCAGGTCCAGTCGCGTCAAGCCTCGCGAGGCGGACTCCCGGGTCAATTCCAACAGCAACTGAGAGCCCGGTGAGTACTTGCCAAGCTCGGGGTCGTATGCCGTAAACCACCAATGCACGGTGCGCCGCGATCGCATGCCGATGTGCGCCGCCGCGAGCCGGTCGCCGATGTACAGTGCCGACAACATGCCCGTAAAGTCAGGATCGTCCGGCATCTGGAGCAGGCGCTCAAGCAGTTCGACGACCCAGGGAAACGTAAACGGGTTGATGATTTTGGACCGTTGATATTGTTGCGCTTTCCAGGCCATGAGTGATTCGAGGACGCGTTTGTCCGTCGTCCGCCATTCCAGTCGGACCGGCCCCAGTTGCCGCTCGGATTTCTTTTTCTTGTTGAGCGTCTGCATCACCTCGCCCGCGCCCGCCGCGCGCCGCTCGTCAAGATAGGCATCGAACCCCGATGGCAATTCGATATATGGCGAAAATTCGTGAAACCAACAGAACGGCGAAAACGAATCCCGCGCAAACGCCAAGTGGTCGAAATGCCAGGCCGACAGCCCGCAGGCACGAATCAATTCGACCGGGTCGAGGTGCACGCCGGACTTCAGCACCACGCCGTGAAAATCCGATAGTCGTGAACTGACTGGCGTACCCACGCCGGCCCGATTCCGCTGAAACGGAAAAAACCCAACGCACTGCCCATCGTCTTCGATGATTCCCACTTCGACGTCATCGCGCGTGGCCGCCACCATCTGCGTAAACTCGGGCCGAAAGAAGGGGCTGCGGAAACGACTGTCGGCACACTGCAACCGTCCCCACGCGGCGAGTTGGTCATTCGACAGATCTCGGCCATCAGTCACGGTAATCTTCATGTCACGACGCTCCGGGCAACGCCGCAAACGTGTTCGATCGGTTCGGTCGACGACAACGGTGTCGTCACTCGCGTAGCGGAAGGCTCGTTGCCACTGGACTTGCGTATCTTCGTGATCGCCCCTTCGTAGATTTCCGTCAGCCGGCGGTAGTACGCATCCTCGGCGAATTCGCGCTCGGCTTTGGCGCGACCCGCCAGCCCCATCCGCCGGCACAGCCCCGGCGACTCCCACAATCGCTTGATCTTGTCGGCCAGGTCGGCGGCGTTGCCCCGTTCGAACAAGAACCCCGTACGGCCGTCTTCAACCAGGTCGGCCAGGCCTCCGATTCGCGAGGCGATCACAGGCAAGCCGTGACTCATCGCTTCGGAAATCACGAGCGGACATCCCTCAAAACACTTTGTCGGCAGCACGAGAAATCGGGCCTGTCGATAGAACGACGCCATCTCGGCCGATGCCAATTGTCCCAGGAACGTCACCGCGGCCGTGGCTTGCGGGCCGAACACTTCCAAAAGCGGCCCGCCGCCCGCCAGCCGCACCGGCACGTCGGGTAGCTGCCTGGCCGCCTCCATGAGCGTGTCGATGCCTTTCTCGCCGCTGATCCGGCCCGAATATGCCACGTAACGACCCTTGCCCGCATCGGCCGGCTCCTCGGGCATAGCCACCATGTTGGGCAACACCACGACTTGCTCGGGCGAGAAGCCGGACTGCATCAGCCGCCCCCGCGCGAACTCGTTCAGCGCGATCACCGTCGTGACGTTGTCGCAGAACAGCCGCAGCCGGCGTGAGATCGCGCTGCGCGCGGCATAGGCCATGCTTTCCAGCAGGTTGCCTCGGCAGTTGTTAAGCACGCAATGGTACTCGCGCCCTCCGACGCAGCGCTCACAAATCCGTCCGTGCAACAGGTGGTCCGACCGGGGGCAGGTGTGAATATTGTTGTGGACGGTCATCACGGTCGGCACGCCCGCGGCACGACACGCCATCAACACCGAGGGCGACAGTAGTGGATAGAGGTTGTGCGCGTGGACGATGTCCGGGCGATCCGTCTTCAGCCGTTGGTTCATTTCGCGGCGGGCGGAACGGTTGTAGATCGCGCCAAAGCTGGCCTGGATTTTCCCCGACAGCGACGAATCCAAGCCGCGGCTGCAGCGCGTCCAAAGCTGGGTCGCGTGACCGCGCTTCGCCATCAGCTCGGCGATCATCTCGACCACGCGCTCTTCGCCGTTGAATGGGCTGCGGTATTGGTTGAAGACTTGCAGCAGCTTCACGGGTATTGTCTCGTCGTGCGTCTGTTGGTTGTCATTGATTGGGAAGAATGATGCCCCGCCCCCACCCAAACGATTGCTGTCCCGGCGATTGCTTGAGCTTCGCTTGCTGCCGAAAAGCGTTCACGCGCCACAACGCGTCATCAGGCGCCATGTTTGCGGCCAGTTGACGTTCGGTCCACAACACGCCGGCGGCCGACCCGATCACGGCAAACAACGGGTCGGTGTAAAACAGGTTGTAGGTGATCGTGTTGTCGGTAAGGCACGTGACCAGCATCGCCGTCAGTCCAAGAAATGCGGCCAAGAGCGCTCTCTGCAGCACGCCCTCGGCTTCGCGAATCTGCCGGCCCAATACCGCCAGTTGCCAGCCAAACACTGCCAGGAATAGGGCAAATCCGACCAGTCCCGTTTCGTAAAACACGCGCAGGTAGTCGTTGTGAACCTGGTCGGTATCCCCCCAGACGACGTCTACCAGGGCGTGCGACGAGCCGACTCCGGCGCCCAGCAACGGACGGTTGGTGGCCTCGACCCAGATCTGCGTCCAAGCGTCGAAGCGACCGGCGTCTTCGACCCTGCCCGAAGCCAGATCGGTCAGACCGCCGCTGCCCGAGGGAAAAAAACGCTCCTGGAAAGTCGGCGAGTAGAACAACGCGATGCCCACGAGCGTGGCTGCCGCCAGGGCTGCCACACGCCGCATCGAGCCCAGCAGCGGATGCATGATCATGGCCGCAAGCAGGGCCAGCGCCGCAATTCGGCTGCCCGTCACCGCGGTGATCGCCACGGCGCTTCCCCAGCCCAACAGCGGTATCAACTTTCGCGCCGGGAAACCCGACAGAAACACGCAGCCCACCAGCAGCGCCACCAGCGCGATCACGAGCAGCAACG
>JBBDVZ010000020.1:0-12763 GCA_040903115.1 Planctomycetaceae bacterium
TTGCTTTTTTTATCGCAACACGAAAAAACGCGCAAAGCACATGCTTGGTTTGGGCTTAGTGCGCCATCTCCATCGAACGCCCGCAGAATCGTTACGGCAGGAACAACCGGAATACGCGCCCGACCGACATTGCGGTTCCGCCGAGATGGCCGGTTTTCCGCGAGCGTCGGTCAGTCTATACTCGATTCAGCGGGCTGGCGCGGCCGACCAACGGTTTTCCTCTTAGCCGACCCGGTACATCGCCCCGGTATCTCGCCCGATCGAGGCGCGGAAATTTTCAGCTCAGCTCGCCACTCGAGTCGGCGAAAGGTCATTCGACGCCATGATGAATCAGTCCTTCGCCAGCGTGATCGCTTTCGTGGCTTTTTCGCTCAGCATCACCGCCACCGCACGAGCCGATGGCCCGGCGTTTGGCCCGCCGCCGACCACTTATCCGGAAAGGTACGTCGTGACTCCGAGTTACGTCGAGACGCCGGATTACGTGCATTACCACGCGCATCCAACGTTTCCGGGTGACGGCGTGGACAATTGGCTCGAGGGCAATTCGTTGATGGGCAATCTTGGCTTCGAGATTCTCGCCCCCTTTGACGCCGACGTGCCGCCCGACTTTCTCCGGGGCGCGGACCGCTTCGGCTCTCACCGACACTTCCGCGGTCAGCGTCGCTTCCAGCACCGGTAGAATTTGCCGCTAGAGGCGAATGGCGACACAGCGACGTTGCTCTTAAGCCCGCACGTCTGCGTTCCGTAATGCCCCGATGCGATGGATACCAGGGCACGCGATCGTGCCGTGACTTTGGTACCGCTCCGGCGAGCCTCACTCCAATCCGCCCGCCTGCTAGTGGCTCGACCGCCCGGATTTGACCGGTCGCCATCTTCGTTCCGGGGGCTCGCAAAGCCTCGACCCAGCCTCGACCCAGCCTCGACCCCGGCCACCCCCCGATCTGGCATTTCAGCACGGTCGCAAGACCAGGCTTCGAGTGCGCACTTCCAAAACTCCCATCTTTCCTGCTCTTCCGAATTGGAAAAGTTAGCCCTTTCCGTAAAGTCGATACATTCAGAGTCCGATCTTATGAAATATCGCACCCTTGGGGGGGGTTCCGTAATGACCGCTGCGTGGCGTCAATCGAACAACGGCTTGGTATTCCAAAAGGAATCAGGCGGCAATGAACGCCCTATCCTACGATTTTCGCAGGCCCAGTCGCCTCGCTGAGGAAGTTGAGGAGTCTCTTTCCCTTTGGTTACGAACAATGTGTTCGCTCTTGGCGGAGAAATGGGGGCAACAGCTTTCATTTCCGGTCAATCTAACAGCCCAAGCTCCCGAGGTTGTGCGTCCTGCCGACGCGATGCAGCAAGCCAGGGCATCGATCGGGTATCGGATTGAATTGGGTCCCGCACGGATCGAGTCGCTGTTTGTGCTCGGTCGTCCCTTGGCGTTGGCGCTCATGCTGGGGCTCTTGGGAGATCCCGGGGAAAAGTTGCCTGACGATCGCGAGCCCACACTCGTCGAACTCTCGTTGGGCGAGATGGCCATGCAGGAATTCGCGAAGGCTGTCACCGAGTCATGGCCGGCGCAGCAGCCGTTGGCTTGCCGTTTGGGAACGGTCGTGTTGCGACCAGAGCGATTGCGGATGTTCCCGAACGATGAGAACGTGGTCATTGCTCCGATCGAGTTTTCGAGTGGGTTCGGTACTGAAACCTGCCGATGGCTGATTCCACACGAAGGCGTGCGTTCCTTGTTTTCAGACGTGAGTTGTGGGACGTCCAAAGCCGCTCAGGAGACCGCAAGGCCAAAGCTGGAAGCGTTGGCCCGCGAAATTCCCATCGAAGTCAGCGTGCGACTGGGGCGGGCCACATTGCGCGTTTCCGACTTGGCGAATCTTCGCTGCGGCGATTTGGTCGTCTTGGATCAGCGCATCATGGAGCCTCTGGTGGCCAGCGTCGACAGTCAGGCGACTTTTCGCGGCTGGCCCGGCCGAGTGGGATCTCGCATGGCGTTTCAGATTGAGTCGTTAGTCGAGGCATAAAGCATGTCTGCACAAGGCGAACAACACATGGACGAACAAGCACTTTCACCGGGCGGGACAACTTTTTCCGCACAGGCGCAGTCGGATTCGGAACCGGGCGCCGCGGAACCCACCGTCGAGTCTCGCATCCCTGAATTTGCACAGCTTCAGAGAGGCGAACAGTCCGGCAACCTGGTGGCCATGGATCGGCTTTACGACGTCAATGTGACGGTGGCCGTCGAATTGGGCCGGGTCGTGACGACCATTGGTAATCTACTATCGCTGGCCGCCGGTTCGGTGCTCGAACTGAATCGACCGCTGTCGGAGCCGGTCGACCTGATGGCGGAAGGCGTGCGGCTTGCCCGCGGTGAGGTGGTGGTCGTGGACGATTGCTTTGCTGTCCGGATCAAAGAAATCGAATCTCCCAGAGGCGGAGGCAGGGGATGACACGGTGCCAAACGACGCTTGGCGACTGCAAGCTGCTGCTGATGGGAGCGCTTCTCGTGGCCGGATCATTTCCACCGGCCGCCGCGCAGGCACCGCCGTCCGACTTTTCAATCGATCAATTGATGAGTTCGAATCGAGGCAACAGTGACCACCCGGCAACGAGCCGCGTGAACTCCATTGAGCCGCCGGAGTTCTTGCCTTTGCTGTCGGTTTCGTCGCGCCGAGCGCCAGCGCCTCCGGGTCCAAATTCCGGCGATGTCAGCTCTGCGACGCCGGCGAGCCGACCGAAAGGCAACGTGATACTGGCCGCCGCCGAGGGGCCCGGCCCGATCGGCGACGTACCGCATGCCGAGATCGACATTCTGAAATACACGGAGCCGTCTTTTCCTGAACCGTCGGAATTGCGAACGATCGGGCTGCGACTCGTTCTTGCGACCGGAGGAGTTTTGGCGGCATGCGTCGTCAGCCTTTTGATCGGCAAGCGCTTTCTGGGCGCCGGGTCCATCGCGAGAGCGGGTCGCGGGAAGATGTGTCTGTTGGAAACGTTGTCGCTTTCCAATCGTTGTCACCTCCAACTGATCCAGGTGGACGGGCACAAGCTGCTGGTCGGCTTGGATGCCGGCGGATTGAAAACGGTGCTGCCTCTGCAAGACCCTTTCATCGAGACGCTGGATTCCCTGCAGAGCGTCGCAAACGGCGACGGTCACGGTCAGGAGCAGACCGGAGACTCCGCGCCTTCAGCACACGACCACGTGGGCGCGCGGAGTCGTTCCGTCTTTCAGCATTCACTTCTGGAGCGAAGCGAGCTGAAACGCAAGCTTCCGTCGTGACTGGCGGCGACAGGCGGTCTCACGATCTGCCCGAAGGACTCATGGGGAGGATGCCGGGATGACCAATCCCACGGAAATCGTCGAGCGGGTCACTCAATCCGGCGGCTTCGAGCACATGGCGACGCCGTTGCAAGTCGCGTTGTTCCTCGGCGCGATGGTATTCCTGTCGGCGGCGCTGGTCACCATGACGTCGTTCACGCGGATCATCATCGTGCTGTCGTTCGTCCGCCGGGCATTGAGCACCCAGGAAATACCGCCCAATCCCGTGCTGATGGGGCTGGCGTTGTTCCTTTCGCTGTTCGTGATGGGACCCACGTTCGAGGCGATCGGAAAAAATGCGGTCGATCCGTATCTGGACGGCAAGCTGGCCGGCTCCGAGGCCGTGCGTATCGGCACGACCGAGTTGCAAAAATTCATGCTGCACCAGACGCGAAAACGAGACTTGGCGCTGTTCATCAATCTGGCCAATGCCGGCCCGATTCAGACGGCCGATGAAATTCCGCTGCGCGTGCTGATTCCCGCGTTCGTGATCAGCGAATTGAAAACGGCGTTCATCATGGGCTTCTGCTTGTACATTCCATTTCTGCTGGTCGACCTGGTGATCTCCACGGTGCTGATGTCGCTGGGCATGATGATGATGCCGCCCGTGATCATCTCCACGCCGTTCAAGGTGCTCTTGTTCGTGCTGGTCGACGGGTGGCACTTGATTGCCCGGGCATTAAGCATGAGCTTCGGATGACGCTCCCTCGAGCGGGAAGAATTGTTGACTCATTGGCGACAGCTTTTCTTGAACCGTCAGGGCCTCGATGGCTGCGACTGCGACGACAACTCTCGATCTCAACCATGCGTTCGCCCGGCGCAGCGAAATGCTCCTCTCTGCGGCGCTCTTGGGAGTTCTGATCGTCTTATTGGTCCCGCTGCCGACCGTGTTGCTGGACATGTTCCTCGCCGTGAACATTGGCATCACGATCCTGCTGCTCCTCGTCACGTTGAGTGCGACTCAGCCGCTGGACGTCTCCGTCTTCCCCTCGTTGCTGTTGCTGATCACGCTGTTTCGTCTGTCGCTGAACGTCGCGACGACGCGGTTGATCCTGCTCAACGGAGACGCCGGGCGAATCGTCTCGACTTTCGGCGGGTTTGTCGTCGGCGGGAACCTGGTTGTCGGCCTGGTGATCTTTCTGATCCTGATCATCATCCAGTTCATTGTCATCACGAAGGGAGCCGGCCGGGTTTCCGAAGTGGCCGCACGTTTCACCCTGGACGCCATGCCCGGCAAGCAGATGGCCATTGATGCGGAATTGAGCGTCGGCACGATTGACGAAAGGGAAGCGCGGCGCCGGCGGCAGATGCTGGCTCGCGAAGCCGAATTCTACGGAGCCATGGACGGTTCCAGCAAGTTCGTCCGTGGCGACGCCGTCGCCGGTCTGATCATCACGGCCATCAATCTGCTGGGCGGCGTCATAATCGGCTTGACGCACGGAATGACCCTCGGCGAAGCCGTTCAGCGGTATTCGATTTTGACGGTCGGAGACGGTCTCGTCTCACAGATACCCGCGTTGATCGTGGCCACGACCGCCGGAATTCTTGTGACCAAATCCACGTCGGAGACCAGCCTCGGTCACGAAATCGCAGAGCAATTGTCGGCCAATCATCGGCCGCTGAAATTCGGCGCCATCGTGTTGGGCCTCCTGGCTCTCGCTCCGGGCCTGCCGAAGCTGCCGTTTTTGTTGCTGTCCGGTGGACTGCTGATCGGGCTGCGTCGCCTGAAGACGCTCCCGGCCAAAGCCAAGAAGCCTGAGCCCGAGCCGACTCAACGACCCAAGTCCGCGGAGGAAGATCAAGCCCAGGAATTTCTGGAATCGGATCGCGTGTGCGTCGAAATTGGTGCGCGCCTGATCCCGTTGGTGAACTCGCAGCGGTCCAAGAACCTGATCGAGCGCATCGCGGGCCTGAGGCGCGAAATGACTCGCAAATACGGACTGTGGGTGCCCGCGATCCGCATTCGCGATAACGTGCAACTTCAGCCGGAAGAATATCGCATTTTGATCAGCGGCCGCGAGGTGTCTCGCGCGAAACTGTTTCCGGACCTCTATCTGGCCATTGACCCGGGCAATACGCAGCTTTCGATCGATGGCGAGGATGCGGTGGAACCAGCCTTCGGACTTCCCGCGAAGTGGATCGGCCCCAACGTTCGGCAGCGCGCCGAACTGGGCGGTTTCACGGTGGTCGATCCGCCGACGGTGCTCACCACCCACCTGGGCGAGATCGTGCGACGCTACGCCCACGAGCTGCTGAGTCGCGAAGATCTGCAGAAACTATTGGAGAAAGTCAAGGAAACCGCTCCCACCATCTTCGATGAACTCAAGCCCGACGTCTTGCGAGCTGCCGTTTTGCACCAGGTGCTGATACTGCTGCTCCAGGAGCGTGTACCCATCACCAACCTGACCCGCATTTTGGAGACGTTGATCAATCATGCCGCCCAGATCAAGGCTCCGGAAGAACTGGCGGACCGCGTGCGCGAAGAGCTGGGACGATCGATTTGCGATAGTTTCCGCGACGATCGCGGCCGCGTGCGGGTGATTGTGTGCGATCCGCGTCTGGAAATGTCACTGCGGGAGGCGCTTCGCGACAAGAACCTCGCTTTGCAGCCGGCACACCTGGAACGGCTGATCGTCAGCTTGAGCAACGAGTGGCAGAAGGCAAGTGTGCAAGGTCAGGAAATGGCCCTGCTGACGGACCGCAACCTGCGTCGCCCGCTGCGAAAGGCCATCGAACGGGCGCTGCCCGACCTGTCCGTCGTCTCCTACCTCGAGATCCCCAACGACTTGCTGATTGAACCGACGGCAATGATTCGCTTGGAAGACGTCTTCCAACAAAAGCCGGCGGCGAAGGGCTTCGCCGAGGCGGCGATATCAGGCAACACCATTTCCGACGAGCTCGCTCTAGCGCTGAAGGCGGCTTGAAACTTCCCCGCAGGGACTCGATGCCATGAAGACACGTTACGATCACCGGCCCTGGGGCTTTGCCGTCGGACTGCTGGCGGCATGCCTGGTGACGTTGGTCGGCGTCCTCAGCGGATTGGATCCGTACGTCATACTGCTGCGCGCCGTGGCGGCTTCGGTCGCGACGGGATGCGCGGCGTCCGTGGTGGCGGCGTTCGTGGTCTCGCTTAATCGGAGATCTTAAGAGGGGCCCGTGCCTGACACCACGCTGACGCACTACGAATATCCGACATCCAGCATCGTCGCCACGTCAATTGGCATGATTCGGAGAACGTTATGATCGATCCTTTGTTTGTGCCCAATCTCGAGCCTTTTCCGACGTGGCACGATTTGATGGGGAAAACGCCGAACAAGCAAACGTTGAAGCCGCAGCAACAAAAACCAGAACGGGGCTCGACACCGGACAACGATGCAAACGTCGATACACCAGTCGGCGACGACGGCGACGACCAGTCACCACCGCCGAGCGACACGGGAACGCACATAGACGTGGAGGCTTGAGATGGAAACGGAAAAGAACGGCGCCAAGGACACCGCGCATCGAGCCGTTATTCCCGGACAACGGGTCCGAGTCAGCGCCGAATTAAAGCGTCTTCCCGTGCCCTACGGATCGAACACGGACCGGAAGCATCCGTCGCCCGACCATGCTCCCGTGGTCAATGCGATTCGCCGCGGGGATTCGATTGAATCCATTGAAATTACGTGTACTTGCGGAAATCACATCCGATTGCTGTGTCAGCACAAATGAAGGACCACGCGATGCGTTCGATCAAACGAAACATACGGCTGTTTACGGCCGGCGCAATTCTCATGGTGCTTGCCGGGTGTCAATCTTATCCCAAGGTCGTGTGGATGCCGAGCGACGTACCCAACGAATATCGTCCGGCGCCTGCTCAAGTCGACTCCCAAGGCCAGACGGCGACTCCCGGCGCTCACGCGGCGCCAAATAGCGGCTATCTGGCGCACGGTCCGGTTGTTTCGGGAACGGTGCTGCCCGACGCAAACCAGAAAATCGCGTCGGAGCGAGCTGTGGAACTGCACCAACAAAACGAATCGCTGAAGTCCGACAAGAAGGATCTCGAACAGCGCATCGACAAAATGGCCAAGGACCTCGATTTGAATCAGCAGGCCTTGGCGCGGGCCAACAGCGAAATGCAGGCGGCCCAAACGGAACTGGCGTCCACGCGAACGGACCTTGAAGCATGGCAACAGCAGCTCTCCACGTTCCACGCCAGCGCGCGGCAAAGCGAGCAGCAGCAGTCCAAGACACTGGAAGATATGATTCAGCACGTGAAAAAACTGATTCAGACGCACGAACAACAGCAAGCGGCTGATACGCCGGCAAAGTCGGATCAACCTGAGAATCCGCAGGCCGAAACGACCGAGGAGAATCCTGCGAGCCATGCGGACTCGAACGAAACGGCCGTTGCGGCCCCGTTACCCTAATCGAACGGCGACGAGAGAAGTTCCGAACATGAAAAAGCCCTTGACTCGGTGCCGGTCCGCGCGCCCCCAACCTCGGGACCTGTTCCCGACGGCCAGACGCGATCGACTGCCACGCTGCATTGCGATCGGCTTGGCGCTTTGTGCCGCGCTGGTTGTAGGTTGTGCGAGCACGCAGAACACGACGAGCACGCCGATCAACATGTTCAGCCACTTTCGCTCGTCGGGCCTTGAGTCGTCGCCGGTTCGGCGGGTCCTACTGCTGCCGATGTCCAATGAAACCCGGTTTCCACACGCGGAGTCGGATATCCGGGATGCCCTCGCAGCCGAATTGCGCGCCGCCGGCCTGTTCGAAGTCGTCTCTTGTCCCTGCGAAATCGGCGAGTCGTGGGCTGCGGCACTCCGCGAACACGGACGATTTGACGAACTGAATTTGATCGAGATCACCGAACGATTTCAGGTCGACGGCGTGATCTACGGCAGCTTGACCGACTATTGCCCGTACTGGCCGCCAAGGATTGGAGTGAATCTGCATCTGGTGAGTACGCACGAAGCGGTGACGCTGGCCTCAGTGGACGGCGTGTGGGACACGCGCGACGAGTACGTGGCGTCGCAGGCACAGCGATTTTACGACGCTCGACTCAGCCCGAAATCGAGGGATCCCGAGGGCGAGTTGATGCTGCACGCTCCCCAGCTCTTTCAGAAGTTCGTGGCCAACCAGATCGTCCATTTGCTCGCTGGCCCTTTGGGCAGCCCCCCCGACGGGATGGAAAGGCTCCCGGTCGATGACGGGCCGAAAAATTCGTTCCTGCCGCGTCCAATCGCGAAATGGTGGCCATGGTAATCGTATCGCGGCCTGATACGACGAAACCGGAAAAATGATGCAAGCGAACGGCGGGCATGTACCCGCCGTTCGCCGCAAACGAGACGAATCAGACTCTGCCCCCGAGCTGCTCGTACTAACGAATAATGTTCGTCAGCTCCTCAAGCATCTCGTTGGTTACGGTGATTGTCCGGGCGTTGGCCGAGAATCCTCGTTGGGCCACGATCAGCCGAGTGAACTCCAGCGCCACGTCGACGTTGGAAGTTTCGAGTTGACCGCCGTTCACCGAGCCGCGCGATCCGGACAACGCCGTCCCGATTTGCGCGTCGCCGCTGTTGAGCGACTGATCGTAGAAATTCTGACCGCGGCTGACCAACCCCTTCGGATTTTGGAACAAAGCAATGGCCAATTGGGCGATCGGAACAGTCCGTCCGTTTGTGGCGACGCCGATCAATTGACCGTCGGCTGAGACATTGACCGAAGCCAGGGTTCCCGGAGCAAAGCCGTCCTGTTGCGATGACAGAGACGATTGGGTGGCAATCTGCGACATGCCCGTGAATGAATCCGGAGCACCGAACCCAAACTGCATCGTTTGCGGATTGGAAATCCCGTTGAATTGCATGGTGATGTCGGGACCACCGGCGCCCGTCCCCAGCAATCGCCGAAATGTACCGTCATCGTTGAACTGAATCTGCTCAACGAGATTGTCCGAAACTGTTCCTTCGCTGGCATTGATGCTCGCGGTCATATTCCAGGTGTCCGCGCTCTGCTTTTCGAAAATCAGTGAAACCACGTGGGCTCCGCCTTGAACATCGAACACCGTGACGGAGGTCTGAAACGTATCAGCCGCTTTGCCATCAGTCGTCGCGACCATGTTATGAGTCGTGAAAACCGTGCCTCCGGTGTTGCCCAGGGCGTCATTGAGAGCCAGGGTCGGAAAGGCATCGCCGGCATTGTCGGCCGTAAGGACCAGGTTGCCGGAAGCATCCAGGCTGGCGGTCGCTCCGGTAAAGGCCGCGTCGATGGCGGCTAACACATCGCCTAAAGTGGTTGTGGCGTCGACAGCAAACGTGGTGCTGATTGGCGAACCATCAACATCGTTGCCGGTGAGCTGAATGGAATCGCCGCTGGCATAGGCCACCGTGCCGCTGTCGAGGTCGTTCAGCAGCGTGGCGGCCGTAACCGCTGAACCGCCGGACGTATAGGGCGCCATAGAAGTGAGAATTTCGGCTCTTGCCGCGGAGAGGGCGGCGTTCAGGTTTCCATGCAGTTGCACGTCCGATGTGGTCTTGCCGGGAATGATGCTGCCCAACGGAACTGCGATGTCGGAGTTCCCGGGCGTTTGGAACGCTGGGTTGGTGGCGTCCCCTTCGCCGACACTGCCGGTCCGCTGAACCCGAAAGCCTGTGGCGGGATCGACGAGCGTTCCTTCCTGATCGAGCGCGAAAGCGCCCGCTCGACTGTACACGTTTTGGTCGCCGTCGTGCAGCAGGAAAAAGCCGTCGCCTTGGAGCGCAAAATCAAGCAGACCGCCCGTCGGTTCCAGATTGCCCTGGGTGACCTGCAAGTCGATTTGGGAGACGGCGACTCCGGATCCAATCTGGCTGGGGTTGACGCCGCCGACGGCCCCGTCCACGGGGCTCGACGCGGGGCGTAAGGTCCGATACAGGATGTCGGAAAACAGGGCCCGCCTGGTCTTGTATCCGATGGTGTTCATGTTCGCCAGGTTGTTGCCCACAACCTCCAGCATTCGCTGATGCGCCAGCAAACCCGAAACCCCGGTCAATAGTGCACTGGTCATAACGCTGTCCTCCGATTTCTGGGGAATTCTTTCGATCGCGCTGCACGGCTGTTGGACCCTTGGCGTATGTCGCGGGCGGAAAGGCCGTGCTGCGGCGAATTGTCAGATGTCAGAATCATTCCGTCGCCAAGGCCTTAACCTGGTCGATTGGCACGGAAACTCCGTCCACATTCAACACAAGATTGTTGTTCTCGACACGCACGGCCTGCACCACGCCGTTGGCCAGACCGCTCGGGGTCGCCGCCGATTCGTAAACCGCCACGCGTCCCAACAGGCTGGCCCCGTTGGTCAGCTCCTGAAGTTTCAACAGTTGTGCGAAGTTGGTGTTCAGTTTCTCGACTCCTTCGAGCGTCGAAAACTGAGCCAACTGGCTGAGGAAGTCTTCCTGCTTGACCGGCTGCAACGGATCCTGGTTTTGTAATTGAGTGACCAACAACTGCAGAAATTGTTGTCGGGTCGAGTCCGCGGTGACCTGGCTCACGTCCATGTTCTTCCCTCGATTCCGTCTCGACGTTCATGCGATCAGATCGACGTGACTCGACGATCGAATCGTTTCGTCACGCGATCCGGAAACTGTCTGTTCCGATAATTCTGCTCGAGTCGGCGAAATGCCCAACGGCGCGCGGTCCTGTTGGTCCGACCACTGTTGCGGCCCGCTACCGTGCTGCGAAACGTCGAACTGGTGCAACGAGATCCCGGCGTCCTGCAGCGACTCTCTGAGCGAAGGTAACTGGCTTTCAATCAGGCGTCGCGACGCCTCATCGGCGACGACAAAATGCGCATCGACGCCGTGTTGCGAGCTCGTCAAACGAACCCAAACACTTCCAAGCTCCGGAGGATCCAATTTCAACTCGAAGCTGGTTCCCCCGGCGTGCGAAAAAAAATGCGTGCGCGTGACAATCGCGTCGGCAAGCTGCCCTGAGATATCACGGGCATGTGGCGAATCGGCGCGGAAACCTGCCGAACTCTTCGCCAATTCCGCGACCCTCGCCGCAGATAGATCCGCAATGCCGACCAACGGGCCGCTGTCGTGCGAGTGGGCCCCGCCGACGTCGCCCGGCGCGTTCAAACGGTCGTTGGCTTCGAAACCGGCTGTCGACTTGCGACCCTTGGCCCCGTGGTCCAACTCGATCTGCTCGATGGGACGATCGACATCGCCTGAACGCTTCGCGTTCGGCTCCGTCGACCCAGAAGTGAACTGCGGCTCTTCGTCCGTGAGCCGTTGAGACGCCGCGTCCAGTTCCGATCCAGCAGCCGAAAGAGGCGCTGTTGGAACATTATTCGCGTCAGACTTCGAACGTCCGCCGTGCACTCGCACAGTCTGATCAATTCCAGTTTCGGGTTCCGCATCAGACGGTAGCTCATCGGCGTTTGCGCCGCTGACCGCATTGGTGCTTGGCTCAAAGGTGCCTGGTTCACACAATCCGGGTGCCCCAACCGGGCCGCTCGGCGAAGGTAAGCCGCTTGCCAGCATCCAGTTCCCGAGGCCCGTCGTTTCGATTTGCGGGTTCGGCGCGTCAGTCTGACCAACGGGCGCGTCGGCTGAGCATTCGCACGGAGGCGATACGGTCGACTCCGGACCGGACAGCTCGGGCAATGGTTGATTCAACAAATTGGGCAACAGCAAGGTATTGAACACCGCACCAAACTCATCCTTGGTTTCCGGCCGGTCGAGGCGCGGCGAATTGTCGAAAGGATGCTGCGCGCTGGAAATCCGCAGGCTGCCGCCTGCGTGATGTTCTGCTGGAACAGTCAACGGTGCTTCATTCGGCAGCGTTCCAACTGGCAACAGCGCTTCCATTGAATCCATTCAATCGTCGGGACAGGAAATCCGGGTGAAGCGAGCCGCACTGAGCAATTGCCGTACCAGTTGCAGCCAATCACGCTTCGCTGCACGATTCTCCCGCGATTTGCACACCGAGGCAGGCCGGCAGAGTCAACTCGTTGGGGCCGGAGCAATGATGATCGGAAAATGTTTCACAGCCTGGTCGGAAAAAATGTCGGGAATTGCCAGATTCAAGGCGAGGGCCGTTCGTTAGTTGAACAGTTGGCGGCTCTTGTGTCCGGGAGTGTATGCGCTCTTAGGCAGCCCGCAGGAAATAGCCTACCCGGTTTCGGGTTGGATCACGAGGCTCCGCTTGGGAAGGAGTTGTGAGCGTTCGAGGCGAGCGGCGATGGGGCGGAAGAAACGGGGCGTGAGGCGGACCCCGTTTCGTAAACACCTTCGAGCAAATGAACCCTAGCCCGCCATCGCAACTTTCCACTGGCGATGGGACATCATCCCGCCACCCGTCCCCACCCGAAGATCTGTTCCGCCCGACGGGGACTTCTCTGACAATACTTGACCGCCATTTCCGCCTGAAATTGCCGTCGCAGATAGCCCGTCAACTTCCGGGCCGCCAATGGAATCGTGG
>JBBDVZ010000021.1:0-12748 GCA_040903115.1 Planctomycetaceae bacterium
CCGGCTTTTTCAAAACCCCGGGCTTCTGGAACCGGCGACGGTGATCAGTCAACACGATTAGACGCCATGACAGAACGCGTGGGCGATGGTTTGAACCTTTCAACCCTCCCCTAACCCCTCCCTGGAAGGGAGGGGGATTTGTCTCATCTCTCTCTCCACCATCGAAACAATCAAAACTTGCGACATGGTCGTTTGGCTACTGGATCAGTTTGCGCCCTTTTTGGAGCAGATGGAGCTGCACTCGTCGGGCGATTCGCGCGTTTTCCTCACCGCGCGGACCGCATTGGCCAGTGTCACCTCGTTTGTGATGGCGATTCTGCTGGGACCCTTTGCGATTCGCTGGCTGAAGGCCCGCTTTCGCGAACGGATTGCCAGCGGGTCTCAGCGGTTGAACGAGTTGCAGTCGGAAAAAAAGTCCACTCCCACCATGGGCGGGTTGTTCGTGGTGGGCGCCATTCTGTTCGGAACGATTGTCTGGGGAGACTTGTCCAGCCGCTACGTGCAATTGGCATTGTTTATCGCTTTTGGTTTCGCGGCACTCGGCGCGATCGACGACTGGATCAAGCTTCGCACCAGCCGCAACGGTTTGAGCATCAAACAAAAATTCTTCGTGCAGATGGCATTGGCGTTGATTGTTGGATGGGGCCTGTACCGCGAGCATCTGCAACTCGAGCACGGGCTGGATCTGATTTGGCCATTCGGAGGATACGCATTAGCACTGGGAGCAGGTTTTATTTTCTGGAGCGCACTTGTGATGGTTGGCAGCTCGAACGCCGTCAATCTCACCGACGGACTCGACGGGTTGGCCAGCGGCTGCATGGTTTTCGCAGGTTCGGCATTCGTCGCACTGACATATTTGGCGGGCCATCGCATTATGGCCGACTACTTGAGCATCCCCTACACGCCGGGCAGCGGAGAATTGAGCATCGTGATGGGCGCCATGGTGGGCGCGGTGCTGGGTTTTTTGTGGTTCAATTGTTATCCGGCTCAGGTTTTTTTGGGAGACACCGGCTCGCTGCCGATCGGAGCGCTGATGGCCTTTGCCGCACTGGTCACTCATCAGGAAGTTCTGCTGGCGGTTGTCGGAGGCATTTTCGTAATCGAGACGGTCAGCGTGATCGTGCAGGTCGTCTGGTTTCGAATCACAGGCAGCCGGCTGATTGCGTGCAGCCCGCTGCATAATCACTACCTGTTCAAGGGGCAGCACGAGATCAAGATTGTCGTTCGGTTCTGGATCGGCTCGGCATTGCTGGCGATCATGGCCGTGGCCAGTTTGAAAATTCGGTAACGTAGGGTGGGTGACAACCCACCATCGATAAATCAATGACGTTCCCGGTGGGTTGGCGCCCACCCTATCAAATCAAACGGAAATACCAGGCAGCGTTAGGGAGAGAGGGATTTCGGAGGCCGATTTGACCGGTGCAAACCGGTTGAATCGGCTTCCGCCCTTTCTAGAGACCCCTCTCCCCACAGGGGATAGGTTGGGAGAGGGGTGAAGGATTCGAGCGTCCCCACCCTCCCCCAACCCCTCCCTGGAAGGGAGGGGAGTTTCGAAACGGTCTCGAAATATCACCCACGCACATCGCGCAAGTTTCATGCTCGCTGAACCGAACACGATTGCTTCCGGCCCACCGACCGGTCTCACGGGCGAGTTGCGCGTGGAGCAGGTTCGCGGCGTGTTTCTCTGCCTGGCCGCCGTCTTGTTGGGTTTTGGCGTGCTGATGGTCCATAGCGCCAGCATCACCTCGTGGCCGACCGAGTTCGAACGAATTTACCTCTCGCGGCACGTCATCTTTCTGGCCGTGGGGGCCGTCGCCGCCACGATCTGCTCGTATCTTCCGGCGCGATTCTGGTACCGCGCTGCGCCCGCGTTATTCGCCGCAAGCGCGGTGCTGCTGGTACTGGTGTTGATTCCCGGGATCGGCACCAAAGTCAACGGGGCCCAGCGTTGGCTGCGATACGGCCCGCTGTCGCTGCAGCCGTCCGAATTCGCCAAAATCGCGCTGCCGTTATTCGTCTGCCGGCAGCTTTGCGTCCATTGCGAACGATTTGCGCGCTGGTTTGGCGGCTTGATTCCCGTCGCGGCGCCGGCCGTAATTGTTCTGCCGCTCGTGATCCTTCAACCGAATTTTGGCACGGCGGCCTTTCTGGCCGCGGGATGCGGAATTGCGCTGATGGTCGGGGGATGGCCCATGCGGCACTTTATTCTTTCGGCGTCGTTGTTGATTCCCGCAGTCGTCGGCCAATTCACGCTGAGGCCGTACCAGATGCGGCGGATCACCGGCCTTTTGGCGGCATGGTCGGACCTCAGCCTGGCTCCGTATCAACTCAAGCAATCGTTGGTGACGTTGGGGGCCGGCGGGCTCTTCGGAGTCGGTCTCGGCAAAGGCTGGCAGAAGCTCAGCTTTCTGCCCGAGGCGAACACCGACTTTGTTTTCGCAGTTGTCGGCGAAGAACTCGGCATGGTGGGCACGCTGAGCCTGGTGCTGGTTTGGGCGGCAATGTACGTTACGGGACTTCGCTTGCTGAAATCCGTCGACCGCCACAGTTTTGCTTTCGCGGCCGGGTTCACATTGCTGACCCAGCTCGTGCTGCAGGCCGTGATGAACATGGCCGTTGTGACGGCCCTTGTGCCGCCCACGGGCATTCCTCATCCGTTTTTGAGCTACGGCGGCAGCAACCTGGTCTCGAGCATGATCTCGCTGGGGATAATTGTCGGGTTGACGCGAACCGAGGCTGACGATATCGATCGCTGTGTGTAGGGTGGGTTAAACCCACAATAAAACGCCTCGTGACGTTCGGCTGGTGGGTTTCACCCACCCTACAACGGAGCCGGCGGATTGCAACGACCCTTGACGATCGTGTTCTCGGGAGGCGGAACGGGCGGGCATTTGTTTCCGGGGATTGCCGTCGCCGAGGAATTGATCGCCCGCGATTCAGGCTATCGCATTGTTTTTGCCGGATCCCAGCGCGAGGTCGAGCATGACATTGTCGCATCGCACGGCTACGAGCATTGGGCGCTGCCGGTGGAATCATCGAGCTCATTGTTCCGCAGCCCGCATCGCGTCGCTTGGAAGCTGTGGCGCTCCTACCGTGTGGCTGGCAGCCTGTTGAGACGCGAGCGGCCGGCGTGCGTCGTCGGGCTGGGCGGATTTGCCAGCGTCCCCGTCGCATTGGCCGCCCGGCGATTGGGAATTCCGATCGTGCTGTTGGAACAGAACGTCGTTCCGGGACGCGCGACATCGCTGCTGAGCCGCCTTGCAACAAGCGTATGCTTCTCGTTTCCCGAGACGACCGGGACTCTCGCCACTCGGCCCAACGCCCGCGTGACGGGTAACCCGGTTCGCCGTTCGATTGCCGCGCTGACAAATACCTCAACCGACTTATCGGAATCGTCGCCGCCGACGTTATTGATTCTGGGAGGCAGCCAGGGAGCGATTGCCGTGAACGACGCCACGTTTGCCGCCGCCCGGAATCTGTCGATACCTCTTGCCGGCTGGCGCATTGTGCATCAAACGGGCCGCCAAGATGCCGAGCGCGTCCGCCGCTGTTACGACGAGTTGCGGATCGACGCGATCGTTGAACCATTCTTCACCGACCTGGTCGATTGGCTGCGCTCTGCCAGCGTCGTCGTGTCGCGGGCCGGGGCCACAACGCTGGCGGAATTGGCTTGTGCCGGTTGCCCAACGGTATTGATCCCCTACCCCGGCTCGATCGGCGATCATCAGAGGGCCAATGCCCGCGTGTTTGCCGCAGCCGGCGCGGCGCGCATTGTCGAGCAGGCAGACAGCGTCCACGAAACGGCGGCCGCTCTCGCGCGGCAACTGCAACCGCTTCTCGTCGATGCAACGCTCCGCGAAAGCATGAGCATTGCGATGCGGGCGCTCGCACGACCTCATGCGGCACGCGCCGTGGCCGATTGCGTCGTCCGCGTCGCCACGGTGCCGCTGACGTGACATAATAAGCCCACGGACGGCCGTCCGTGGGCTTGTGCGCACATCACACCGGTAACGATGCAACCAATCAACGACGTGTTCAAGTTCGACGCAAACAACGAGCACGACACCGACCGCTTTGGCGCGGCCTTTGCCGAGTTACTCGAGCCCGGCCAGGTCGTGGCGCTGGTCGGCCCGCTGGGAGCGGGCAAAACGCGGCTCGTCCAGGCCATTGCCGTCGCCCTCGGCGTCGAGCGAAAGGACGTGACCAGCCCGACGTTTCTCTTGATTCAGGAGTACGCGGGACGACTGCCCCTCTATCACTTCGACACATATCGACTGCGAGACTCGGACGAGTTTCTCGAGCTGGGCGCCGACGAGCTGATCTACGGCTTGGGTGTCTGCCTGATCGAGTGGGCAGACCGCGTCTCCGACGTCTTGCCGCATGATTTGCTGCGAATCGAAATCGAAACCACCGGCCCGACGTCGCGTCGATTTGCGGTCTCCGGCACTGGACCACGATCGAGCGAGCTTGCCGACCGCCTTACGGTGCAATTGAGAAGCCGCCGTCAGCCGGGTATGAATACATGAGCCGTGGGGTTTAACCCCACGGTTTTCGCGACGCTGAATGCAGCTGCGGGTTTAATGACAAATGCCTAAGACCGTGGGGATAAACCCCGCGGCTCATGAAATCTGGAGACACGAATGATGCCCAAGGTTTTGCTCGTGATCGGCGATGCCACCGAAGTGCTCGACACCATGTATCCGTACTTTCGCCTGCCGGAAGACGGGTTCGAAGTCGTGGTGGCCGCTCCGGAGAAGCGTCTCTATCACATGGTGCTGCACGAGAAGCCGCCCGGTTGGGACATCACCCGGGAGACGGCCGGATACCACTTGCAGTCGGACATTGCCTTTCGCGACGTCGTGCCGGACGAATACGCGGGATTATTTATCTCGGGCGGGCGCGCGCCGGAATATCTGCGGTACGACGAAGACCTGCTGAAGATCACCCGCCATTTTTTCGCAAAGAACAAACCGGTGGCTTCGGTCTGTCATGGCATCGAAATCGTGGCGGCGGCCGACTGCATCCGCGGCAAGACGGTGACAACAGTCGCCAAATGTGCATTGGATGCCACTCAAGTGGGCGCAAAATACGTCGACCGCCCGGTCGTCACCGACGGCAACCTGGTGACGGCCCGCGTCTGGCAAGACAACACGCCGTTCGTCAAAGAATTCATCCGCCTGCTCAAGCAATCGGCCTTGTAAGAATTCATCCACAGATTACGCAGATTTCGCAGATTTTTTCAAAAAAGAAAATGGCGATCACCATCAGCTATTTCGCATGGGTATTCCTCCAAGATTCGAGACACATCCTGACGCGCTACCATGCAATCATGACTTTCTGCGAAATCTGCGTAATCTGTGGATGATTAATTTTGTTTTCTGAATGATCGAAGCTCTATGAACCTGATGCACATCCTTTTCGGTGTCGTGATTTGTTTTGAAGCCGCTGAGCTGCGCGCCGGTGACTGGCCGCAGATTTTGGGGCAGCATCGAAATGGGGCGGCTGAGCGCGAATCGTTGGCGCCGCAGTGGCCCGACAAGGGGCCGCCGACGCGATGGCAGCGCGACGTTGGCAGTGGTTACGCCGGCGTGGCCGTCGCGCAGGGAAAGTCGATTCTCTTTCACCGCATGGACGAGTTCGAAATTGTTGAAGCAATGGACGCGCGCACTGGCGACGGGTTGTGGAAAGCCAAATATCCGGCGCGGTACGTTCCCTCGTTCACCGATGACAACGGGCCGCGCGCCGTTCCGTTGGTCCACGAGGGCAAGGTGTACGTCTACGGTTCACTGGGCGGTTTGCGAGCGATCGACTTGATGACGGGCAAGAAGCTTTGGGAGCGCGAGACGTTCGATGAGTATGTCGCGAAGCGAGCAAAGGGTGGCGAGCCGCCGGAGGGGTATTTCGGCATCGGCGCGTCGCCAATTGTCGAAGATGGCAAGTTGATCGTGAATGTGGGCGGTGACGCCAAGCAGGCGGGTATTGTCGCTTTCGATCTCGCGACCGGCAAAACCGTTTGGACGGCAACCAGCGAACGCGCCAGCTATTCGTCTCCGGTGGCGGCGACGATAGGCGGTATACGACACTTAATCTTTGTCACGCGCCTGAGCGTATTGTCGCTCGATCCGGCCAACGGCGACGTGCGATTTCAGTTTCCCTTCGGCCGTCCGGGGCCCAACGTGAGCGCGGCCAATCCGGTCGTCGTCGGCGACCACCTGTTTGTGTCGGCCAGTTATGGATTCGGTGCAGTCTTTGCGCGCATTGGCGCGAATGAGGCCGAGATTCTCTGGCGAGGCGACGACCTCATGTCGAGCCAATACACCACCTGCGTCGAAGACGGCGGCCTCTTCTGGGGCATTCACGGCCGTCAGGATCTCGGCGCCGCGGCGTTGCGCTGCTTCGATCCGAAAACGCAAGAGGTCAAATGGACGCAGGAGGATTTCGGCTACGCGACGCTCATCAAGGCCGACGGCAAGCTCGTAATTCTCAAAACCGACGGCGAGCTCGTGCTGGCCGAGTTGAACGCCGAGCGATATCGCGAGCTTTCGCGAACAACCATCTTCAAGGCCGAGACGCGCGCGCTGCCGGCGCTGGCGGACGGGCTCTTGTACGCCCGCGACGGCCACACGCTCAAGTGCGTCGATCTGGGCAAGCAACCCTAGTGCGACCGTCCTGGATTGACGGGTAGCGATCGTCGTTCCGGCGGCCGGCTGACGCGACACGGTGACAACCGGCAAGTGCTCTTGGCTGCGTGTTACGTGGTCCCCCTCCCCCCTTGCGGGGGAGGGCCGGGGTGGGGGGGCTTGCCTATGTGAGTGACGTGTCGTTGCGATCGAAATGCTTCATGAGTGACTCAGCCTCTTCTTTCATTGTCTTATACATGGCAAGCGTCGCGACCGTTCGCCCCCACCCTGACCCTCCCCCGCGAGGGGGGAGGGGAATCCGCGATTCGTGTTGTGGGAAGCATCCGATGTTGGCCTTCGACGCCATGCTTGCCATCCACGCTGTCAATTCGACTCGGTCGGTCCACTAGCGCATCACGGCCGTTCGGGCTTTGGAATGCGGCCGCCGCGATGGCGGCCGCGGCCGCGCTTTTGACGACGCCCGCGCGACTTTGAAAAGCCGGGCGTGTCTTCATCGCCTGCGGCGACAGACTGTCCCATCTGCTTCTTCAGCGCGTCGATGCGGTCGCGGAGCTCGGCCGCCCGCTCGAACTCGAGTGCCTCGGCGGCCTTCATCATTTCCGCTTCGAGCTCGTTGAGGAATTCCCGCGTGACGTACTGCGCTTCGTCGGCCAGGCCGCCGGCGTCGCGCACGATCCGCCGTGCCTCAACTTCTTCCTCGATGCCGCGGCGAATCGCCTTTTGAATCGTCTCGGGCGTGATGCCATGGTCGCGGTTGTATTGCAACTGCATTTCGCGGCGGCGGTTCGTCTCCTCGATCGCCTGCTGCATGCTGTCGGTCACGATGTCGGCGTAGAGGATGACCTCGGCATTGACGTTGCGGGCCGAGCGGCCGATGGTCTGAATCAGGCTCGTTGCGCTGCGCAGAAAGCCTTCTTTGTCGGCGTCAAGAATCGCCACCAGCGAGACTTCCGGCAGGTCGAGCCCTTCGCGCAGCAGGTTGACGCCGACGATAGCGTCGAACTTGTGCTCGCGCAGCTCGCGCAAAGTCTCCACGCGCTCGAAGGCATTCAGCTCCGAGTGCAGCCATTGGCAGCGAACACCTTCTTCCGTCAGGTATGTCGTGAGGTCTTCGGCGAGCCGCTTGGTGAGCGTGGTCACGAGCACGCGCTCGTTGCGGCGTGCCCGCTCGCGAATCTGCTCGAGCAGATGAGGGACCTGCCCGCGGGCCGAAGCCACGTGAATCAGCGGATCGACGAGGCCGGTCGGGCGGATCACCTGTTCGACGATTTCTCCCCCGCTCTGCTCCAACTCCCAGTCGGCGGGCGTCGCGGAAACGAAGACCGTTTGCTTTCGCCGCGCGTCCCACTCGTCGAACTTGAGCGGCCGGTTGTCGATGGCCATCGGCAGCCGAAAACCGTGCTCGACCAGCGTGGTCTTTCGCGAATGATCGCCGGCGAACATCCCGCGCACCTGCGGCACGGTTGCGTGCGACTCGTCGACGAACATCAGAAAATCGTCGGGAAAGAAGTCGAACAGCGTGTACGGCGGCTCGCCCGGCTTGCGGCCGGCCAGCGCGCGGCTGTAGTTCTCGATGCCCGGGCAGAAGCCGACTTCGCGCATCAGCTCCATGTCGTAACGCGTGCGGGCGCTCAGCCGCTGTGCTTCGAGCAGTTTGCCCTGTCGGCGAAAGACCTCGAGTCGCTCTGCCAGCTCCTGCTCGATCTCCGCGAGGGCGTTGTCGATGCGCTCCTGCGGCAAGACGAAATGCTTGGCCGGGTAGATATAGGCGTCGGTGAGCGCGCGAGATTCCTGGCCGGTGAGCGGATCGACGATCGACAGCTTCTCGACTTCATCGCCCCACAGCTCGATGCGGTAGGCGAACTCTTCGTACGCGGGCCAGCATTCCACCACGTCCCCCCGGACGCGAAACTTCGCGCGGGCCAGCTCGAAATCGTTGCGGTCGTAATGGATATCGACCAGCTTCAACAGCAGCTTGTCGCGGTCGATCTGGTCGCCGACGCGCAGCGGGATCATCATCTCCAGATAATCCTTGGGCGAGCCCAAGCCGTAAATGCAGCTCACGCTGGCCACGACAATTACGTCGCGGCGGCTCACCAGGGCACTGGTTGCCAACAGCCTGAGCCGATCGATCTCCTCGTTGATCGATGCATCTTTTTCGATGTAGATGTCGCGCTGCGGGATGTACGCTTCCGGCTGGTAGTAATCGTAATAGCTGACGAAATACGTCACCGCGTTGTTGGGGAAGAACTCCTTGAACTCGCCGTAAAGCTGTGCCGCCAGCGTCTTGTTGTGCGAGAGCACCAGCGTCGGCCGCTGCACTTGGGCGATGACGTTGGCCATGGTGAACGTCTTGCCGGAACCGGTCACGCCCAACAGCACCTGATTGCGCTTATTCTCGCGCACGCCGGCCACCAAGGCCTCAATGGCTTTCGGCTGATCGCCCGCGGGGGCGAAGTCGCTATGGAGTTCAAACTTGGGCATTGGGAAATTGTATCGGCGTAGCGCATGCGCGGGGAGTGCGCGACGTAAGCCCACGGGCTGCGCCCCGTGGGAATCCCCGCCGGGCGCAGCCGGCGGGCTTTGGCGCGCTTATTTCGCCGGGGGCAGAATCCAGATCTCGCCGTATTCGACGGGCTGCTCGGCTCGGAACGAGTGGCCACGGAGTAGCTCGAGAATCGCCAGAAAAATGCCAACGATGCGGCTGCGGAGGTTCGTGCCTTCGAAGAACGAGCTGAACGCGACACGCCCTTCGGCTTGGACGCGAGCCGCGACCCGCTCCATGTAGGCGGCAATCGGCGTGTCGTCGTAGCGGATGCTGGCCGAGTGATCGACGCTTTTGCGGCGCAGCACGCGCGACAACGCGCTCACCAGATCCCAGAGCTCGACCTCCTTGATGCGGTCGGCCGAGGGGTCCTTGCCCCGCCGCGGCTGGTCGTTCGTCAGGCGGGGGAAGCGATCCTGCCACTCGGCAGCCCGATCTTCGAGGGCCTTGGCGGCGTCCTTGTACCGCTTGTATTCGAGCAATTGCTGGACGAGCTCGCCGCGAGGGTCTTCTTCGAGGATCGGCTCATCGGCCGCTTCCTCGGGTTGCGGAAGCACGAGACGGCTTTTGATTTCGACCAAGGTGGCGGCCATCAACACAAAGTCGCCGACGATGTCGAGGTCGAGGAACTCGAGCACCTCGAGATACTCGTTGAACTGAGCCGTGATCTCCGACACCGGCAAATCGAGCACGTCGAGCTCGTTCCGGCGGACGAGATACAACAGCAGGTCCAGTGGTCCACAAAAGTTGTCGAGTTCGACGCGATAGGTCATGGCGGTGGTAAAACCCAAAATCCGAAGCACGAATGACGAAGGAAGTCCCGAAGCACGAAGTCCGAAGCGGTGCGAATCATAGTCGAACCGCCCATTTCGCCCCAAGGTCGTTTTGAATTCGCGGGCGCGGCGCGCGGGTTTTCTGCTGCGAAAACGACGAACAAACACTAACGCGCCGAGCGCTCCTCTGAGCGCCGATCGCGAGTTTCCCTCCCCCGCTCGGCTGAGCTCGCCGCAGGCCCTCGCGGGGGAGGGTTAGGGTGGCGGGGGGCTTCCGGGTGTGAGGTGTTAAAACGGCCGTGAGTCCCTGTGCAGGTTGATCGACGGCGCGCTTAGTTCCTGCTATCGTGATCGCGAGTTCGTTTTCACAAACACACATCTGCAGTGGACACTCATGCCGACTTTCAACGCCGATCAACTGCACGCGAACAGCACCCGGATTTTACGGGCTGCCGGCGCCAGCGCGGATGATGTCGACGTCATTGCCGCCGAGTTGGTCGATGCCAACCTTGTGGGGCACGATAGTCACGGCGCGTAAGCCCACGGACGGCAGTCCGTGGGCTTGTCACAAAATCCACCAGTCGATGTACCGGTTGATGAAGTATCGAATCGTCTCGTTCTCGCAGGCTTTCATCAGCGGATAATACAGGACGAAAAGGAACTTCGAACCCCCCACGTAAGCCGACTCGTACCAGTACCAGAACAGCGGCCCGATCGACAGGACATAGAGTGCCGCAAACACCGGCAGTTGGATCAACAGCCGGAGCAGATAGCGCGCGAGTCGGACGGACAGGTCAGGATGTTCCCCCATCTTCGGCAGCATACCAGCGGCGCGTGGAAAACAGAATCGTGCGCGCCGCCGTAGGGTGGGTGAAACCCACCACCGAACGTGTAGACTTGTCCGTGGTGGGTTTTACCCACCCTACTTTTCAACCATCGCCAGGAACTCTTGCTCGTTGATGATCGGCACGCCGAGCTGCCTGGCCTTGTCGAGCTTGCTGCCGGCGTTTTCGCCCGCGACGACGTAATCGGTTTTGCGGGAGACGCTTCCCGCCGGTTTGCCGCCGTGCGCGTGAATGAGCTCTTGAATCTCTTCTCGAGTGAACCGGGTCAGCGTGCCGGTGACGACGAACGATTTTCCGGCCAGCACATCCGATTGCGGTTCTGCTGTGGTCTTCTCGGCCTCGGTGCCGAAATTCACGCCGATGTGGCGCAGCTCCTTGACAATCTGCCGGCCCGCCTTCGAAGCAAAGAACTGGTGCACCGAGCGCGCGATGACGGGCCCGATCTCCTCGACCTCGGCCAGCGATTCTTCCGATTGCTCGATGATGCGATCGAGCGTCCCGAAATGATCGGCCAAAATCTGCGCGTTGCGACTGCCCACGTGGCGGATATTGAGTCCGGTGAGCAGCCGCCATAGCGGCCTCGATCTCGCGGCCTCGATACCGGCCAGCAGGTTGTCGACCGATTTTTCGCCCATTCGCTCGAGCGCCAGCAGCTCGTCGCGGCGTTGTGGCAGGCGAAAGACGTCGGGCAATGACGTCACCAGCCCCGTGTCAACCAGTTGTTCGACCAGCTTGATGCCCATTCCCTCGATGTCCATCGCCCCGCGGGACGCGAAGAACAGCAGCGTTTCGCGAAGTTGTGCCGGACAATTGGGATTCGGGCAGCGGATGTACACGCCCCCTTCGTCCTGCACGACCTCGGTCGCGCACTCGGGACATTTTTTGGGAAACGCGAACCGGCGTTCGCTGCCGTCGCGGCGTTGCTCCTCGACGCGGACGACGTGCGGAATGACCTTGCCGGCTTTCTCGACGACGACCCAATCGCCGATCTTCAGGCCCAATCGCTCGATTTCGTCGCGGTTGTGCAGGCTCGATCGAGAGATCGTCGAGCCGGCGATTTGGACGGGATTCAGATAAGCAAAGGGCGTCAGCGTGCCGGTCTTGCCGACGTGAACGTCGATCAACTCGACCTTCGTCACCGCTTCGTATTTTTCCCACTTGTAAGCGATGACCCACCTGGGGCTTTTGCTCGTCGCTCCCAGGCGGATGCGCTGCTGAAACGAATTGACCTTCACCACAATGCCGTCGACCTCGAAATCCAGGCTGTGCAAGTCATCGGCCAGGTGATGGGCGTAGTCGCGAACCTGCGCGAAATCGGCAAAGGCTTTTACGCTCGGTATCGTGGGGAGGCCCAATTTCCTTAATGCGTCGAGGCACTCGATGTGCGTGTCGAACGAGATACCCTCGCTGTATCCGACGCCGTGAGCGTAAAACCGCAAGCGTCGGGCCGCACACTGTTTTGGATCGAGCAGCTTGAGCGATCCGGCCGCAGCGTTCCGGGGGTTCGCGAAAGGCTGTTCGCCTTGTCGCTCCTGCTCGGCACGCAGGTGCGCGAAATCGCTGTTGCCGATGTACGCTTCACCGCGGACTTCGAGCACCGCCGGCGTCTGGTCGCCTTCCAGCCGCAGAGGGACGCCGAGCAGGGTTCGGGCGTTATGCGTGACATCGTCGCCCCGCCGACCGTCGCCGCGGGTGACCGCCTGGACCAGGCGCCCCTTCTCGAAGATGAGCGAGAGCGCCACGCCGTCGATCTTGTATTCGGCCGCGTACTCGACCTGCTGGCCCGGCAACAGCTTTTGCACGCGGTTGGCGAACTCCGCGAGTTCTTGTTCGTCGTAAACATTGTCGATCGACAGCATCGGGAGCCGATGTTCGACCGTCCGAAACTCGTCGATCGGCTCGCCGCCGACTTTATGCGTGGGGCTGTCGGGCGAGTCGAACTCC
>JBBDVZ010000022.1:0-12497 GCA_040903115.1 Planctomycetaceae bacterium
GAAGAACGAGCGCACGCGCCCGATCGATTTGGCGGGATTTGAAAGGCGGTAAACCGCACCGCCCGCCTCATCGTCTCGCTCGACAATCGGCCCGGGAAGGTAGTCGGCGAGAAAGCTGCGGACGGCAATGGGGCCGGCGCCCGGACCGCCCGCTCCGTGCGGTCCGGTAAACGTCTTGTGAACGTTGTAGTGCATCATGTCGCCGCCGAAATCGCCCGGCCGGGTGATGCCCAAGATGGCGTTCATGTTGGCTCCATCGACGTAAACAAGGCCGCCGACGTCGTGCAGCATGCGACAGATTTCCGCGATATCGGTCTCGAACAGGCCCAGCGTGTTCGGGTTGGTGATCATGAAGACGGCGGCTTGCTCGTCGAGGTGCGCTTTCAATTCGTCGAGATCAACCAGCCCCGTGGTTGTTGCTTTCAGTTGCACGCACTCGAACCCGGCGATCGCCGCACTGGCGGGATTGGTCCCATGGGCGCTCGAGGGAAACAGCACCTTGGTTCGCTTCTGGCCGCGGTCGCGAAAATAGGCTGTTGCAACCAGGAGCGCCGTCAGTTCTCCCTGGGCGCCGGCGGCAGGCTGCAGCGAAACGGCGGGCAGCCCGCCAATCTCCGCCAACATCTGTTGCAGCTCGAACAGGATTTGCAGCATGCCTTGCACGTTGTGTTGGGACAGGTAAGGGTGCAGATCGGACAGGCCGGGCAGGCCGGCCAGCCGCTCATGCCGCTTGGGGTTGTACTTCATCGTGCAACTTCCCAGCGGATAAAAATGCGTGTCGACCGACATGTTGAGGGTCGACAGGTTGACAAAGTGCCGAATGACGTCCGGCTCGGCCAACTCCGGCAATTCGATCGCGGACTTCGCCAGGTGTTCGCCGGGCAGAAGTTGATCGAGCGGCCGTACCGGGACATCGCACGGGGGATAGACGGCTGCCCGCCGTCCGGAATGCGAGAGCTCGATCAGAGGTTGCGTGGCCAGCCGATTTCGCATGAATGAGTTTTCAGTTTTCAGTTTTCAGTGTTCAGTGTTCAGTTTGCAAAACGCGGTGTGCGGAATGCAACGCCGTTTAGCCGCAACGCCGCAGGCGTGCGGCGATCTTCTCACGGGGAGATGGTCTCCAAGCGCCCTTTCGTCACTTTCCTAATGCGGCGACCAGGTTATCGAGTTCCGCACGCGTTCGCTTTTCAGTCACGGCAACCAAGAGTCCCGCGGAGACTCGGTTGTTTCTTCCCTGGGCGGGAAACGAAAACGCGTCGAGGCTCGGGCCGAGGTCGAAGCCGGCAGCGGCGGCCTTTTTTTGCACATCGCCGACGTCGCCGCTGATCTCCAGCACAAACTCCTTGAAAAACGGGCGGTCGAACATCAATCTCACGCCGCCGATTTGCGATAACTGCTCTGCGGCGTAGTGCGCCTTCTGGCAGCAAAGGTTGGCGACTTCTTTCAGGCCCGCTGGTCCCAACATCGACAGGTAAACTGTCGCTCTCAACGCCAGCAAGCCTTGGTTGGTGCAGATGTTGCTGGTCGCTTTCTCGCGGCGGATGTGTTGCTCGCGCGCCTGCAGGTTCAACACGTAACAGTCTTTGCCGTTGCGGTCAGTCGTTTTCCCGACAAGCCGCCCCGGCATCTTGCGCACGTACTCGTTGCGGCAGGCGAGGATGCCGAGAAACGGCCCCCCGTACTGCATCGGAATGCCCAGCGATTGTCCTTCGGCGACGGCAATGTCGGCGCCGAATGCGCCCGGGTTCTCTATTACGCCCAGGCTGATTGGATCTAAACACACAATCGACAGCGCACCGCGCCCGTGCGCAATCTCCGTGAGTTGTCGGGCCTGCTCGAGACAGCCGAAGAAGTTCGGGTGCTGAACGATCAGGCACGCGGTCTTGTCGTCGAGAACAGCGGCAACCTCGTCGGGATCGGCCGTGCCGTTCGGCGTGGGCACCGCGATCACTTCACAATTTAGATGCTGCAGGTACGTTTCGAGAATTTGACGGAACTCGGGGTGCAGCGAGCCGAGCACGACGACTTTTTCGTGCCTTTGCGTAATGCGCATCGCCATGAAGGCGGCCTCGCTAACGGCTGTGCCTCCCTCGTACAGACTGGCGTTCGACACGTCCATTCCGGTCAAACGGCAAATCAGCGACTGGTATTCGTAAAACGCCTGCAGACTTCCCTGGCTGGCTTCGGCCTGGTACGGCGTGTAGGCCGTGTAGAATTCGCCCCGCGAGACGATCTCATCGACGGCCGCCGGAATGTAATGGTCGTACACTCCGCCGCCGAGCAAGCAGACTCGCTTTGAGATGCCGACGTTGCGAGCCGCCAATTGGCGGACATGCGCTTCGAGTTCGATTTCGGTTTTCGGGGTGGGAAGATCGAGCGCGCGCTGCAGCCGCAGCTTCTCGGGAACCTGGCGAAACAACTCGTCAACCGATGCGACGCCGATCGTCTTGAGCATCTCCTGCCGTTGGTCGGGCGTATTGAACAGGTAAGTCATTTGGGTTCAGGTTCTCGCGACGAAAGACCGGGCGAGACACAGTGCAACAAGCCGTCCTCAACCCGGCGGCCTATTTGCCGACTCATAATGAGCATGTATGGTAACTCAAAACGTTGTGGGTGGCGGGGCCTAAGGCATTTTTGCCATGGCCCCGTTTGGTGCGCACAATCGGGGCCACGCAAAGCCTTAGGCCCCGCCACCCAATTAACGGACAACTTCATAATGCCAGCGGCAACCAACGTCAACCCGCGGCACGCCGTGCCAGCCGTCGGTCAATGTTCTGCGGATTGGCAGAATGCCTCATAGCCGGCACGGTCCATCAAGTTTCCGAGTGCGGATGTATCGGTGACCTTCAGTCTGATCATCCACCCTTTGCCAAACGGGTCTTCCGACAGCACGGCCAAATCATCGGCCAACGCGCGATTGGATTCGACGACCTCGCCCGCCACCGGAGCGTACAGGTCGCTGACGGCTTTGACGCTTTCGACCTCGCCAAACGACTGGCCGGCCTTCAAGCGCGCCCCGGCCGCCGGCAATTCGATGAAGACCAGGTCCGTCAGTTGCTTGACCGCGAAATCGGTGATGCCCACGGTCGCCGAGTCTCCCTCGACGTGGACCCATTCGTGAGTCTTGGCATACCTGAGGTTTGTCGGGTCCATCGACCGTCCTTCTGATAATCAAAACTGCGGCTTGCCGATCTTTCTGGAACGGTGTCACGATACAACGAATCGCCCGGCTTGAAAAGGATGCAGCGAATGTTCGGTGTGGCAGCGAAATCGTGCGCCCGCCCGCAAGGATTGCCATTTTAGTCGATACGCCCCGCGAATCTCTGTACGATGGATCGCGGCCAATTTCGACATTCACAGCCATGTCAACTACGAGCAGATGTGGGACGTCAATGCGCTGGCCACGTTCCAGACGGACTCGTTCGTGATAAATGCCGCGGCGCCTGTGGAGCTCGAACGATAGAATTTCTGAAGTGGAATTGCTTGAGTTGGCACCAGTGGGGCGGCGAGGCCAGACGGTGCACGCGATGAACGTTCGTCATTCAGTAGTGCCAAGTTCGACGTTCAACGGGATGCTTCCACAAATTCTTCACCCCGAAGGGGTTGGATATCATAGCCCGGCGTCAGCGCAGCGCCACGCCGGGTCGACGGACGTTGTAACGAATTAAAAACCCTGAAGGGGTTTCAGAAACATGGGTATTCCGCTGCCCTCGATGCAACCCTTACAGGGTTGGTGAATCTGCCTGCGACCTTTGACCCAGGGCGGCGCTGCGCTGGCCCTGGGCTATGTTCTGCAACGCCTTCAGCGTTAAGACATTCCGTTCGATCGATTGTTCGTGCTGAAGTTGCTCTACTGTCATCCCGATCTATGAGGTGCGATTATGCCGATCAAGATCACGTGTCTTAAATGTGGCAAAGTATGTCGCGTACCAGACGAGCACGCGGGCCGACGCGTGAAGTGTCCCGAGTGCGGTGCGGCAGTCGCCGTGCCCGCGGCAGGCCCGGCGACGCCGCCGATGCCAGACATCCCGGCGATGCCGCCGATGCCAGACATCGCGGACACGCCGCCCAGAGACACGAGCGAAGAACCTTTTGACGACTTTTTGGGCGATGAGGCGGCACTTTCGGATCTCGGCTCCTCCGAACCGATTCGACCTATTAAAAAGGCTGCAAAAACTTCGAGTAAGGGGGGCGAACGGGATAAGCAAAGCGTATCGAGTTTCCTCGACTTCTTCGATTTTGGATTCAAGCGTTATCTGACTCCGTGCATCGTCCGACACGTTTGGTTGTGGGCCGTTTGCCTGATGGGCCTCGGACTGATGATCCAGGTCGCAATGTACTTCTATAAGTCGCTGCCGAGTCGGTACGCAGTGAGCCTGCCTATCCCGTTCGAAGCCCAGATGAGGAAATCGTGTCTCGATGACCTGATTCGGAAAGAAGAGATGGCTGAGGTTAGGAAAGCTCCCGAAGCTAAATCCCCCCGAGAGAACATTCGTCCTGCGCCTCCAGTTGCTCCAACACGCGAGCCGGAAGCAAATTTGTGCGACGAGTATTCCAAGATGACGGTAAGCCAGCTAAAAGCGGAACGAAAATCGTTGGACAAGAAGTTTCCTGAAACGGGGACTAGGTGGAAATCGTGGTCCATTTTCTATCTGGCTGCTGCTGCGGCTGCGGTATTCGCGACAATCCTCACTCTGGTTATTCTTCGTGTGTGTTGTGAAATGCTTATCGTTGTTTTCAATATCGCTGCGTCTTTGACAGTAATCGCCGCCAATACAGCACGTTCCGGGAAATCGCCGCGTGACTGATCCGAATCGCGGGTGACAACCCCTCCACAAGCGTTTTTCAAGTGGCCATGAATACCCCATCCTCTACTTGGTACATTTGGGGCGAGGGCAACAAACCGCTGGGACCGTTCGCGCCCGAGCAGTTGATCGAGTCCTGGCATGCCAGAGGACTCGATCCAAATACACTCGGCTGGCAAGAGGGCATGGCGGAGTGGCTGCCGCTGGCCGTATTACAACCGTTTGCCTCGACCATGCGTGAGGAGCGTAGGTCCGCACGGCTGAGAAACCTCCGCCGCATCGCGGTGGGGCTGCTCATTATCGTGGTCCTGGCAGCCATCGGTGGCGTCGGATACCTCCGGTGGACGGAATCGGCGATGATCGCCCACGGGAAGCAATTGATCGCTGCGGGGCACTACGAGGAAGCATCGACCCTGCTGGAGCCCTTGACCAAGCAGTGCGCGGCCTCTCTTGACTTGGAACAAGGAGCAGCAAATGGGTAATCAAACACCGGTCTGGTATGTCCGCGCCGAAAATGGCGAGGCCTCCGGCCCTTTTTCAAGCCGGGCGCTTCTCAAACGCCTCAGACAAGGTGGGTTGCGGCCGAGCGTGATTTGCTGGCGCGAGGGGATGACCGGCTGGAAGCCGCTCAGCGGCACCGAGCCTTTTGCCTCCGCCATCCGACCGGCAACCGTTGCCGCAGGGGGCCGATCCGAGCATGCCAAGTGGTGCACGCGATCGGACTTTCCGCGAACGGCCAACGCAATTTGCGTCTATGCGCTGACCATCCTGCCTGTGTTCAGCAGTTTCCAAATTGGACTTTTCCCATGGTTTCTTTCCAACCTTCCGCGCCGAGTCCGATTCCCGATGTCCGTGACGTCCGGTTTATCCGTTCCTTTGGGCTTGGCGCTTCTTTCTTTAATGATCATCGGCGCCAATCGCCTTTTGAACCTACAGCGGTCGGGCGTGTTTATGCTCAAGTTGGGAATCATCCTGCGATTCGCACTGGGTATCGTTGCCGGTGCGGTTGCGCCGGGCATCATTATAGGCTCACTGAATCCGACTGACTTAGAGGAACTCAGCGCCATGCAATGGCCGATGGCGCTGGTCGTGGCACTGATAATCCTCGGCGTCTGCGGACTGGCAATGTCTTTCTTTGACGTATGCGCGCTTATCTGGCTGTATCGAAAGGGCGATACGCTGCCACTCGAGGGCCAGGGCGGGCGTTTGCGCGCCTCTGCAATAACTGCCTTGGGCCTCCTTGGAGCGACATCGTTGGCGGCAACGGCCTCAATTATCCCCATCGTGCGGGCGCCAGATCTGGTCATTACGCATGGGTGGCAAACCGGTGACCCTGAAACCGCCGGAGCGCTCGACATCAACTTCAAGAATGCCGGTTTCACGGCACTCGACGTGGAACTCACCGATGGCGATCCATTTATCGTTATTGAAAACAAAGATCCAACTCACGGCCTGTATCAGCTTCACGTCGCCGGCCTCGTTGGAGAAGAATGGAGCTGTCTCCATGCAAGCACCCTCGGACCGTGGGTAATCGACGCCAAGCAAGAATTCGGCGTCCGATTCGCTATCCCGCCGACGACTAATGATCTGCGCATCGCGGACGCCTACCCTAGCTGTGCGAAACAAATACGGATTCGAGCCACCTGCGCAGACGGCAATGATCCCAAATTCGATACTCTGGTCGACGTTCCAGTCTCCCTGCAAAATGAATGGGAAAACCGTCAGCAACAGTTTGACTCGTATCAGAGGGCTCGTAGTCTTGGATTGAAGGAAATGAAGGCAGACCGCTTTCCAGTCGCCGTCTCAAGTTTTCAATCGGCGACCGACGCTTGTGCGAAACTCTCGTGGCACGAACAGCATCGGCAGCTTCGAGCTCAGTCCCAATCCGAACTCGATGACGCAAAGGCCGCGGTCGCTGAGGAGCAAGACTTAGCAGTTGTCGATCAAACGCTGCAAAAAATCGGCGTCGACCTCGCAGGCGTTGCCGCGTCCCTCAATTCGGCAGAGCAATTAATCAACGACGGGAAACTCGAAGAGGGGCAAGCGATGCTGAAGCAAGTCGAGCCGTTGATCCCGGAAGAATCTCCGGAGATCCCGCCGTGCAAATGGTGCCGCGAGAAGGCCGACCAATTGCAAAGCGCGCAGCGACTGTTGGAGGGTCGGAGAACCCGACTCAAGGACGAGCATCGGCGAGTTTTCGGGCAACTGAGCGCCGTCAATTTCGAAAATCACTTCAAGGCCGCACAAGCCGCAATGGCAGCATTCGACTATATGACCGCCTATCGCGAAGGTGAGAGCGCACTTTCGTGGTCGGAGGAAAGCTCATTGGCGAAGGCGTTGGTGGTCGAGGCCAAAACGGCGCTCCAGTACGGCCAGCTTCTGAAATACCAAAGGGGAAGCCCGGTTGCCGATTTGCTCTTCATCGATTCAGGTCGAGAATTGGCGTCGGCCTGTTTGGATGGCACGTTTGAGACTTGGAAGGTTGCGTCAAAGTCACAGGGCAGCCCCCCAATCAGATACGCGGCGGCTCGGTCAAAAATCGTGATTTCGCCCGACCAGAAATGGTTGGGCACCATCGCGCAAGATGGCGTCGTCGAGCTCTGGGATTTGAGGTTGCAGGCTCAAGTTGAGCCCAAAGTCGTGCAGCATCCGTTTCCGGCGCTCGCTCTGGATTTTTCGCCGGACCCGGAGAAGTTGGTGTTCGGCGACAAACGTCCCAACGACGTTGGCACGGCGCAAATTTGGAGCGTGGCGAATAGCAAGAAAATTGGCACCCCGTTTCCCGACCCCCAGCTACGGAGCGGCCAAAAACCAATCTCCGCGGTCGCCTTCAACTCAAAAGGAGATTTAGTAGTCGTCGGCGACACCGGCGGAAACGTCGCGTTATGGAATCCCGAGGCAAGGACACACAAGTCGCTTAAGCAAAGCGCAGACGCAGAGCGCGTTGATGGCATCCGGTTTGCCTTGAATGGTAACTTCGCCAGTTATTGTACGGATGGCCCTGCCATCCTTTGGACTCAAATGGGCGAACAGGCTCATCCGATTGGCGAAGGAGTAACTGCCGCCGCCTTTTCGCCCACGTCGAAGCGCCTCTTTACCGGGCATTCAGCCGGAAGGGTCCAGGTGTGGGATGTTCGGACCGGTAGGCTCGTCGAGAGCTTGCAATTGCGACAGGAATCGATCACCGCCATCGTGGCAGCAGATGATGAACTCTTCGCGACCGGCTCCAGCAATGGCATGGTCGCCGTGTGGGACTTGCGTAAGCGTAACAAGGAATTTACCTCGACCCGAATTCGCCAGGAAGGCAGGGAAGGCCAGCGAAAAATGAGAGAAGATCGCCCCGAACCAACGAGAACGGATCGAACTCGAAGGGGTCGAAGACGAGGTCAATGAGCGCCGAGACAAAGTGCGCAAAAAGTGTCAACGCGATGAGTGCGAGCGAATGCAGGAGCGAGAACGCGACGCACTCAAGCAAACGAGCGCGGCAAGACGCGTGAAGGGAAGAGGGAAAGACGAAACGCGAGAATGCCCTCAGGACGCGCGCGCATCCTTATCGGCCGGCTCGTTCGGTTTGCAGCCGCTTTCCGCCTCGAGTTGCGTGATCTTGGCGACACGCCGCGCGTGGCGGCCTCCCTCGAATTTGGTCTTCAGCCAGATTTCCACCATCCGGTTCACCAGCCGGTCGCCGAGCAGGTCGCCGGAAAGGCACAGCACGTTGGCATCGTTGTGCAGGCGGCTCATCTCGGCTGTGAGATCGTCGTGGCACGCGGCCGCGCGGACGCCGGGGAACTTGTTGGCCGTGATGCACATGCCGATTCCCGTGCCGCAGATCAGAATGCCGCGGTCGACTTCGCCTTTGGAGACCGCCTTGGCAACCTTGGCGGCAAAGTCGGGATAGTCGACGCTTTCGGGGTTCAACGGGCCGAAGTCGATTCCTTCGTGGCCGAGATCGCCGATCAGCGGCAAGATCTTCCCCTTGACGTCGTATCCTCGATGGTCGCTGGCGACGGCTATTTTCATGGGTTTCATGGCTCTCATCCACGCTTCCGGCGGTGGAGTATCCGCTCATTGAGTGCGTTCGTCGAAATAAGCTGAACAATTCTTGGTGAAATCCGAAGCACGAAATCCGAATGTCGAAAGAAGCACGAATGACCTAAGCACGAAACAATGGCGATCGACCTCGAGCCGCGGGGTTTAACCCCGCGGTCTTCGGCCTCGCGGCACCCGCTCGCCATTTCAAGACATCAGCCTCTCGGTCGGGAGTTGGAGAATAACAGCGAGCGTGATGCACATTGCCGAAGACCGGCGGGATAAACCCGCCGGCTCGATGCTTCGTGCTTCGGATTTCCTTCGTCATTCGGATTTCGTGCTTCGTCATTCAACGAAATTGCTCCAGTTATTTTGACGAGTGCCCTAAGTCCCGTGTTTGTTTCAACGCGGCTTTCGGAACATGGGCATCGTTAAGTTGGTTGAATCCTGCTCACGATTGTACGCACGTGCTGCTCGATTTCACTCGCACATTGTTCGTACTCGGCCACGCCTCCTCCAATCGGATCGTAAACGTCGGCGTGGTCGGCCGCCAGAAGTTCCACACGGTCGGCCAACTCCGGGCGACACGAGAGGATCGATTCCGCATGGCCCCGCGTCATGGTGAAAATGTGGTCGGCCTGATCGAGCAGCCGCTCGGTCAACGGTTGGCTGTCGTGGCTGCTCAGGTCGATGCCCTGACGAGCCAAGACGTCGACGGCGTCCGGACTTGCCGGGGCGCCTCCGACGGCCGCCAAACCGGCCGAGGCGACGATGTATCCTCGATCGGCAAGTTCGTCCTCACTGCATTTTAACCGTTCGGCCAGCATTTTGCGAAAGTAAGCCTCGGCCATTGGACTGCGGCAGGTATTGCCCGTGCACACGAACAGATAAGTTTCGCTCGACAGTCGACCCAACATGGTTTCACTCACGACGCCCTGATTCACCATTCGCCATGTATTGTTGGTCACGCTCACCAGCGTCGATGGTCCGCCGTAGCGGCAGGCTCCATCGTCGACAATCAAGGAGATACTCTTACCGAATCGCTGTTGCACATCACGGGCCGTGGCGGAAGGATGCTCCGGCAAACCGGCCTCTGTCGTGGTGACGAGCGGGGCCGGCAACAGCTTCAGCACCGACTGCACGATTTCGTGGGACGAAACCCGAAATTGAACTTGTCCGCCCGGCGCGACCAGATCCTGGCTCGCCGCGGGCAATTGAGCGAGCAGTCCTTTTTCCTTACCAACGTCGACGGCAATGGTCACCGGACCGGGCCAGCAGCGGCGAGCCAGTTTTTGCGCCAGCCGAGGCATCGCGGGGGCAAAATCCAGCGCCTCCTCCTGTCCGCTAATCAACAGCGGAAACCCGGGCGGCTGAGACCCGTTCACCGCGAGGCGAAGTTTTTCGACGGCGGCCGCGTGCACGCTCAGCGCGGCGGGCAGATAGACGGTTTCGGTCGGCAACCCGACAAGGTGTCCCTCGGAAAGCAGGCTCGCGACGCGGTGAATCACTTCGCGAGGATCGGAAACTTTGCGAATATCGATGACCTGAGACATTAGATAAGCATCCCTGACTTTTCGGCGCGACTCAATTCGAAGTCCTCGGACTCGTTCACTCTCGGACCGCCGCCTGCCAGGGGAGCTCTTGGTCGCCCTGCGGTGATGGACTGCCTTGTTTCAGTTTAATGCTGCGGGGAAAGACGGGATCGCGGACTGGGCCAGGCAAACAATCGGCTGGCAGAGACACGCCGTTCGCTCGAATCGCTTCGGCATGGTCCCTTCGCTTCAAACCGCCATCGCGCTCTGCATTGCCCTCAAATAGACGGCGGGGGAGGTTTGAGCCGCTATTCAATATAATGGTGAAAATGCGGGCGTTCAAGGAGATTTCGGCACGTCTGTAGCCTGCAAGTATCGGACCGTCAGCCGGATGGCGTGCGAGAGTCGGCGAAATCTCCCAGAAAACCGCCGACGATTGCCTTCTACGGCGGAATTCTGGCGATTGAGTGTTATAATTCTGAACTTTGCGGGTCTGGTCTGAGTCGGTGATGACCAATTCCCGAATCGAGGCGCGCGAGCGCTTCGATCAAAATTGCTGACTGTCTGGGGGTGAACGGCAACTCTCGCAGGGAAAGGCGCAACGGTCGTCGCTCGTCATGACATCGCTCACAAAAGCACCTAAAGAACGGCGAAACCCAAAACCGGCGATTCGCCGCATCGTCGAATTTCAGGGAATGCGCAAGCTCAGTCTTCCGCAATACCGAAGTCACATCCGCCAACTCTACGACGGCCCTGCCGGCGCGATGTTGGCTTTCGGCAGCCTGATTTCGCTGCATGAGCCCCTGGTCGGCCACATCCTGCGTTCGCGAAAGTTCGATGTCAGCGCCCATCGAACCATTCTCGACGTTGGCTCGGGCGCCGGACAGATCCTCGGTCATTTGTTGAAGGAAGCCAGGCCCGATGCGCTGCTCATCGCCTGCGACCTTTCCCACCAAATGCTTCGCCGCGCGCGGCTGCGATTGAAAAGTAATCGCCCCGCTTACATCGCGGGCGACATGCTGCGGCTCCCGTTGGCCGACTCGTGCATCGATTGCGCGACGTTGGGATGGGTGATCGAACACCTGCCCGACCCGCAACCCGGTTTGCAGGAGATCGGCCGCGTGCTCAAGCCGGGCGGCAGCGCTTTGATTTTGGCCACTGAGGACACGTTTTCCGGCGCGATCGTCAGTCGCACCTGGAAATGCCGCACCTACAATCGCGTCGAGCTCCAGCGCGCGTGCGAAGAATCGGGCCTGCCGTGGAAGGGGCAAATCTGGTTCACCCCGGTGCACCGGTTCTTCAAAATGGGCGGCATACTGGTCGAAGCCATCAAGCCCGCCATTGCGCCGGCTGCCGCTGCACCAGCCGTCGAACTCGCCCCGGCATAGCCAACCGAGGGTGCCACGGGCGATTTGAGGGTGCCACTGGCGTCTCGCCAGTGCGATTTGTGGGTGCCACTGGCGTCTCGCCAGTGCGATTTCAGGGTGCCACTGGCGTCTCGCCAGTGCTCTTCCCGAAGTTGATACGCGCGCCTGTGCCCTTCGCGCGGTGGACGAAGACACGGGCAGAGCCCGTGGCACCCCAAGAACACGCTAAATCGAACGGTTAACGGCGTAGGGTGCCACTGACGTCTCGCCAGTGCTCTTCTCGAAGTTGATACGCGTTGCCAGTGCCCTTCGCACGGTGGACGAAGACACGGGCAGAGCCCGTGGCACCCCAAGAACACGCTAAATCGAACGGTTAACGGCGTAGGGTGCCACTGGCGTCTCGCCAGTGCGATTTGAGGGTGCCACTGGTTCCGCCAGTGCTCTTCCCGAAGTTGATACGCGCGCCTTGACCTCGTACGCTGGCAATACTGAACAACGCCGAATTGCGTACGAGGAAATCACACATGGTCGATCGCCGGCAATTTCTAACGACCGTTGGTGCATCGTTCGTTGCGGCCGCCGTGCAGAACGGCATCGTCTCGCCGCGGACAGTTCGAGCCGACAATGACGATCAGCCGGCATCAAGCCGAGCCGCCACGATACACCGCGACAATGTCGTCGTGGTCATCCACGATCACAACCCGATCGGCCCCGACGTCGAGCGGATGTTGGCCGGCGGCGTGACGGCGAAAGTGTTTGAAATT
>JBBDVZ010000023.1:0-12428 GCA_040903115.1 Planctomycetaceae bacterium
AAACCCAAGCGGCTCGACTGGAACTCGGTGAACGTTGGCGACATCGGATACCGGCTGATCCAGCAAAACGAGAACCAATACCTCGGCGAGCGCGTCGCCAACTGGGACCTCGAATTGCAACCGCGCGAGAATCACTTCGACAGTCGCACCACCGTCGCCACGCCTTTGCAAAAGGCCGGAGCTTACCTCCTTACCGCGAAGGTGGCCGACGGGAATATCAGCCGCATTGTCATTTGGATCGACGACACGGTGATCGTCCATAAGCCGCTGGATGGACGAACCCTGTACTACGTGGCCGACGCGGTGACGGGCAAGCCGATTGCCGGCGCGAACGTCGAGTTTTTCGGCTTTCAGTCCAAGCAGGTCGGACGGAACGACTTTACGGTGTTGACGCGCAACTTCGCCGAGGCCACCGATGCCGACGGACAAGTCATTCCAGAACCCAAGCAGGTCGAACAGGAATTCCAGTGGCTCATCGCGGCGCGCACCAAGGGAGGCAGGCTCGCGTATCTCGGATTCGAAAACGTCTGGTACGGACAACGCTACGACGCCGAATACAACGAGAACAAGGTCTTCATTGCGACCGATCGTCCCGTCTACCGGCCCGAGCAACCGGTGAAGTTCAATGTCTGGGTCCGCAACGCGAAGTACGATCAGGACGACGTCTCCAATTTCGCCAATACGTCGTTTACGCTGCGGATCACGAATCCTAAGGGTGAAACCGCTCTCGATAAGGCCTTTCGAAGCGATGCGTTCGGCGGTTTTAGCGGAGAGTACGCGCTCCCCGGCGACGCCACGCTCGGGCACTATGGCATCGCGCTGGTCAACAGTCCGGGTGCCGTCGGCGGCGGCTCGTTCCGCGTCGAAGAGTACAAGAAGCCCGAATACGAAGTCGCCGTCGAGGCTCCCAGCGAACCGGTGATGCTCGGAGAAAAGATCACGGCCACCATTCGCGCCAAGTATTACTTCGGCGCGCCTGTCACCCATGCGAAGGTGCACTACAAGGTCACCCGCACTAATCACAACAGCCACTGGTACCCCGTCGGCATCTGGGATTGGTTCTACGGACCCGGCTACTGGTGGTTCGCCTCCGATTACGATTGGTATCCCGGCTGGCGCATGTGGGGATGCGTTCGGCCGTATCCGTTCTGGTGGCCGCAGCGCAGCGATCCCCCCGAGGTCGTGCTCGATAACGAGGTCGAAATCGGCGAAGACGGCACCGTTAAAGTCGAAATCGACACGGCCTTGGCGAAAGCAATCCACGGCGACCAGGACCACCGCTATGAGATCACCGCCGAGGTCATCGATCAGTCGCGGCGGACCATCGTCGGCAACGGCCAGGTGCTGGTCGCGCGCGAGCCGTTCAAGGTCTTCGCCTGGGTGAACCGCGGCCATTACCGGACGGGCGACGTTGTCGAGGCGAGTTTCAAGGCGCAAACGCTCGATCGAAAACCGGTCGCCGGCAAGGGTGTGCTGTCGCTGCTGCAAATCAAGTACGACAAAAAGGGCGAGCCGGTCGAGACCGAAGTCGAAACATGGAATCTCGACGCCAACGAGCGAGGCGAAGCCAACCAATCGATCAAACCGTCGCAGCCCGGCCAGTATCGGCTCTCGTACAAGGTGACTGATGCCAAGCAGCACACGATCGAGGGGGGTTACGTCTTCACGGTCACAGGACCGAATTTCGACGGCGGCCAATACCGCTTCGACGATTTGGAGCTCATCACCGACAAGCGCGAATATCAGCCGGGCGAGAAGGTGCGGCTGATGATCAACACGAACCGCGTCGGCAGCACGGTGGCGCTGTTCGTGCGTCCGGCCAACGGCGTATATCCGCGCCCACAGATTCTTCGGCTCACCGGCAAGAGCACCGTGCATGAAATCTCGATAGACAAGAAGGACATGCCGAACTTCTTTATCGAGGCATTCACCATTTCCGACGGCAAGATTCATACTGAAACTCGCGAAGTGGTCGTGCCTCCGGAGAAGCGCGTCGCCAACGTCGAAGTATTGCCCTCGTCGAAAGAGTACAAGCCCGGGGCTGCGGCCAAGATCACGCTCAAGTTGACGGACCTGATGGGCAAGCCGTTCATCGGTTCGACGGTCGTCACCGTTTACGATAAGAGCGTCGAGTACATCTCGGGCGGCTCGAACGTGCCGGAAATCCGCGAGTTCTTCTGGAAATGGCGCCGCAGCCATCAACCGCAAACGCACTCGACGCTCGATCGCGTGTTCTACAACCTGCTGAAACAGGGCGAGACGGCGATGGTGGGACTAGGAGTATTCGGCGATTTGGTTGATACGGATTCGGAGATTCGGGGCGCACTACCCCCGGGCAACATTCGCATGTTTTCCCGCGGAAGGCGGGAACTCGCTGCCGGAAAGGCAATGGCACCGGGCGCCGGGCGAGCGATCGCGGACGAAGCGGCTGCCATGCCGATGGCTTTGGAAGCGGCCCCGGCACAAGGTGCGCAGGGTGGCCCTGAGACTCTCGTCCAGCCCACGGTCCGCAAAGAGTTCGCCGACACCGCATTCTGGGCCGTCGCGCTTAGCCCCAACTCCGACGGCATCGTCGAAGTCGCGCTCACGATGCCCGAGAACCTCACCACGTGGAAGATCCGCGCATGGACGATGGGGCACGGCACGAAAGTCGGGCAGGGTGAAGCCGAAGTCGTCACCAACAAGAACTTGCTCGTGCGCATGCAGGCGCCGCGGTTCTTCACCGAGACCGACGAGGTCGTCCTTTCGGCCAACGTGCACAATTACTTGCCGACTCCAAAGACGGCGCAGGTCGTGCTCGAGCTCGACGGCGATCAGTTGGCGCCGATGGGCAACTTGACGCAGTCCGTCAACATTCCCTCGGGCGGCGAAACGCGCGTCGACTGGCGCGTGAAGGCGGCCAAGCCGGGCGAAGCCGTCGTGCGCATGAAGGCGCTCACCGATGAAGAATCCGACGCGATGGAGATGCGCTTCCCGGTCTACATCCACGGCATGCTCAAGACCGAGTCGTACACCGGCGTCATCCGCCCCGACAAGATGTCGTCGAAAATCTCGATCAAAGTGCCCGACGCCCGCCGCATCAGCGACACCCGGCTCGAAGTCCGTTACTCCCCGTCGCTTGCCGGGGCCTTGGTTGATGCCCTGCCTTACCTGGTGAGCTACCCGCACAAGACGACCGACACTACGCTCAATCGCTTTTTGCCCACGGTCATCACGCAAAACCTGCTCAAGCGGATGAACGTGAACCTCGAGCAGATCAAAAACAAGCGCACGAACCTCAATGCCCAGGAATTGGGAGAGGCCGGCGAACGGGCCGAACAATGGCGGCACTACAAGCACAACCCCGTCTTCGACCAGGCCGAGGTCGAACGCATGGTCAAACAGGGACTGCAGGCGCTGACCGAGATGCAGCTTACCGACGGCGGCTGGGGCTGGTTCTCCGGCTGGGGCGAACACTCCGACGCGCACACGACGGCACTCGTCGTTCACGGATTGCAGATCGCACAGCAAAACGGCGTGGCGATCGTCCCCGGCGTGATGGAGAACGGCGCCGGCTGGCTCAAACGCTATCAGGCCGATCAGATCAAACAACTCGATAATGCCAAGCTGGAAAAGAAGCCGGAACCTTATAAGCTCCGTGCCGATAATCTCGATGCGCTGGTCTTCATGGTGCTTGTCGACGCCGACGTCGTCGAAAACGCGATGCTCGACTACCTGTATCGCGACCGCACCGAACTCTCCGTCTACGCGAAAGGCATGTTCGGTCTGGCCCTACATAAGGTGCAGGACATAGAAAAGCTCAACATGATCATCCGGAACATCGACCAGTTCCTCGTGCAGGACGAAGAAAATCAGACGGCCTACCTCAAGATCGACGAGGGTTACTGGTGGTACTGGTACGGCAGCGAGATCGAAGCCAACGCCTACTATCTAAAGCTGCTGGCCAAGACGCGTCCCGACGATCCAAAAGCTTCGCGGCTCGTCAAATACCTGTTGAATAATCGCAAGCACGCCACCTACTGGGACAGCACGCGCGATACGGCGATCGCGATCGAAGCCATGGCCGATTACCTGCAAGCCAGCGGCGAAGACAAGCCGGACATGACCGTCGAGATCCTCTACGACGGCAAAAAGCAGAAGGAAGTGAAGATCAATGCCGACAACCTCTTCAGCTTCGACAACACATTCGACCTGGTGGGAGACGCGGTCGATTCGGGCGAGCATACCATCGAGTTGCGAAAGCAGGGCAAGGGCCCGTTGTATTTCAACGCATACGTGACCAACTTCACGCAGGAAGAAATGATCACCCGCGCGGGGCTCGAGCTGAAGGTCAATCGAAAGTATTACCGGCTGATTCGCGACGACAAGCAAGAGAAGGTCGCCGGGTCGCGCGGCCAGGCCGTCGACCAGCGCGTCGAGAAATACCGCCGCGAAGCGCTCGCGAATCTCGCGTCGCTCAAAAGCGGCGAGCTGGTGGAAATCGAGCTCGAGATCGACAGCAAGAACGACTACGAGTATCTCGTCTTCGAGGACATGAAGGCGGCGGGCTTCGAGCCGGTCGACGTGCAAAGCGGATACGCCGACAACGGACTGCGGGCCTACATCGAGCTGCGAGACGAGCGGGTGACGATGTTTTCGCGCACGCTGGCTCGCGGCAAGCATAGCGTGAGCTATCGCGTGCGGGCGGAAATCCCCGGCCGCTTTAGCGCGCTGCCCACCAAGGCCTACGCCATGTATGCGCCCGAGCTCCGCGGCAATTCCGACGAGATCAAGCTGACGATTGTCGATGAGTGATTGTCACAGCGCCATAAGCCCACGGACGGCCGTCCGTGGGCTTATTTTTCATGTCGCGCCAATTCCAGGTCGTAATCGGTCATCATGCGGGCCAGTTCGCGGAACGTGACTTTCGGTTCCCAGCCGAGCACATGGCGGATTTTTGAGGCATCGCCGCACAGCACGTCGGCGTCCGCAGGCCGCGAGAATTGCGGGTCCAGCTCGACATGCTCGCGGTAGTCGAGGTCCAGGTAGCCGAACGCTTCTTCGACGAACTCGCGCACCGAATGCGCCTGGCCGGTAGCGATCACGTAGTCGTCGGGCGACTCGTGTTGAAGCATCAACCACATCGCTGCGACATAGTCGCCGGCGAATCCCCAGTCGCGCTGGGCGTCGAGGTTGCCCATCGCGAGCGTGGCCTGCAACCCAAGCTTGATGCGTGCCGCGGCACGCGTAATCTTTCGGCTGACGAAACGTTCCGGCCGGCGGGGCGACTCGTGATTGAATAAAATCCCGTTGCAGGCGAACACGCCATACGCTTCGCGGTAATTGATCGTCTGCCAGTGGGCGAACGCCTTCGCGCAGGCGTAAGGATTACGGGGATGAAACGGCGTCTGTTCGTTTTGTGGACTCTGGGCCGTGTCAAACATCGCGCTCGACGAAGCCTGAAAGAAGCGCACGCTGCGGCCAGTGCGTTGCTGGTGCAGGTGGATCGCTTCGAGCATTCGCAATGCGCCCAGTCCAGTGACGTTGGCCGTGTAGACGGGCTTCTCGAAGGAAAGCGGCACGTGGCTCTGGGCGGCAAAGTTGTACACTTCGTCGGGCCGGACGTCGTCGATAATGCTTTCGAGGTTCGACCCGTCGGTCAGGTCGGCATGATGCGTGATCACGTTGGGAATCGCGACGGCGCGTTCGCTGAATACAGTGCCGTGCACCGAGTAACCCTTCTCCAGCAGGAACTCGGCCAGATACGTGCCGTCCTGTCCGGTGACTCCGGTGATCAGGGCGACGCGGCTCACGAAACCCCCAGATGGCGTCAAGAGATTTTAGATCAACCAGCCGGCTAACACCGGCCGCTCGCCGAGTTTAACGTCGATCTGAATACTCGGGAATGTGGTATACCCAGATCGAGTAGCCAATTCGAGCGACCGGCTCGAACGCTCGGAAGTAGCCAAACTCATCGAAGTCGACCGGACGGATCGTGCCGTCGGGTTCGCGAAGCCAATGCGGGCGGCCTTGCACGAAGTTCACGCTGACGGCGTGCCAGCCGGGCTTCGGAATTCGCGAAGGCGCGACATGGTAGCGAATGCCCAACGACGCGGGGGGCACGGTGCCGAAATACGCCAGGCCGACGTCGGTGATCTCTTGCGCGTCGAGATATTGCTTTAACGCCCGCAGATCCTGGCCCCAGTCAAGATTCGAGTCGAGCAGGTGCGTGTGTCCGAGGGCCGGCCCGCCGGCAAGCTCGTTGAAGTACGCTAAATGGTGCGGATGATGTCGCACGGAAAACGACGCTGCGATTGCCAGGAGCACAATCAGCGCCGCCCGCACGGGATACCGCCGCCAGCGCAGCCATCGTCCGGCTTGTCCCGCAAACAGAATCAGCAGCGGAAACATCGGCAACAGGTAGCGAATTCCCAGTTGCATGCTCGATTGCCCGGCGATCGCAACGAGGCCAACCGCCGGCACCAACAGCGAAAGCTGCACTCGTAACTGGCGAGGCTCGCGTCCTGGCATCAACACGAACAACAACGATGCCATCGCCAGCAACTGCAGCGCGTGAGGCACCTTGTACCAGAGCGCCTTCAAGTAATAATCGGAGAACCCGGTCGTCGACCAGCGGCCGTCGAGATAGACCGGATGCTTGCTCTCCATAATGTGCCGCTGCCGATCGAGACCCTTCACGTAGTCATCAGGCAACGGAACCGGCAACCGCGACAACAACGAGTGCTTCGAAAGCTTGGCCAGCGACTTGCTATCGAACTGATAATCGCCGAACCGCGTGAAGCTGCCTTGAAAAAGGTAACCGGCGTTCCAGACCACGACACTAATCAACATCGCCGAAACCCAATGGCCGACCAGTTGCCACAATGATCTCGCTTCGACTTTGTTATTCCCGAAGCGCAGCAACAGCCAGACCAGGGCGGCCAAGGGAAAAAGCACAATCGATGTGTACTTCGCCAGTTGTGCCATTCCCAGCAACAACCCAATGCACAATGCGGCCTTCCAGCTTGGACGCCGAGCGTGCTTCCAAACGGTGTAAAGCGTCGCCGCAAAGAAGAACGCCGCACCCAAATCGGTGGTGACGAGGGCGGCATTCATCAACACCGTGGGGCACGCCGACCAAAAGAGTGCCGTCAATATCGCCGCCGCGTTGCCAAATAGCTCGTGAGCCCAAACGGCTAGCACGACTCCGGTCGCCACCGACAGAACGACAATCATCCAGCGGCCGTGAGCAAACAGCTCGTGGTAGTTTTCGCCGTTGGCCGCCAGAAAGGCATCGCCGTGACCGGTCGCATCGAGCCCCGTGTCGATGGGGTCGGGCACGCGCGCCGTCAGCAGCAAAGGCAATGCCGCCCACATTCGCACCAACGGCGGATTGAGGTTGTCGTAGTCGAACCGTCCGGTTTTCAGATTCAGCAGTCCGACGGGCAAATGCCAGTATTCATCGTGCGTGACCGTCAATCGATTCGCACAGTCCACGGCCAACCCCGCATGTGCGCACAACAGCAAACCGACCACAACCCAAACGCCCCGAGAGGATCCTTTCGGTTGCTCGGGCGGTGCCAACTTGAGTCTGTAAGTTTCAGTGTTGTCCGGCATGGCTACTTCGGCGCTTCAGGCGATTGACTATCAGACGTGAGGTCCGCCAACAAGTTTTTCATGATGGCTTCGGCGGCGATCGCGTGCGCGCGCTCGTTGGGATGGGCATCAAAGGCATTGACGGTCAAACGTTCGCCGACGTGTTCTCGCAGCACCGGTTCGAGATCGAGCACGCGCACGTTCTTCTGCTTGCAGTATTCGACGATCTTCGCGTGAGCGGACAGAAACGGATAATCGGGCCCGAGGTTGTGCAGAAAAGGAAAGACGACGATCCGCAGCTCGGCGTTGTGCGCCCGGCACGACGCATTGAGCTGATCGAGATGCGACCGGAACGGCTCCCAAGCCGGCGAATCGTAGGCGTCCTTCAACCGATTGTAGTAGCCACGCGTCTGGGTATCGGCAACCTGCAAGACGCGAAAGTACATCCAGTTGAGGAAGTAAGTTTCTGAGATCAAGAAAAACGGCTTTGCTGTTTTTCGCTGCTCGTGCTGCTTCGTTGCTGCCGAATTGGGTTGTGACATGCGGTCGGCATAATACTCGATGTCGTTGAGGCAGATGACGTAAATGACCAGGTCGACGTCATAGCCTTCCTTCAATATCGCGCCGACGCGCCCCTCGACTTGCGCGACCTCGAGTCCAAGATCGGCGATATTGGCGACAAGGTACTTGCCGGGGTGCTCGCTCTGGAGTTCCGCGGCGACACGGTCGCTGAAGCGGTCGGCCATGTTCACAATCCCATGGCCCATCGTGAAGCTGTCGCCCACGAAGCAGAGCCGGCGCGTGCCGGCGGGAATAGACTTTTCGAACTCGCGCGAATCGCGAAACGACATTGCGTTCCGCTCGCCGTCGATGTGCAGACTGGTCCAGCGGCGGGCAATGTTCGTCGTGTTGAATGCGTCGCTGCGATCGACGAAGAACGCAAACCCTACCTCGCAGGCCGTCACCAGGGCGAGGCCCATCCAAACCGAAAGCCCCAAATTCACCAAGCGCAGCCGTGCCGAAATGCCGCGCCGCCTGCGCCGTGCCCGCAACAGCACAACGAAAGCGCCGCCCAGGGCCGCTATCCAAAGCAGCAAACCCAGCAGATATTCGAGGGGAACGGGAAGCAGCATCAAGCCACCAACAATGACAAAGCTCAAAGCACGAAATCCGCATGACGCAGCCAGCGCGAACTTGGCAAGCGCGACAATTGTCGTCAATGCGCTACAAATGGGCGCTCCTGCACCAAAAATAGCAGGTGTCCACGCCGGCAGCCACGTCGGCACTTCGCATTGTCGGGCGGCAATCAGGTTCCGGCACAATCTGCCGAATGAAAGTGCCGCCTCGGCTCCAGCTTGCTTGCGCCTCTTGACGATGTCTCTACTGGCAGTGACGATTAAAGGGTACTTCCGAGGGGCCGGCCCGGTGTGGACTAGCCCTGCTTGACTTACGACGGATGCATGCATGCCTGTTGAAACCTCCTCGACAAACCGCTTGCCGGAACCCAGCTTCAGCCTTCGTCGACGATGGACCGAAAAGCAGGCCATCAGCTATTTGATGCAGCAGGGAGTCGAGAATCCCGGCGTCATTTCGCTGGCCGCCGGCTTGGTCGATCCAGGCAGCCTGCCCGTTGAAGAGACGCGGCAAGCGGTGCGCGAACTGCTTGCCGACGACCGCCGCGCGCGAGAAGTTCTGCAGTATGGCACCACGCAGGGCGCTCAAACTCTGCGTCAACAACTGCTCGGGCACCTGGCGCGACTCGAAGGTTGTTCCGTTGAGGACCTGGGAATTGACGCCGAGCAACTCATCCTCACCACCGGTTCGCAGCAGTTCCTCTCACTGGTGGCCGATGCGCTCATCGATCCCGGCGACATCTGCCTGGTGGCGGCACCGACGTACTTTGTGTTTCTCGGCGTGCTCAACGGTCTGAATGCCTGCACAATCGCCGTCGATACCGACGAGAACGGCATGGATCCCGACGCGCTCGAGGCCCAACTGATTCGTCTCGAAGCCGACGGGCGACTCGACCGCGTCAAGCTCATCTATCTCGTCAGCTATTACGAAAACCCTACCGGCTTGTGCCTGTCGGCTGCGCGGCGGGAGCGGATCGTCGAAATTGCGAAGCGGTGGTCGAAGTTTCATCGGCTGTACGTGCTCGAGGATGCCGCTTATCGCGAGATGCGTTACGACGGCCCGGTGCTTCCCAGCGTGTGGGGGTTCGATGGGTCTCGCGAGTCGGTGATTCTGGCGCAGACGTTCTCGAAGAGTTTTTCGCCCGGGCTACGGGTGGGGTATGGGGTGTTGCCTCGCGATTTGATTGCTCCCATTTGCGATCGCAAGGGGAACGAAGACTTCGGCTCGGCGAACTTCAACCAGCACTTAATTGCCACCGTGATGCAGCGGGGTTTGTACGCCCCGCACGTCGAGAAGGTTCGCGACTCGTATCGCAACAAGAGGGACTGCATGCTGCGCGCGATCGACACGCATTTCGCCGGCATAGAGGGGGTGACCTGGGTACACCCGCACGGCGGCTTGTACGTGTGGATGACTCTGCCGGATCACATGGAAACGGGCTTCACGAGCCCGCTATTCCGGCAAGCGGCAAACGTCGAGGGAGTGATGTACGTCCCCGGCGAATTGTGCTACGGCGGCGAGAAAGCCAGCCGACCCTCGCATCAAATGCGCTTGAGTTTCGGCGTCGAAGAGCCGTCGAAACTCGATGAGGGCACTCGGCGCCTGGCAAACGCGGTCCGGGCAGTGGTGTAGACCAGCAGCGCGGGTCCGCTTCCGCCTACGGCAAAAAAGCGACAACTTTTGCCGTTTTCGTCAACACTTCGGCCAAACACGGCGTACCGAATGCGGTCGCCGTGACCGCCACCCACCGACGTGCCCACGAGCCGGCGGGTTTAACCCGCCGGTCTGCGCGACGCGGGAATGCGTGGGGCGGGTTTGATGACAATTGCCGCGGACCGTGGGGATGAACCCCACGGCTCGATTCAGCGAATGGTACCCGCGTCCACGTGCAGTTCGTGGGTCAGCGTGTTGACATGACTGCAATCCAGTTGCAATACTGACTGGTGCCAGTCTGCGTGCATCTCGCGGCTAATTGACCTGTCCGTCGTGTGTTTCCATGCGTAAGTTGTGCGTCCGTCCAGTTGCGCTTGTGACCCTGGTCGCCTATCTGTTGGCGACGACGGGCGCCATCGGTACGCACCAACACCTACACGGATTGGTCGACGCAACCGCGGACAGTTCCGAGCATTCGCACGCTCACCACCATGGGTCACACTGCCACCATCACAATCACGATTCTGATAGCGTAGCGACGTCCGACGGTTGCGATGATGCGACGCCCAATCGTCATTGTCCCGACTGCCCGTCACACGCACCCCTTGATGACGACGATTGTGCCGTTTGCAAAATGCTCTCGGCCAAGCCGCTTGCTCCCGCGCAAGTGACGCTGGTCGGTTTGACGGGCCAGGTTGCGGAGTTGCGGCTGCAAGCCGTCTCTGCCCTGGCGGCCCCCTTTCATGGGCTGCCCCTCTCTCGCGGTCCGCCTGCACGCGGCTAAACGTCCCGCGATCGAATCCGCAACTGTGCTTGATTGCGCCCTAGCGGAAGCCGCTGCCGGTCATGTCAATCAAGCACTGCCCGGTGACCGCTGCTGACGCTTGCTGCGATTCGGATTTGATCGACCGATGTCGTTGCGCGGTCCCATTTTTCACCCGCGCGACGAAGGCGTGGCCGTTCGCCAAAGTCAAGGCAACGGTTTGATCATCCATTACGCAAGCCGGACCTGCGTTTTTTCATCCGTATTTTTTCGCTGCCCCGCGGCCGATTGTCGCCGCGCCTGCGGCAGCATTCGAGAGAGGATTATTTCAATGTCTACGCTGTTTTCATTTCGCAAGCGCGCCCGCAAGGGTTTCACGTTAATCGAGCTGCTGGTGGTCATTGCCATCATTGCGATTTTGATTGCACTCTTGCTGCCGGCCGTCCAGATGGCCCGCGCCGCGGCACGGCGCACGCAGAACCGTAACAATCTCAAGCAAATCGGCCTGGCGCTGCACAACTACCATGAGGTCTACAAGATGTTTCCTTCCGGATGGATCGGGGTCACGGCAGGAGGCCCTGACGTTGAAGGCGGAAGCGGCTTCGGTTGGGCGGCGATGATATTGCCATACGTCGATCAAGGGAACTTATACGATCGACTCGATTTCAAACTGCCGATCACTCATGCCACGAATCAACCGGCTGCGCTCACGTATCTTCCCGTCTTCCGCAGCCCCAGCGATATCGGACCCACCGATTGGAAAATCGAAGACGAGACGACGCCGGGAAATTTTCTCATGACGCTGGCGACGGCGAGTTACGTCGGCAACTTCGGGACTCAGGACCTCGAAGACTGCCACAGCCTTCCCCCCGCGACGGCCTGCACGAGCAACGGAATCTTCTTTCACAACAGCAAGACGGGAATTGCCGATATTCTCGATGGCACAAGCAACACTTTCATTGTGGGAGAGAGGAAGACCGACGTCGACCAGGAATGGTTTTCGACCTGGGCCGGTGCAGTGCCTCAGGGAGAAGAACATCTGGCGCGGATTCTGGGCGTCGCCGACCACACTCCGAACCATCCGGCCACGCATTTCGACGACTTCAGCAGCCACGATGCCGGCGGCGTGCACTTCGTTTTCGGTGATGGGCACGTGAAGTTCCTCAGCGAAACAATCGATCTTGCCGTCTTTCAAGGCCTGGCGACCCGGGCCGGCGGTGAATACGTCGAAGGCGACTTCTAACGGCAGTTTCAAAACTCCCCTCCCTTCCAGGGAGGGGTTGGGGGACTTCGGCGAGCTCGA